>JBOGDL010000487.1:0-4838 GCA_050701815.1 Micromonosporaceae bacterium | reverse complement strand
CCGCCGGCGCAGACCCGTAGCTTCGCCACCTGGGCTGACGATCACCCAGCGGTGATCCAGGCGTACGGGGCTAGGCTCCGACAGCTGGGCTTCACGTTCGAGCAAGTGTTGAGGCAATTCGATCTTGAGTTGTCGGATCTGCCAGGTTTCGATCCGGACGCTGCCTTCGGACCCCCGGAGGTTGAGGGAGTTTCTGATGTTTCACTACCGAGCGGTGTATCTGAGGGACGAGACAGAGCAGCCGATCGGCCTGATCGTGGAGAAGACTTCACAGGGATCGCTCCAGGCGGTGATCTGGGACCGACGGAAAGAACAGTGGACCTTCGCACCCGAGGTCGCCGCTCCGATCATCTTCGATCCTCGGAATCGCCGGAGGTGGAAGCTGATCGACCGCAAGGAAGCGCAACAGATCGCGAAGGCTCTCGGGACGACGCTGCCGACGGAAGCCAAGCTCCAGCAACTCTGCGAGGACTAGCGGATCACTCGCAGGGCGAGACATCCCCGAAGCGTCGGCTCCTCGCCGAGCTTCGCGAAGGGTTCCGGGGGGAGGAGTCGCCTGATCGGCCGTGGCCCGCGGAGTACGTGCAGCCAGAGGACAGCGGCGGGTACGAGCTGACGGTCGAACCCGACGAGAACGGCGACCCGTTGCTGCACCTCAACGGCGAGCCTTTTGACACCAGCGGCGGGCGGGCCCGAGCGAACGGACTGCCGGCGGCGATGGCCGTGCTGACCGCGGATGGCCGGATTCTGGTGTCGAACCGGTATCGACCTGAGGTGTTCCATCACTCCAGCCTGGTGGCTGGTGAGCCCGTGGCCGCCGCGGTGATGTTGTCAGTGCGTGACGGTCGCGTGGTGGCGATCTCCGATCGTGGGGTCGCGGCGTACGACGTTCCGCTGCGGCACACGTACCAGTTCCTGGCTGAACTGGAAGACGCCGGCATCGTCGTGGAGCCAGAGCAAACCGACTTCCAGAAAGCCTTCAGCGATCTTGAGTGGCAGCTGTTCCTCGACGCGTGGACGGATGGCCACCACGAAACCGGCGCTCAGCCAAGTTTCCTCACCTCAATACGGCCCCAATGGGACGCAGGCGGGAGTCCGCATGGCTCGTACGGGCCGTTCCACATCCCGGCGACCACGGAGCAGATCGCTGACCTAGCTGACCGGGAGCACCTCGGCCCGCTGCAGCTTCCCACGATCCCGTCCAACGTCTTCGGCTCCACCTTGACGGCGCGAGCGTTTGAAGGCCACCTTCCCGCAGGCGTCGCCGGCATCGAGTTCTACACGGACAAGCGTCCGGACCTCGCCGGCAGCACCATGCGCGGGGTCGCGAAGTGGAGCCTGCCCCAGGACGCTGTCGCGCTGGAGGGGAGCGTTGACCAGTTCCCGGTCACGGTCACCCAGAGCGCCACTCGCGCGCAAGTCGCTGCGGACAACGAGGCTCAAGCCCGCCGCGCCGACGACGGCGGCCCCGCGACAGAGCCCAGGTACCGCGACGACGAATTGACGTCGATGCGCGAGGCCCATCAGGGCGAGCAGCACAGGCCCAGAGGAACCAGGTACTTCACTGAAGCGGAGCGGGAGCGGTATCGGCTGCGCATCGGCCCCGACGGCAAGCTGTACGACTCCGCCGGGAACCTGTTCGACACCCGCCTGTCCGTCGGGCGCTATCTCGGCATTCAGCATGCGATCTTCGTGATGGACGCCGCCGGCAACATCTACGCCGCCACTGAGGAGATGCTCGGCGACAGATCGATCAAGCATTCAAGCTTCCTGGCGGGCGAGCAGGTGATGGCTGCTGGCGAGATTCAGGTGATCAACGGGGTTGTCAAGGTCATCACGAACAACACCGGCCACTACCAGACGAAGCACGGCAAGACGCGAGAGTTCGTTGAGCGGCTGCGGTCCGCGGGCGTGCCAGTCGAGGGCGTCAAGCTGCTACGGCATGCGCAGGTGCTGCAGATGGAGGGCGCGAAGGCGTCGTTCGTGACGTCCGAGCCGTACCGGGACGTTGACGGTTTCGCCGCGATGCCAGACCCGGCTCAGGTCAGGCGATCCGCCAACTCAGACGAGGCCACCGGCAGAACTAGATCGGCGAGCTCTGACGACCTTGACCACGAGCCGTCCTCGGGTCTGCGCCGGCTGCTCGACACCCCGTCGCTCCCCGACTTCGAGCCGGGTTCTCTGGAGACGGTGCTGAACGGCGGTGGCCGTTCCGAGGGCGCCGTCAACGAACAGTCGGACATGGCCGACGCCGCCCAGAGTCAGCACGGGCAGCCGCTCATGCTCACACCATTGAAAAATGAGTACGACGACGAGCAGTCGTACGATCACAACCCCGCCCGGTACGTGAAACCCGAGGATCGCGGCTCGTACGAGCTGACGATCGAACGCGACCAGAACGGCGAACCGTTGCTGTACCTCAACGGCCAGCCATTCGACACGAGTGACGGGCAGGCCAGAGTCAACGGCTTCCCTGCCGCCATGGCCGTTATGGACAAAGACGGCCGGATCTACGCGTCGAACGAATTTGAGCCGCAGGTCTTCCACCACTCAAGTCTGTTGGGGGGAGCGGACGTCGCCGCTGCCGTGACGTTGGAGGTGGAGAACGGTCGGGTCGTCGGTGTCTCCGACAGCAGTGTGGCCGCGTACCGGACTTTTGCCCGGTACACGTACCAGTTCCTGGGCAAACTGGAAGACGCCGGGATCGTCCTGGAGCCCCACCAGATCAACATCACCACATCGAGGACTGACGCGGAGGCCACCGCTTTCCTGCGTACGCGACCAGAGGGCGCGCCGCTGCCGAGCTTCCTGGAAACGGTCAGGCCGCAGTGGATCGACCAGAACGGTCCTGCGAAGTACGGGCCCTTCCATGTGCCGCTGAACGCGAAGATGACTCCTGAAGTGGCGCAGCAAATGGTGGGCGCCCAGCAGCTGTCCGGCATGGGGTCCGACGTCCTGGGCAGGGCGCCGATGGCGCGCGCGATCGAGGGGCGCCTGCCACCTGGAACTCCGGGCTTCGAGTTCTACACGGATGTTCCTCCGAATCCCGCCGGTGAGACTCGTCGCGGTGCGGCCGAGTGGACCCTGAACTGGGCCCCGAGCTCACCCTTCGATAGCGCATCGTCCAGTGAGGCAGCGGGCAGATTGTGGTCCGGCGCGTCGGAGCCGAGCAGCGTCGCTGTCATCGTCACTGTCAGCAGCCTGGACCTGGAATCCCACACCCAGGCCCTGGCGGAAGAGTCACTGGCAGATGATGCTGGTCGGCTCACTGAGCCCAAGCACGAGACCTTCCCGATGCGGGACAAGTTCCAGGGAGTGCGGAACGAGTACCGCTTCAACGACACCGAACGTGAAGAAGCGCGGATCAGGGTCGGCCCCGATGGCAGGCTCCGCGACAGCAAAGGCAAGCTGTTTGACACCCGGCGTGCCCGCACCTGGGCTGGGTACGACGTTGGCGCCGCCAACTTCGTGATGGACGCCGCCGGCAACATCTACAGCTTCACCAGTCCGTCCATAAACAACATGGAGGTCAACCACGCGACGTTCCTTGACGGGCGCTCCATCGCCGCGGGCGGCACCTGGATCGTGCATGACGGTGTGATCAAGCGGATGGGCAACGACAGCGGCCACTACTGGCCCAAGCATGTCCAGACCCAGCGCGCCGTCGAAGAACTCCGCGACCGAAACGTCGATGTCACGGGCGTCCGGCTACTCGAGGACCAGGGCGACAACGTCATCGTGTATTCGACCGTGACCGACGTCCCCCACCAGGACGTGTTGGAGTCCACCGGCCTGCCCCGCGCGCCGCAAGCGCCTGCGTCACCCACGCCCACCACGACTCAGCCGCAGACCGCCCAGCCCCCGACCGCAGTGCAATGGGCGCTGCAGCGACCGTCGCGGCCCGGGACGCCGCCGAGCACGACGCAGCCTGCCGCCGGCACGTCGCAACAGCCCGAGGGTGAGCACCCGCCTGCCGATCCGCGGCAAGCCCCTCTGGACGACGTGCAGCGCAGGCAGCAGGCCGCCGAGGGGCACGCCGGCTCGGGCGACAACCGTTCCCATGGCAGTCGCTTGAAGGCGAGCTTCAACGGGATCGTGCCCCGGTCCATCCGCAACGCGCTCAGACTTGAGGCGGCGCCGCAAGCGGGCGCCGAACCCCAGTCGGCTGACCCGTTCGAAACGCAGCGCGACGAACGGCTCCAGCGTGAGTCTGTCACCGGTCGAAACGCGTTGAACCTGATTCCGAACGGTCGAGGATGGCAACTCGGTGATCGTCCAGCGGCTATCACCGACGAGACGGTCGCGGCGTTCCAGCACTACACGAGCGTCGAGCCGAGGCACTACATCCGGATCAACAACGCGCTCCGCGAGTTGGCGCGCGGCCTGACGCCAGAGCAACGGGCGGAGTTCGCGCGGCGTGACATCTCAGCCGACGAACTCGCCGCCACCGATGCGTACGCGCACATCGCCGACGTGCAGGAGCGCCACCAGCAGGCGCGGCAGGATTCGAACGCGGTCAACCTGGTCACTCGGGCGTACCCACACATGGAGCCCACGGCTGAGCCAGTCGATCTCCGGCGACAGGTTCGGAACCTGACCGAGATTCTGGGCCGCGATCACGATCTGAAGGGCATGGAGTTCAGCGACGACGCCTTCTCTTCCACAACGGTCGGGCGGGGCAATTTCTCCCTTGAGGACGGCGACGCCCAGATCACGATCTATGTGGACGGTGGGGCCAAGCTGATCTACACCGGGGAGATGTCGTCGATCCTCTCGGAGCAGGAGATTCTGCTCCCCCGGGGATCGAGGTTCAAGATCATCTCGCACGACAAGGGCGA
>JBOGDL010000486.1:0-2325 GCA_050701815.1 Micromonosporaceae bacterium | reverse complement strand
GCCGGCGCCGACACCTCGGAAACCAGTCTTGCCAACGCGCCATCCGCGTCCAGCGCGTCATCGAGACGCCTAGCGGTGTCGGCGCTTGGGGACTTCCGACTGTTTTCCAGATCCGACAGCGTGGATTTGCCGAAGTACGACAGTGCAGCCAGGTCTCGTAACGAGAAATGCTTTGCTTCACGCAACCTGCGCAACTCGCTGCCAAATCGCGGATCTACCGTGACACGGCGGGGCATGGGGCCTCCCGAACCACACTGACGCTCCGCTACCTACTCGCGACCGTAACTCCTCGACAGCTAAAAGCTGAAGTGCATGATGGCGGCGGAGCCGGTCGCGGCGGCACGTTCGAAGAAGCGGGCCATGATCTCGTGGCCGCTTCTCAGGTCCTCGATGGCGTCCTCGTCCCGTTCCCAGAGATGCTGGGGTAGATGTCCTGTTCCGTCATGCGGGCCGGGTCGTAGTGGCGAGCCAGCTGCTCGAATGGCGCCGCACGTAGCTGGTGCGCGGTTTCGGCGACCGTGCCGACGCTCCAGCCCCAGAACGCGCCCTCATCGTCCAGCAGGTCGCCGGGATCCATCAGGGTGATAGGCACCTCGGCCTGATCGAACAGGAACTTCAGACCAGCCCATGACTTGTCGAGGTAGCCGTCAGGCTCCTCGGGGCCCGGCTCGGGCGCGCGCTCGTGCCACCCGAATGGATCCGCCCTGGCCTTGTCCAGTTCCTCGGGTGTGACACGCCTGAAGGAGACCACCATTCCCACTGAACACACCTCTCACGTACGAGTTGATCAGCAACATTCCATCCAGGTGAGACAAGACCGGCTCAGCACCACCCGGGCGCGATCAGCCTGTGATCGCACGTACCCGCCGGGTGTGGGATCGTGAGCACATCCTCAGCACGTCATGCATCCCCGGTGGGAGGTCGTGATGTCCACAGCAGACATCGTGTGGGGCATTCTGATCTTGGCTGGTCTCGGGTACGAGCTGTTCACCCTCAGGAATGTCGAGCGCGGCGACACCCTGACTGAGACGGTGCGCCGGTGGGCCCGCACGCACACGACGCCGGGCCGGCTCGTGTTCTTGGCGGCGTGGCTGGGGTTCGCGATCTGGTTCGCCGGACACATCGTCGGCGCCTGGCCGTAGGCACGGCTGCTGCCGCTGAGCAATTGAGCGCCTGGCCGTAGCCAGGCACACCACGGCATTCAGCGTCTGGCTACCAGCCGCACCGGCAGCCCGTCCTTGGGACGCGGCAGCGAGGTGTGGTCCCACCGCACCCGGTACCCGGGCGGCGCCGACCACTCGTACCGGGTCAGCATCTGGTGCATCACGGCCTTGACCTGGACGGTCGCGAAGTACATCCCGATGCACTTGTGGGCGCCGCCGCCGAACGGGGTCCAGGCGTGCCGGTGGACCTTGTCGTCCCGGCGGTGTTCAGCGAACCGTTCCGGGTCGAAGCGCTCCGGATCCGGCCAGAACTCGGGCAAGTGGTGAATCACGTGGGGGCTGACCACCACCATTGTCCCGGCCGGGATGTGGTAGCCGAGCACCTCCGTGTCGACCACCGCGCGACGCGGCAGCGACGGCACCGGGGCCAGCAGCCGTAGCGACTCCTTCATCACCAGGTCAAGGGATGTCGGCGCCATCAGCTCCCGGTAGTCCAGCACGCCACCATGCGCTCGTGCCTCGGCCCGGCACCGGGCCTGCCACTCCGGGTGTAGAGCCAGGTAGTGGCTCATCGCGGTCATCGTGATCGTTGAGGTGTCATGTGCCGCCATCAGCAGGAAGATCATGTGATTGACGATGTCCTCGTCGGTGAACCGGTCACCGTCGTCGCTGGACGCGCGGCACAGCACCGAGAACAGGTCGTCGCCGCCGCTGGCACGCCGGGTGGGCAGCGCGGCGTACAGGAAATCTTCCAATTTCCGGCGGCCGGCGAGCCCGCGCGACCAGCGCAGCCCGGGCAGGTTGAACCGGAGGTACGCGGTGCCGGCCCGGACGCAATCCGCGAACGCCTGGTTGAGCCGGTCAGCCTCGTCGCTGAGCTGGCCCCCCATGAAGATGTCGGTGGCCAGGTCGAGGGTGAGTTGCTTCATCGCCGGGTACACCTGGAACCGTTGGCCGGGCTGCCAGCGGCCCAGCCGCTGCGTGATCGCAGGCTGCATCCGGTCCAGGTACCCCCGGAGCCGGTCAGAGGTGAACGCCTGCTGCAGGATCCGGCGGTGGCGCAGGTGCTCGTCGAAGTCGAGCAGCATGATCCCGCGATGGAAGAACGGCCCGATGAAGTACGACCACGCCGGCCCGCTCGCGAACGCCTTGTGCGGGTTAC
>JBOGDL010000485.1:0-10422 GCA_050701815.1 Micromonosporaceae bacterium | reverse complement strand
GCCGGTGCCGGGGGCGGATGCTGTGGTGGCGGTGCTCTGCTGCTCAGACACGGTACGTGAGCTCCTCAACGGTTGAAGGTCACCTGAATCGCCGTCTCCCGACACGTGGGCCAGGCTGCGGGGACCTACGCGAGCCCCGCGCGATCGACCCGCCGGGGACGAAATCATGGTACGTCGCACGTCGCCGCGACCGCCGTGGCCAATTCGCAAGCGGTGGCCTGAGAGGCCGCCTGACCAGGTCCGTCAGGGGTGTGCCCGGCCCTCAATCGAGAGCTGGTTCGGCCCGCACGCGGTCGTGGGCGTGGTCACCCCGCTGCTCAGCGTCTGGCCGGGTCGTCCAGAGTCGGGTCCTCGATATCGAAGTACGCCGGTCGCGCATGCCTCCGACCCAAGCGGAGCAGCCGTGACGCCGGGTGACGACGTACCGCCAACGTGTCCCGCACCAGATCGCTGTGCACCTGCCGCGCCAGCGCCACCCGGCGACTGGCCGCGATCACCTCAGCCGCGGCGATCACCGCGGGATCCTGCGGCAACCGCGAGGGCAGTTGCGACACCCCTGGTGGCGGCAGCCGCCACTGCCGCTGGACCAGAGGCGCCGGGTCAGCCTCCCCGTGGGATGCGACCCGCTCCGGCAGCGACAGCTCGCGCAGGATCCGGGTGAGCTTGTTCTCCGCGACCTCTCGCTTGTCGGCCGCAGCCCGTTGGGCGGCCCTGGCCGCGCTCCTGACCTCGGGCGCCTGGCTGGCGCGCGCGAATTCGGTGTCGGCCAGCGCGAACGCAGCCGCGGCCCGGCGCACCAGCTGGGCGTCCAGCGCCGAGTAGGCGGCGCCGGCCCGGTGGTGCAGCCGATCCACCCGGGCCGCGATCCAGGTCAGATACGTGGCGACCCACACCACACCCACGACCACGCCGACAAGCCACCACATGGCGGGCATCGTACGCAGCGAGCACGATCACCGCTGCTGACCGGCTCGCCGCCACCCGAGCCCAACCCCACCATCACCGCTGCTGACCGGCTCGCCGCCACCCGAGCCCAGCCACGGCGCGCCCAGCCTCCGGGTCAGGCGCCAGGGTTGGGGAACAGCCGGTCTTCCAGCGGCTCGTCGTCGCCGGTGACCAACCGGTCGTTGGCGTCGATCGCGGAGGCGTACACCTCAAGCACCCGCTCGGCCAGCACTGGCCAGTCGTACGCCGCCACGGCCTCCCGCGCCCGCGCGGCCAGCGCCGCCCGCTGTTCCGGGTCGGCGAGCAGCCGGCTCAGCTCGTCAGCCAACGCCTCCGGGTCGCCGACCGGGAACAGCGCTCCGGCGGCGCCTCCGTCCAGAACCCGGCGAAACGCGTCCAGGTCGCTGGCGACCACCGCGGCGCCGGCCGCCATCGCCTCGGTGAGGATCATGCCGAACGACTCGCCGCCGGTGTTGGGCGCCACGTACAGGTCGAGGCTGCGCAGCATCCGCGCCTTGTCCGCCTCTGGCACCTTCCCCAGAAAGCGCACCCGTTCCGCCAACGCCGGATCGATCGCCCGCTTCGGATCGCCTGGCCCCGCCACCAGCAGCCGCAGCCCCGGGTGTCGCGGGGCGAGCAGGCCGAAGGCGTCCAGCAGCACCCGGAAGCCCTTGCGCGGCTCAGCGAACCGGCCCAGAAAACCGATCGCTCCACCCTCGCCGGGCCAGCCTTCGAACGGTTCAGCTGTGGCGTGCCGCGCCACGTCCACCCCGTTCGGGATCTCCACCGCGCCCCCGCCCAGGTGCTCCACCTGCACCTTTCGGGCCAGCGCGCTGACCGCGATCCGCGCGGTGATCTTCTCCAACACCGGTTGCAGCAACCCCTGCGCGGCCGCCAGCGCCCGGGAACGGGTGAGCGCGGTGTGGAACGTGGCCACCACCGGGCCGCGCGCGGCGACACAGGCGAGCAGGCTCAAGCTGGGCGCCATCGGCTCGTGCACGTGCAGCACGTCGAACTCGCCCGCGTGCAGCCAGCGCCGCACCCGGGCAGCGGATATCGGGCCGAACGCCACCCGGGCCACCGAGCCGTTGTACGGCATCGGCACCGCCCGTCCCACCGACACCACGTAATCCGGGACGGCGGTGTCCTGGTCCGCGGGGGCCAGCACGCTCACCTCATGCCCGATCCGGATCAGCGCCCCGGCCAGATCGCGGATGTGATGCTGCACCCCGCCGGGAACGTCAAACGAGTACGGGCAGACAATCCCGATCCGCATCCCGCTCACCCGTCAGCCGTCTCGGCGTGGGACAACTCCCGTTGCGCGGCAGCCGAGCGGTCAAGGTCAGCCAACCAGAGCCGCTGCAACATGTGCCAGTCCTGCGGATGCTCCGCGACGCGCACCGACATCTGGTCCGCCACGCGTTGCGTGGTCACCCGCACCCGCTGCGCCAGCGAGCCGGTGTCAGCGACCGCCACCGGGTCCAGCGAACCGCAGGTGCGCCCCGGCTCGTGCCACAACGACACCACGTAGAGCGGCGCGCCGGTGCGGATCGCGAGCGTCGCGGGGCCCGCTGGCATCCGAGTCCGCTCACCGAAGAAGGTCACCTCGACCCCCCGCGCCGAAAGGTCCCGATCAGCCAGCAACGGGACCAACCGACCGGCCCGGACCCGCTCAGCGAGCACGTCCAGCGGCGCCGGCCCACCGGTGAGCGGCAGGATCTCCATGCCGAGCCCCTCCCGGTACGCCACGAACCGGCGGAACAACGACTCCGGCCGCAGCCGCTCGGCGACCGTGGTGAGGGGCCAGCCGTTGATGCTGGCCCACGCGCCGGCGTGGTCCCAATTGCCCATGTGGGGCATCGCAATCACCAGGCCCTGCTTGGCGGCCACGGCATCAGCGAACACCTGCTGCTGGGGGAAGTGGAACCTGGCCACGATCTCAGTGGGTGACATGGCGGGCAGCCGGAACGCTTCCATCCAGTACCGGGCGTACCGGCGCAGGCCTTCCCGTACCAGAGAATCCAACTGCTCGGCGGCGACCTGGGGGCCGACCACCCGGCGCAGGTTGCGCGCCAGCTGCTGGACGCCGGCGCCGTCGCGCCGCCAGGCGATGTCGGCCGCCGCCCGGAACACCGCGCGAGCGACTGGCTCGGGCACGCCACGCAGCAGCATCCAGCCGCTCGCGTACCCGAAATCGACGAGTCGCCCGCTCATTCGCCTGCCCCCTGCTGATTCTCCACTCCCGAGGGACGCTCGGCATCTCCGCCGGCCCCCGGGCCGGGCGCCGAAGGGTTCGCCCGGAGCTCGGCATCTCCGCCGGCGCCCAAACCGGACGAGGAGTCACGCAGCTCACGGCGCACATGGGCGACGCGCTGCGCCACCGTGAACACGGTGAGGCCGGCCAGCAGCCACAGCGCCGCCGCCAACGCGTGCGGCACCCCCGCCACCTCCAGCACGGCGCCCAGCCCGACCCCGACCAGTCGCTCCCCCCGCTCGGCGAAGCCCACGTCGCAGCGGATGCCCAGGCCCTCGGCCCGCGCCTTGGCGTACGAGATCACTTGCGCCGCCACCAGGCAGATCAGCGCGGCAGCGGCGGAGGCATGCTGATCCGCGCTGGCCAACCACCACGCCAGCGAGCCGAACACGGCGCCGTCGGCGATCCGATCCATAGTGGAGTCCAGGAAGGCGCCGAACTTGCTGGCGCCACCGCTGGCTCGGGCGACCGCGCCGTCGAGCATGTCGGTCATCACCGACAGGGTCACGATCACGGTCCCCGCCAGCAGTTCGCCGCGGGTCACGAAGCCGAAGCAGCCGACGAGCACGCCGGCACAGCCGATGACCGTGATCGCGTTCGCCGACACCCCGGCTCGCGCCAGCACCCGTCCGACGGGGTCCATCACGGCGGCCACCCCGCTGCGCGCGGCCCTGCTGAAGTTCTTCGCCATCGGTCCACTCAGCGGGCCAGGAGGGATCATGGGGTGTGGCCGGCGGGCGAGGCTGGCCCACTGCACGCCTGCCGGACGACATCACCCTAGCGGCCATCAGCGATCACGCTCATGACGAGCGGGAACTCCGGCGCGGCCACGTAGTCGATCTTCCTCCGGCTCACGGGCGATCTTCTTGCGAGTCAGGGTTGTGCCTTTGGCTGTACGGGTGTGGGATCGCCAGAAGGGCGGTGAGACTTAAGGGCGTGTGACGCCGATCTCCAGTCGGCTGCGAGGGACCCAGGCAGCGACCCGCGGCCTGATCCATTCTCGCTCGACCAAGATCGACATCACACGTCCAGGTCACAGACCGCTACCCGCCTTCAACGCAGGGAGGTACACGAAATGGCGCAGAAGACTCAGGAGAAGGGAGTCACCGGCACTGCGCCGGTGGTGGATACACCCAGCAATGTACGTAACGTGGTGCTTGTCGGGCATTCCGGCTCGGGTAAGACCACGCTCGCCGAGACACTGCTGGTCAGCACCGGGGTGATCGGCCGAGCTGGCTCCATTGCCGACGGCACCACGACCTGCGATCACGACCCGGCCGCCGTCAAACAGCAACGTTCGGTCAGCCTGGCGTGCGCCCCACTGACCCACGACAAGATCAAAATCAACTTGCTCGACTCCCCCGGCTATGCCGACTACGTCGGCGAGCTGCGCGCGGGCCTGCGCGCCGCCGACGCCGCGTTGTTCGTGGTCTCCGCAGTGGACGGAGTGGACACCGCCACCGTGAGTCTCTGGGATGAGTGCGCAGCGGTGGGCATGCCCCGCGCGGTCGCGATCACCCGGATCGATCACCCTCGTGCTGACTTCGAGGAGACGGTCGCGCAGTGCCAGCGAGTGTTCGGCGACGGCGCGGGCAGCGCCGGCAACCCCGTGCTGCCGCTCTACCTGCCGCTGCACAATGACGCGGGCGACCAGGTGGTGGGCACCGTCGGGCTGCTCACGCAACGGGTCTTCGACTACTCCGACGGCTACCCGCCGCAGGTGCGCGAGCCGGACGCGGAGCATCTGTCCGCGACCGAAGAGGCGCGCAACGCCCTGATCGAGGGAATCATCGCCGAGAGCGAAGACGAGACCCTGATGGATCGCTACCTCTCCGGCGAGCAGCTGGACGAGGCGACGCTGATCGACGACCTGGAGACCGCGGTCGCGAGAGCCTCGTTCTTCCCGGTGATCCCGGTGTGCGGCGACACCCAGGTGGGCGTGGACGCGTTGCTGGAGGTTCTCACGCAGGGGTTCCCGTCGCCGCTGGAACACGAGCTGCCCGCGGTCACCACGATCGACGGCGGCCCCCACGAAGCCATCGCGTGCGACCCGGACGGGCCGCTGGCGGCCGAGGTGGTGAAGACCACGATCGACCCGTACCTGGGGCGGGTGTCGATGGTGCGGGTGTTCTCCGGCACGCTGCGTCCGGAGAACGTGGTGCACGTGTCGGGGCACGGCTTGACCGAGCGGGGCCATCCGGATCACGACTCCGACGAACGGATCGCGCACATCTACTCACCCCTTGGCGGGAGCCTGCGTGAGGTGCCGTACTGCGTCGCGGGAGACATCTGCGCGATCACCAAGTCCGGCTCGGCGGAGACCGGCGACACCATCTCGAGCAAAGAGCACCCGCTGTTGATGGCGCCGTGGGAGATGCCCGAGCCGCTGCTGCCGGTGGCCGTGGTCGCGAAGACCCGCAGCGATGAGGACGCGATGTCCAAGAACCTGGGACGGCTGGTGGCGGGCGACCCCACGATGCGGCTGGAGCGCAACGCCGAGACCCGCCAGACCGTGCTGTGGTGCATGGGCGAGGCGCACGCCGACGTGGTGCTGGACCGGCTCCGGGCGGGCGGCGCCGAGTTGACCACCGAGCCGGTGAAGGTGGCGTTGCGGGAGACTTTCGCGGCCCCGAGCAAGGGGCATGGCCGCCACGTGAAGCAGTCCGGGGGCCACGGCCAGTACGCGGTGTGCGACATCGAGGTCGAGCCGCAGCCACGCGGCGAGGGTTTCGAGTACCTCGACAAGGTGGTGGGTGGCGCGGTGCCGCACCAGTACATCCCCAGCGTGGAGAAGGGCGTCCGCACCCAGATGGAGCGCGGCATGATCGCGGGCTACCCGGTCGTGGACATCAAGGTGACCCTGTTCGACGGCAAGGCGCACTCGGTCGACTCCTCCGACGCCGCGTTCCAGACCGCAGGCGCGCTGGCGCTGCGGGACGCCGCCGAGAAGGGGCAGGTCAGCCTGCTGGAGCCGGTCGACGAAGTGGTGATTCGGGTGCCCGACAGCTACGTCGGCGCGGTGATGGGCGACCTGTCGTCCCGTCGCGGACGGGTGCTCGGCACCGAGCCGGCCGCGACCGACTGGACCCGGATCCGGGCCGAGGTGCCGGCTGCCGAACTGGTGCGCTACTCGATTGAGCTGCGCTCGATGAGCAGCGGCACCGGGGTCTTCAGCCGTGCCTTCATCCGGTACGAGCCGATGCCGTCCCACCTGGTCGAGGAAGTCCGCAAGGCGGCCGCCGAGCAGTGAGCGGACGCGGCCCCAGCTGGGTCAGGCCCGCTCCGGGCCCAGCTGGGGCCGCGAGCTGCTCGGGCCTCTGTCTGCGCCGCCGGGCTGGTCCCGGCTGCTGCCACCCTCGTCAGCGTTTCTGCCACGCCTCGGCGAACAGGTCGCGGGTGTCTGCCAGCAGTTGCGGCAGCACTTTGGTGTGGCCCACCACGGGCATGAAGTTGGTGTCGCCGCCCCACCGCGGCACCACGTGCTGGTGCAGGTGACCGGCGATCCCGGCGCCGGCGACGCTGCCCTGGTTCATCCCGATGTTGAAGCCATGGGCGCCGCCCACCTCGCGGATCACCGCCATCGCCCGCTGCGTGAAGCGGGCCATCTCGAGGGTCTCGGGCTGGTCGAGGTCGGTGTAGTCGGGCACGTGCCGGTAGGGGCACACCATCAAATGCCCGGTGTTGTACGGGTACAGGTTGAGCAGCGCGTAAACCCGCTGCCCGCGAGCGACGACCAAGCCGTCGGCGTCCGAGCGGGCGGGCGCCTGACAGAACGGGCAGCCGTCGGAGTCCGCGTCACCGCCGGTAGGCCGGTTCTCCCCTTTGATGTACGCCATCCGGTACGGGGTCCAGAGCCGGCCCAGCCGATCGTCCAGGCCGTCCCGCTCCGCTCCGAGTCCGTCACGGCTCTGCTCACGCTCTGCTTCGAACCCACCGCCAGCCACCTGGCGATCCTACGTGCGCCAGCGCGATTCGAGGTGCGCCCTGGCGCCGTGCTGACCGATCCCCTGAGTGGCCGGCGGCGTCCCTTGGCTGGCCGGCAGCGTCCCGCCGCTGCGCTACCCGCCACAGAAGCTGCCCCCGCCCGCTATCGCCACGGGTCAGGCGGAGAGGATTGAGGCATGCCGCTTCGCTCAGACCTTCGCAACGTCGCGATCATCGCCCACGTCGACCACGGCAAGACCACGCTGGTGGACGCCATGCTCAGGCAAGCTGGGGCGTTCGATCCCCGGAGCCAGACCGAGGACCGGGTGATGGACTCGATGGATCTGGAGCGGGAGAAGGGCATCACGATCCTGGCCAAGAACACCGCGGTCGACTACGCCTCCCCCGATGGCGAGCGGATCGTGATCAACATCATCGACACCCCGGGGCACGCCGACTTCGGGGGCGAGGTGGAACGCGGCCTGACCATGGTCGACGGGGTGCTGCTGCTGGTGGACGCCTCGGAGGGGCCGCTGCCGCAGACCCGGTTCGTGCTGCGCAAGGCGCTCTCCGCGAAGCTGCCGATCGTGCTCGTGATCAACAAGGTGGACCGTCCGGACGCCCGGATCAAAGAGGTGCTGGACGAGACGTACGAGCTGTTCCTGGATCTGGACGCGGACGAAGAGCAGATCAACTTCCCCATCGTGTACGCCTGCGCCCGCGCTGGCGTGGCCTCGCTGAACCAGCCCGCGGACGGGTCCACGCCAACCGATAGCGCCGACCTGCAGCCGCTGTTCCGCACCCTGCTGGACACCGTCCCGGCGCCGGAGCACACCGAGGACGCCCCGCTGCAGGCCCACGTCACCAACCTGGACGCGTCCCCGTTCCTGGGCCGGCTGGCGCTGTGCCGGCTCCGGGAGGGGACGATCCGGAAAGGGCAGCAGGTCGCCTGGTGCCGCCGGGACGGCAGCGTGGAACGGGTCAAGGTGACCGAGTTGCTGCTCACTGAGGGTCTGGAGCGTAAGTCGGCGGAGCAGGCCGGACCCGGGGACATCATCGCGATCGCGGGAATCGCTGACATCATGATCGGCGACACCGTCGCCGACCCGGACGACCCCCGGCCGCTGCCGCTGATCACCGTGGACGAGCCCGCGATCTCGGTCACGCTCGGCGCCAACAACTCGCCGTTCGCCGGGCGTGCGAAGGGCGCCAAGATCACCGCTCGGCTGATCAAGGATCGGCTGGATCGGGAGCTGATCGGCAACGTCTCGCTGCGGGTGCTGCCGACGGAGCGCCCCGACACGTTCCAGGTGCAGGGCCGGGGCGAGCTGGCGCTGGCGATCCTGGTGGAGCAGATGCGCCGGGAAGGCTACGAGCTGACGGTGGGCAAGCCGCAGGTGGTGACCCGCGAGATCGACGGGAAGACCTGCGAGCCTGTGGAGCGACTGACCATCGACGCGCCCGAGGAGTACCTGGGCACGATCACGCAGCTGCTGGCGAACCGCAAGGGCCGGATGGAGCAGATGGTCAACCACGGCTCGGGCTGGGTGCGGATGGAGTGGCTGGCGCCGGCTCGCGGGCTGATCGGGTTCCGCACCGAGTTCCTCACCGAGACCCGGGGCACCGGGATCGCGCACCACGTGTTCGAGTCGTACGCGCCGTGGTTCGGTGAGCTGCGCACCCGTCCGACCGGTTCGCTGGTGGCCGACCGCTCCGGCTCCGCGACCAGCTTCGCCATGTTCAACCTGCAGGAACGCGGCTCACTGTTCGTGGAGCCCGGCGCCGAAGTGTACGAGGGCATGATCGTCGGCGAGAACTCCCGAGCCGACGACATGGATGTCAACATCACCAAGGAGAAGAAGCTGACCAACATGCGGTCCTCCACCGCAGAAGAGCTGGAGCGGCTGATCCCGCCCCGGAAGCTGTCGCTGGAGGAGGCGCTGGAGTTCTGCCGCGAGGACGAGTGCGTGGAGATCACCGCGGCCGCGATCCGGGTCCGCAAGCTGATCCGCGACGCCAAGGAGCGGGAGCGCGCCAGAGCCCGACGTCGCAGCTGACACCGCATGCCCGACGATGCCCGCGCCTCCCCCACCGCACCGCCGGCGGCTGCGGGCCGCTGGCGACCGTAGGCTGCTGCGGTGACCCGGAATCTGGAGGCGATGGAAGCGGAGTTCTCCGCCATCGATGGTGTGGTCTCGGTGTGGTGCGGACGGTTGGGCGCCGCGCCGGCGTACGCCCGGCTTGCCGGGGCCCCGCACTACCCCGCGAGCACGATGAAGGTCGCGGTGTTGGCGGCGGCGTGGCGACTGGCCGACACCGGCCAGCTGGACCTGGATCGCCAGGTCGTGGTGCACGACGACTTCGACTCCGCGGCCCCGGGCGCCGGGCGGTTCCGGATGGACTCCGGGTACGACTCGGATCCCGAGGTGTGGGCTGCCCTGGGCGAGCCGGCGAGCCTGCGATGGCTGGCTCGCCGGATGATCGTGGTCTCCAGCAACCTGGCCACCAACCTGCTCTGGGAGCAGGTGGGCGCTGGTCCGGTGGCTCAGGCGCTGGCGGCGGCCGGCGCCGCGCACAGCGTGGTGCGACGCGGGATCGAAGATTACGCCGCGCGCGACGGCGGGCTCGACAACGTGATGGCGGCCGCCGACCTGGCCGCGTTGCTGAGCGCGACAGCGCTGGAGCAGATCGCCTCGCCCGAGGCGTGCCGCGAGATGCGCCAGATCCTGCTGGATCAGCAGAAGAACGACGACCTGCCGTCCGGGTTGCCGGCTGGCACACCGATCGCGCACAAGAGCGGCTGGATCACCGGCATCCGCCACGACGCGGGTGTGGTGTACCCCGACGACGCGCCGCCGTACGTGATCGTGGGCTGCACCAGCACCCAGCGCCCCGAAGCCGAGATGTCAGCCTTGCTGGGACGTCTGGCGGCGGCCAGCTGGGCGGATCGCCACGACCTGGCGCCTGCGAACTGACGAGGCGCCGCAAAATGACGAAGCGCCCGTGAAGGCGCCCACCGCACCGGCACGGCGCGTCCGGGGGGCCTCGCCGAACCGGCCGGCGCCGCCGCTAGAGGTCGGGGTTGGCGCGGGAGGCTTGGATCGCGTCCCGCCGAGCCAGCCTGTGCTGCCGGCGAATCTCCGCCTCCCGGGCCCGTCTGCGGTCGCTGTCAGTCTCCGGCTGCACCGGCGGAATCGGACGCGGAGAGCCCTCGGCGTCCACTCCGACGAAAGCGAGATACGCGGTGGCCACCGGGTCGGGAGACACCCCGGGCCGGTCCCACCGTTCCGCGACCACTC
>JBOGDL010000484.1:0-8692 GCA_050701815.1 Micromonosporaceae bacterium | reverse complement strand
GCCCGTCCAGCGCCACCCATGCGACGCGTGACGATCATGTGCAGCCCGATGTCTCGGCCCTGCGCGATGAACTCGAGGATCGGCAGCAGCGGGTTGTTGCCGGCGGAGGCGACCATGTCGTAGTCATCCACCAGCAGATACAGCTCCGGCCCCGACCACCAGTTGCGAGCCCGCAGTTGCTCCGGAGTGACGTCAGGGCCGGGGATCCGTTCCTGCATCACCTGCGCCACCTGGTTGATCAAGCCAGCCGTCACCTGTGATGACGTGCCGTAGCCCAACCGGTGCTCTTCGCTGAGCGCCCCGAGCAGGCTGCGCCGGTAGTCGATCGCCATGATCTTCGCCTGACTCGGGCTGTGCCGCTCCACGATTCCCCGCGCCAACGCGCGCAGGAACGCGCTCTTGCCGGACTCCACGTCTCCGAACAGCAGCAGGTGGGACTCATTGCTGAAGTCGAGGTAGACCGGCTGCAGATCGTGCTCGGCGATCCCGATCGGGATGCCGCGCTGGGTCTGCGTCGCCGGGGTGGGGAGCCGATCGTACCCAAGCTCGGCCGGCAGCAGCCGGACCGCCGGGGCGCCAGGCCCAGGCCAGGCGTTCTTGAGCGTCTGCACCATCTTCGCGACGCCCTCCACCAGGTCCTTGTCGGACTGGCGCCCATCGATTCGGGGCAACCCCGAGAGGAAGTGCAGCCCGTCGGGGGTCAACCCTCGGCCGGGTGCGCCTTCGGGCACGTTCATCGCCGCCTTGCGGTTCACCGCGGAGTCCGTCGGGTCACCGAGCCGAAGCTCAAGCCTGGTGCCGAACAGGTCACGCACCGCCGGGCGCAGGTCCATCCACCTGGTGGCCGACGCGATCAGGTGCACCCCGAACCCGAGGCCAGTGTTGGCGATCTTGGTGATCACGGGCTCCAGATCTTCGAACTCCTGGCGCATCGTGAGCCAGTTGTCCAACACCAGGAACACGTCGCCGAACGGGTCATCGGTGAACTTGCCCTCCCGGCGCAGCTTCCGGTACGTGGCGATGCCGTCGATCGAGTGGTCGGCGAACCGGCGCTCCCGAGTGTCCATCAGAGTGTTGACCTCGGAGACCGTACGCCGCACCGCGTTCACGTCCAGCCGGGTGGCGACCCCGCCGACATGCGGCAGGTCACGCAGGCCCATCAACGCGCCGCCGCCAAAGTCGAGGCAGTAGAACTGCGCCTCGCGGGGGGTGTGAGACATCGCCAGGCTGGTGACCAAAGTGCGCAGCAGCGTGCTCTTCCCGCTCTGCGGGCCACCCACCACAATGGCGTGCCCTCCGGCCCCCGCCAGATCCAGCCACAGCAAGTCGCGGCGCTGCTCGAACGGCCGGTCCACGATCCCGCCCACGGCCTGCAGCGCGCCGTGAAGATCCGGGTTGCTGACTGCGATCCCGCGGTTCGGGTCGGTCGTCAGCGGCGGCAGCAGCTGGTCCAACGTGGGCGGCTCGGCCAGCGGCGGCAACCACACCTGGTGCGCCGGCACGCCCTTGCCCTCGAGCCGGGAGACCATCACGTCGAGCAGGGTCTCCTTCAGCACGTCGGCGTCTTCCTCGACGTGGACCTGCGGCTTGACCTCCTCCTCGGTCTTCTGCGGGGCCTGGTAGTGCGTGGAGAAATCGAGCACCAGGTCGGTCTCCAAGCCGCTCAACCGACGTTCGGCCTGAGCTGACTTGCGGTGCACGCCGGACACGTACGCCGCCTTGAACCGCACCAGCGGCTCAGTGCCGAACTTCATGTAGCCGTGACCAGGGGAGCGGGGCAGCTCGTACGCGTCCGGCACCCCGAGCACCACCCGGCTCTCCATCGCCGAGAACGTACGCAGACCAACCCGGTACGACAGGTGCGTGTCCAAACCACGCAGCCGGCCTTCTTCCAGGCGCTGTGAGGCGAGCAGCAGGTGCACGCCGAGCGACCGGCCCACCCGGCCGATCTGCACGAACATGTCAATGAAGTCGGGCTTGGCGGTCAACAGCTCACTGAACTCGTCACAGATCATCAGCAGGCTGGGCAGCGGCGCCAACGGGGCGCCCGCGGCGCGCGCTTTCTCGTAGTCGCGCTGGGACGCGTAGTTACCGGCCTTGCGTAGCAGCTCCTGGCGGCGGATCAGCTCGCCCTGGATCGCGTCGAGCATCCTGTCCACAAGGGACAGCTCGTCTTCCAGGTTGGTGATCACCGCGCTGGTGTGCGGCAGCCGGTCCAGCGTGGTGAACGTGGCGCCACCCTTGAAGTCCACCAGCACGAAGTTGAGCACCTCAGAGTTGTGGGTGGTCGCCAACGCCAGCACCAGGGTCCGCAGCAGCTCGCTTTTGCCGGACCCGGTGGCGCCGATCAGCAGGCCGTGCGGCCCCATCCCGTCCTGCGCCGACTCCTTGATGTCCAACTCCACCGGGAGCCCGTCTGGCCCCAGTCCGATCGGCACCCGTAGCTTGTCCCGGTTCGGGCGAGCCACCCAGGTCTGGGACGTGTCCAGCTCGTACGGGTCGGCGAGGTCAAGCAGCTCAGCCAGCCCCAGCTCGGCGGACATCGGCTGGTCGCCCCGCGAGGCGACGGACAACCGCAGCGGGGCCAGTTGCCGCGCCAGCGCCTCGGACTCGGCGATGCTGATCCAGTCCGGCCGGCCGACCTTCTCCCGGCCATCCATGGTGGCGCTGTACAGGTCGCCCTTGTTGTCGATCTCCAGCACCAGAGTGGAGCGGTCGATCAGCCGGGGCGGCTTGTTGGTCATGTCGAGCACGGTCAGCCCCTCGACACCGCCCTCGGTCATCATGTGGTCGGACCCGGCGGTGTCGCCGTCGTCCAGGATCACCGTGACGTGCGGGCCGTCCACCGGCGGCGCGGTGGGGCTGAAACGCGGCCGGTTGGCGATCACGTCGTCGAGCATCGCCTCCAACGAGGTGGCGGTGCCGGCCACCAGCCGCAACTGCCCGGTCGCGTCAGTCTTCTCCGGGTGAATCGAGTGCGGCAGCCACTTCGTCCATTCCCACTCCGCGCGCCGGTCGGGGGCGCAGCAGATCGCGACCAGCATGTCGTCAGGAGCGTGCAGCACGGTGGCTTGCGCGACCAGACAGCGCAGCATGCCGCGCACCTTCTCGCGGTCTTCGCCCCACACGTACACCCGGCTGAATCCCCGCAACGCCATGGCGACCGGAAGGTCGGGCACCAGTGAGTACGTGGTGACAAACCGCCGCAGCGCCTGAGCGCTGACCGGTTCCAGATCCTCCACCGGGCGGACCTCCGGCGGCACCAGGGGCGTGGCCACCTCCTGCGGCCCGATGCCCACCCGCACCACGCCGAAGTCGCCATCCGAAGAACGCCGCTCCCAGAGCCGCACGCTCTCCGCCGTCGACCACAACGCGGCGGGGTCGGGATGCCGGTAGAACATCGCCTGACGCTGATCCCGGATCGCGACCCGGATGGTGCGGCGGGTCTGCGCGAGCCGGCGCATGTAGTCGCGCCTGGCCTCGATCATCTCCTTCTTGCTGGGGCCGCCGCTCTGAGTCAGGATCTGGGTCGCCAACATGCCGAGCATCGCCACGCCGAACAGGCCACCGGCGACGTAGCCGAGCGGACCCATCCCGCCCCGGGCGCCGAACAGCATCATCATGGCGCCGGTGCCGGCCATCATCGGCAGGATCGTGATGGTGCGCATCCACGTCTGGTTCTGCCCAGGCGGCGGGATCTCCGGCGGCGGGTCGAGGATCATCTCACCGCCGGGTAGCTCCGGGCCGTCGCGGCGCTGGGGCCGCTTCACCACCACCGTGCCCACACAAACCTCCCCGTGCCGCTTACACGTCAGCCACCCCGAAAGATCCCGGCGGCGCCGGACCCATGGTAAGGACTCTCTTGCTACCTTGGGCAGCCGCAGGCAACGCCACGCGTCGATGGACCTTGCCGCGCTTCGGGGATCTGGCCGTGGGGCGGCCTGTGCGAGGGCCTGCGCGGATTGGGGAGGTGGACTCGTACCGTGAGCACACATGCGGCGACCGGGTTGGCGCGAATCACCGTCGCGGCGCCCAAGCGGCGGATCGACGTGGCGCTTCCAGAGAACGTGCCGCTGGCCGAGCTGCTCCCCGGCGTCCTCCGGCACGCCGGCGAAGGCATCGCTGACGACGGTGAGCTGCACGGTGGCTGGTTGTTGCGACGCGCCGACGGCGCAGCTCTTGAGCCAGCCCGCACCCTGGGCGCCCAGACGGTACGTGATGGCGAAGTGCTGCACCTGGTGGCGCGTCGTACCGAGTGGCCCGAGCTGGACTACGACGACATCGCCGAGGCGATCGCCGGCGGCGCCCGCAAGTACGGCCGGGCATGGTCAGGGCGCGCCACCCGATTCACGTCGCTGTCCGTCGCCTGCCTGATCTTCCTGGTGGCGCTGGCGCTCGCGGTGCTCTCCGGGCCGCCCTGGTTCCTGGCAGGGCTGATCCCCCTGATCCTCGGCTTCGTTTTTGTGATCATCGGGATCCTGCTCTCCCGCGCCGTCGGCGACTCCATCGCCGGCGCAGTCGTCGGCGGGATAGGCCTGGTGTACGCGCTCGTCGGCGGCTTCCTGCTGGTCGGGCCCACCGGCGAGGGGCTGCAAAGCTTCGGCGCCCCGCACGTGCTGATCGGATCCACCCTGCTCCTGGTCGCCAGCGTGATCGGCTACATCGGGATCGCGGAGTACACCCGCGTCTTCGCCGGTGGCAGCCTGGTCGGGGTGCTGGGCATCCTGGGCGGCCTGCTCGGCCTCACCAGCTTCACCCCACACGGTGTGGCCGCGGTCGTGGTGTCTGTGGTGGTCGCGTTCGTCCCCGCGTTCCCGTTGCTGGCGATGCGGATGGGCAAGATGCCGGTGCCGGCTCTGCCGCAGAAACCAGAGGAGCTGCTCGCCGACGAGCCAATGCCAGAACGAGAGTCGGTGTACGCCGCCGTGGTGCGCTCCGATGAGATGCTCTCCGGCCTGCTCCTCGGCGGCGCCGTCGTGACTTTCGCCTGCCAGGTCGTGCTGGTGCTGTCCCAGACCGTCGACGGCCCCATCCTCGCTGGCCTGGTCGCATTCGCCTTCGTGCTCCGGGCACGCCTGTTCCCCAGCGGCCGGCACCGGATCCCCATGCTCACCTCGGGCCTGGCCGGCTTGAGCCTGCTCGCCATCGGCCTTGGTGTCGCGCTGCCGGTCGAATACCGGCTCTTTGCCATGGTCAGCGGGCTGATCGGGGTCGGCGGCCTGGTGGTCAGCGCGGGCCTCACGTATAGCAAGCGGCCGCCGTCGCCGTACTTTGGGCGTTTCGCCGACATCTTCGACGTGCTTCTCGTGGTCGCGGTCGTCCCGGTGGCATGCGCGGTGCTGGATCTGTACAGCTACGCCCGTGGCCTCGGCGGCTAGCCCTGTGAGCTGCCCACTGGCGGCGCTCTCCGCGCGTTGCGTGACCTCCGGCCACGCGTCGTACGGGGTGGGCGCAGTCCGCGCCGCCCGCTCGCACTCGGACTCGGACCACTTCGAATCCGGCGGCGTCCTTGAGCGGGTCGAAGTCGGCGTCTTGTGTGAACACTGGGATTCGGTTTGCGATGGCGATGGCGGCAATCCACATGTCGTTTACGTTGATCCGGCGACCGGCTTCGGCAATGTGCACCCTCAGTTCGGTCCACACGGCGGCGACGGTTTCGTCGACTGGAAGGACTTCGATGTCGGAGGTTGCCTCAAGAGTGGCGAGTCGGCGCGACCGGGTGTTGACGTCCTTGGCCGCAAGCACCCCAGCTCGCAACTCGGCCAGTGTCACCACAGATATCGCCACCTCCTCCGGGAGCAAGTCGTCCCGGAGGGGCCGTCCAGACTCGTTCGCAATGAAACACCGTGGTGTCGAGCAAGCCCCGCGAGCGGGTCATTTGATGGGGCCGAGGTCGTCGGTCGTGTCGCCGGCGACCCGCTCGACATCGTCCCGCATCCCCGGGTCGGCTTGTGCCAGCCGTAGCCGCCGGATGATCTCTGTCTTCGCGACCCACCGGCGCCGCGATTCACGGATTGGCACAAGTGCCGCCACGGGCCGACCTCGTACCGTGATCACGATCTCTTCGCCTGCGTCAGCGCGACGGAGCAGTCCGGATGTGTCATTGCGTAGATCACGCACGGCAACCTCAATCATGCTACGAACGTGGCATGTTCGTAGCTGATCTTCTTGCAAGATTGGGAATCGGCCCTAGTAGCGGACTGGGCTGCCCACCACTTGCTGTTCCGTCTGGGACGGGGCGAGCAGGGCCCAACGCACGGCGCCGTGACTCGCGAGCGTGACCATGTCGGCGCGAATCCGGGTCATCCACTCTTGCACTTCGTGTAGTCCGAGCGCAGAAGCGGCCAGCGCCGCCTCCACCTCGACGAGCGGTTGCATCACGGCGACATCCGCGCGCATCAGTGTGTCGATGTCCCAGGCGGTCAGCTCGTCTCGAACCGTGAGGGTCGCTCGCCAGCTTCCCGCCTGGGAGTCGAGCTCGCCGACGCTGGGACCCACGTCGATGATCACGAGTTGGGGGAATGTCGCGGTGGCCGTCTGCTCGATCGTCATCCCGGGAGCGATGAAGCCCACGCCGCCGCCAGCCTCTTGGGCGAACCGTTCCCAGGCAGCCGCTCGCGCCGACTGGATCACCACCCGTACGCCGAGGGCAAGCGCCCGGTACGCCAGCAACTGCGCGCAGCCCAGCCCGCCGATCAAGATGGCGCGGGTGGGCTCGGGGCGGAACAGCCGCGCTGTCACGGGTGCGTTCTCCCGGTTGAGTCCGAGCAGGAGTCCGGCGCCTCCGGTGTTGAGCTCAAGGTGACTGAGGGAGGGCAAACCGGTGACGTGGGCGCCGAGTTGGTTCGGCAGCGCGACCGTCATGACAACCACCTCATGGCAGGAATCCTCCGAGAGGTAATGTGGCGGCCACGCCACGTATCTGCTGGCCGTCGAGCCGTTCCAATCTCGCCCCGCATTTGCGAGCTCGTTCCACCAGCGCGGCGCTCACCGACGCCAACCGCTGTGGGTTGGGGGCCGCGATCCGGACAGCCAACTCGACCGCAACCTCATCGTGACCGGAAAGTTGCGAGCTGTCACGCGGCTTCTTGTCGGAATCCCTTCCCGACGGAGGCTCCAGCTGCGGAGGCGGCACTCGCCGAGTCGCCAACGAGACCGTGGTGGCGAGGCTCGGCACTGACGTGATCTGGCTGATCAGCTGCTGGCCGGCGGGGGAGTCAAGGTTGGGCCAGCGCCTGACCGCGAAGGTCGCCTGCGCCACCGATTCGGACCACCACACGTCCCAGTGCTCCTGGGCCAGCGGTGTCAACGCGCTCCGGGGGTCGGCGCCACTGCGCTGCATCACCGCTCGGATGTCGATGGTGGCGCCGGTGGCGGCGGCCGCGACCGCGGCGCTGGTCTCGATCGTGGACGCGTTCAGATGCGCCAGGCTGGCCAGGTTGGACAGCGCCTCCTCCCGATCGAGCGGCCGGGCGGAGACCCCCTCCTGCCGCAACCGCCGGACCAGGCGGCGCACCGAGTTGCCCACTGACTGCCGGATCTGCTCGGACGAATAGCCCGCGGAGTGCGCTATCTGCAGCACCAGCCAGGCACGACGCTGCGAGGGCACCGAGCCGTTGGTGAGCGCGTAGTACGAGCTGGCGGCGCTCAAGCTGACCGCGGTCAAGGTGGGTGCCGGAACGGTCTGCACCAGCAGCTGCACGGTCACCGGAGGAGCGTCGGGGTCGTGCGGCGGAAGCAGGGTCGCCGGTGATGGCAAGGCAACGGGTTGCTCCACCACCAGGCTGGACTCGGTGGCGATTTCGATGATCGCCGCGGCGCCGGCGACGTGATCGAGCACGCCCACTTCGTACTCGTCGGTCTCCACGCTGTCCGCGGTGGCGCCTGGGTGCACGAATGCCAGGAACTCGCTCCGGCGATCGGCGTGCGCGCCGGTGACCAGCGCTCGAGGACGTGACAAGTAGCTCAGTCGCAGCCCGATCCACTGATAGACCCAGCGGCCTCGAAACCGCAGCGCGGTGAAGATCAGGATCAGGGCGGCGACCGCGCCCGCGGCGATCATCACGGCAATGTGCCGGCCCAGGCTCGCCAGCACCAACGCGATCGCGACCTGCCACAACACGATCTGGGTGACGTGGATCCCGCCGATCACGCCGGGTCGCTTCACGACCTTCGGAGCGCCCGCTGGCGGCGGCTGTGGTGGTTGTGGTCGCGCAGTGCCGCGCGCGGCGGGGGTTGGTGGCATGGGGACGCTGGCGGACGCGACGCCGACATGTGCTGTGGTCACGCTTCTGGCCTCCCCGTGCCCCGAAGACGCTTATGGTCGGGCGCTTATCGTATGCCCTGAACCAATAGTGTGGCTGACACGGCCACCGCCGAGGGGCCTCACCGGGGAGGGACGATGGCATCCAGACGTGACCAGCTCCATTCGTATCAGTTCATGATCCAACGTGTGGTGGCGGCGCTGGTGATGCGAGAGACCGACCCGGCGCAATCCCCGTTCCGACGTGCGGCCGGCGCCATCTTCGCAGGCATCATGGTCGGGATCATCGTGATCGCGGGTTTCGCCATCTACGGGCTGTGGAAGCCGGGTGGAAACCTGGCGTGGAAGGCGGAGGCTGACGCGAGCGGCAAACCGGCGGTGGTGGTCGAGGAGGAGACCGGCGCGGTTTACGTGTACATGGGCAAGCGC
>JBOGDL010000483.1:0-9722 GCA_050701815.1 Micromonosporaceae bacterium | reverse complement strand
GCGCTCACGCGCGGCGCCCCTGCTGTGTTCAAAGACCCCCGAACCGCCAAGCCGCGGCTGCCAGGTCGCTACCGGCGGAAATTGCGGAGCAGGAAGTTGGTCTCGTTCGCACAGACCAGATACGCGTCGTCCCAAGCGCACGTGTTCGGGTACGCCGTGAGCGACCCCACCAACGACGTGTCTTCTGAGCTGACGTCGCTGACCCCGTCGATCTGGATGGAGATCGGGCTGGTGCCGGGGGACACCGCCCCTTCGCTGACCGAGGCGGCATCTGGAGCGAAGCGCAGTGCGGTGTGCCCGTCCACTGGCATCGCGACCCCGTCATAGTTCACGGCCGTGCCCTTATCGTCGTAAACGACCGTGCGTGTCTTCTCATCCTTCAGCTGGTGCACCAGGATGGCTTCGTCAATCGCCTTGATGACGCCCAGCTGCGTGGACTCCCCCAACTTCTTACGCCACAGCTCGCCGTCACCCGCAAAATCGACCGCGGTCAACGTGCGCTCGCTGTCAACCAGGCACACCGCGGTCTCGCCGCAGGGCTCGATCCGTTCCACCGTGCTGCCCTCTGTCCTGTGGCGGTACACGGTCTTAGCTCGATTGCCGAGCTTGGCCAGGTCGTACATGTAGAGCTGGTAACCCTTGCTGTCGGTCGCTTGACCTGCCACGAACAACTTCCCCTCGTACGCCATGACGCGGTGAGTGCTGGCAAGTTCGAGCATCGTCCCGTCCGACAAATCAGGCACGCTCTTGCCGTCGTCAGCGTTCAGGGCGCGAATGGTTCCTGAGCTGTCGACGGTCACCACCCGGTCGTCGGGCTCCGGATCCGCGAAACGGCCGCCGTTGAAGCCAACCGCGGACTCGCTCTCCGCTGCCCACGTCCCCACCCGGTAGAACTGGTCGGTGACATAGCCGGCCGTGCCAACGTCGTTCTTGGAGTTCACATCGAACCACTTCAGCTGCTGTCGGCTGGAGTCAATCCGGATCACTCGGTCCTCGTAGAAGGAGTACGTCGCCCCATCGACCTTTTGCTGGAAGATCTGCTCGCCATCCTCACGGCTCAGCACATGCAAACTCTCTTCGCCCGAGTGGGTGCCGTAGACGACCAGGAAGTTTTCCTGCGCACCAAAGTCTCTCCACGACTCAGCCGCAGGCAGCGTTTCCGTCCAGCGCTCCTCGGGGTCGCTCAGGTTGACGCCGGTCAGCCGCAGCTTGTACGGCGCGGTCTCGCCTTGCTGCACGGCGAGGTACGCCCAGCCGTCCTGGATGTCGGCGCCCAACACGTCGCCGGTGTACGGCACATCGTCGACTTTCTTGAGCGGGTCGAACCCTCGCGCTGCCTGAGTGAGCGCGTACAGGCCCACCACCACCACGACCACCGTGGCCAGGGCTATCGCAGTCAGGTACGCCCAACGCCTGCGACCACGCGACGGTCCGGGCCAGGGCGGGTGGGCGCCGTACGGCGGCGGCGCTGGCGGGTACGGCCCTGGCGGGGTCGGGCCACCCGGAAACATCGGAGCGCCGGGTGAGATCGGAGCACCCGGCGGCGGCGACCCAGGGGCACCCGCTGGTGGCGCGGATGTGGGCCCGGCAAGCGCAGTGCCGGCGGCGGCCCCGAGCGATCCCCCAACGTGCTGGTGCTCACTGACCTCGTTGGAGGCGACCAGTTCCGCGAGCGCGCCTTCGGCCACCGGAAGCTCCGGCTGCTCCAGCACCGTGGGCGCGAACCCGAACCTGGTGTGCAGCATCTGGGAAACCAAGGGGATCCGGCTGGTGCCGCCCACCAGGAAGATCCCGGCCAGTTGACCCGGCCCCCATTCCTGGCCCGCTGCGGGCATCCACTCCGGTTGGGCCTCGTCCCGTCTCGGGCTGATCGCCTGCGAAATCACGGCGGCGGTCTCCTGCACCGCCCGCTCAAGCAGCGGACGGGCCAGCCGCTCGAACTCTTCCCGGGTCAGGTGCAGCGCCTGGTCCACCCCGGGGATCGGCACCGGCGCGACCGCGGCCCGGGAGAGCATCTCCTTGGCCCCACGTACGTCTTCCCAGAACAGTCGCCGGTGCCGCCGGTCCGTGGGGGTCGCCGGGACCGACAACTGGCGCCACACCTCGGGGCGCCGCTCCGCCAGCAGCCTGCCGAGGTGATCCACCAATGCCGCGTCGAAATCGAGCCCGCCCAGGTCTTCGGCGCCGCCTGAGCCGATCACCTGGAAGCTGCCGTGCTGGTTCTGCACCACCGCGATGTCGAGGGTGCCGCCGCCGAAATCGAACACCGCCAGGTAGCCGCCCTCCGGCACCGGACGGTGCAGGCTGTCGGCGAAGTAGCGGGCCGCGGCGATGGGCTCCGGCAGCAGTCGAGCCTCCCGCCACCCCGCCCGCCGCACCGCCTCCTGCAGGATCCCCCGGCGAGCCGCAGCCCAGGACGCCGGGTACGTGATCACCGCTGGCGGCAGCAACCCGCACGCCTCGGTCGCCTTCGCCGCGATCGTCTGCAGGATCGTGCTCAGCAACCCGACGACCGGCCCTTCCCGGTCGCCGAGCAGCACCGTGCCCTCGTCGATCCGGCGCTTCGGGTTCGGCTCGTACCGGGACGGGTCCAGCAGCGCCAGCCGCTGCGCGTCCCGGCCCACGTGCAGCCGTCCACCCTCGTCCAGGTACACCGCGGACGGGAGGATCGGCTGGCCGTCGAAGAGCAGCGGCCGGGTGCGCCCGTCCGGCCAGCGCAGCACCGCGACCGTGTTCGACGTCCCCAGGTCGACACCGATCGCGTACCCGTTGCGCCCGCTCGTCATCAGCCATCCCCGTCACGTTGCAGCCGTGGTCGTCGCGGCTCCTCGTGCCCGGGCGTCCTCGTGTGAGACCCCGCGCGGGAGCCGGCCCGATATTACTGGCCTGCCCGTGCACACGTGCCCCACGTGGTACCGGGGTCAATTGACGCGCGAGGAAATCATTCGGCGGTAGGCGAACCTGACATCCGAGCCGATGCCGGGGCGCCGGCCGCGTGCGGGGCCACATGGGTGTCGTACACCCGCTGCTTTTCCCACTGCAGCGGCCAGAGGTTGATCTGGCAGCCCTGCAGGGAGATGGACTGCTGCTGCATCACCGGCGCGGACGCGCCGCTGCCGGAACAACCGGCGTGACCCATCGACAGCCAGTGCCCGACCTCGTGGTTGAAGATGTACTGCCGGTACTCCGGCAACGGGCGCGACGACCACGGCATGGTGCCCTGGTTCCATCGGGTGAGGTTGACGTAGACGTTCTTGCCCACCCGGCAGCTCCATTCCCGGTCGCAGATCGGGTCCGCGGCGGCCACCTGCGCGGGCGTGGCGAGCCACAGGTTCAGGTCTGCCGTGCCGGAGTAGACCCGGCTGAAGCGGATCAGCCGGCCCAATGACCAGCCGCGTTGGTCGTTGAGGGTCTGGCGGGCGAGTTCCGCGAACTGCTCGATCGAGCTGGTGACGTTCCCTTTTGTCCCCACTCTGTACGTGACGTGCCGCACCGGCTGCGCGATGGACTGCGGCGAGGAACCCCAGGTGAGGAAGAAATCGTCAGCCTCACCGTACGAGAACGTCGCGTCCGCGGGGCCGTCGGAATGGGAGTGCCGCAGGTTCCAGTCGACACCGCTGACCACGCCGACCTGATCGGGGCCGACACCGTCCTGCCAGCGCCCCGTCACCGGCGCCGCGCCCGGCTGCCCGTACGAGAACGAGGATCCGTGATAGCCACCGGCCGAGTCGCCAGCGGCCAGGTACCACCGGCCGCCCCGCCGCAGCCCGGGCAGGTCCGCCGTGCTGTTGTCCGCGGCGCCGTTCCAGTCACCCGCCACCGGGGTGTCCGTGGGAAGGCCGAACCGCTGGGCACGCTCCGCGTCGCCGCCGGTGAGACCAAGATCGAACAGCCACCGCCCAGCCCGGTACGCCGCGATGTCGTCGTCGCCGTCGCCGTCCCAGTCCCCGACCACCGGGATGTCACCGGGCAGACCGAAACTCACCGCGCGATCGATGCCGCCGCCCCACAGCTTGTCTCGCAGCAGCCACCGACCGTTCCGGAACAAGCCCGGGGTGGCTTCGCCGTCGCCGTCCCAGTCGCCGAACAGAGGCTGATCGGTGGGCAGCCCGAACCGGAACGACACCTCAGCCGGCCCGGCGCTCGGCGTCGGCCGCAGATACCAGTCGTTGCCCCGCACCACGGCCACACCGCTGGGCTGGCCGGCCTGCGCCACCGCCACGCTGGGCATCCCCAGGTCGGCGGCCACCACCGGCGAGGCGAGCGCGACCACCACGAGCCCGATCAGCCCGAGCCGGAACCAACTCAGCCCGAGCACGCCGGAACCTCCCCGTGGGGGCCTCATCGGACGTCCACGCAGTCGCCGCCGGAGGTGACGGCCATGGTGGTGCTGGTCTCATCGAAGTCCCAGCGCCAACACTTGTCTGTGGTGGCGGTGACGGTGGCGCGCAGTTGACCGCTGGCGCTGGAGGCGGCCGTCTTCACGTCGCCGTAGACAGTGCCACTCTTGGATCGGGACTGCAGCCGCACCGACTCCGCGTAACCGGTGTAGTTGTGGGTTTCCCAGTTCGCCCGGGTGAGCGAGCCCGTGACGGTGATTGTGCCGCCCTGACTCACCGGCTCCGGGAAGGCATTAGCAGTCAATCGGGAAAAACGCTGCAGGATGAACAATCCGGCCTGCTCGTTGGTGAAGAAATCACCATCATTCGCTTCCACTTGGGTGGCGACCTGCCATTGCCCTGCTTGATCGTTGTCCCATAAATCGATGCGGGGGTTCACGGTGAATGTGCCCGTGCAGGTCGATTCGGTGGCGCTGGATGCGACGCAGCCAATAGCACCAGAGGGGCCGAGGAATGCTGACGCGCTCCCGTACAGGTAAAAGTCCGCGTCCTTTATGCCGGAGTCATCGGTCGCGACGACCGTGACCGTGAACGTCACGGGGTTGGTCGTCCCCACGGCGACGATATTGTTGCCGTTGACGTTCACGCTGGTCACGGCGGTATCGCCGGTCGACACCGCGTACGCGGAGCCAGCCAGACCCAGCAACGCAATGGCCAGCACGATTACGGTCGCATTCTTGCGCATTCGCCCTCCCCCAAACGGTACGCAGATCGTACGCGGAACCGGCGCCCTAATGCGACAGAGCAAAACCCCTACCCGCCGTCCTCTAATCCGAACAGGACAAAAAAATGTCCGAATGGCTGAGGCGTGACTACGGTCAATTCCCATTCCCTAGGCGGAGTGCGCGATCAGACGTCGCTGTCACTGATCGGGAGGCCACACCCGGGTGGCGGCGCCGAGACCTGACAGCCCGTCAACACCGGCGCCGGTGAGCTCCCGGTCGAACGTCTGCAGCATGTAGACGGCCGCGAACGAGCCGCCGCCGAACTCTTTGGCCAGCCGGCCCCAGTCCGCCAGCTTCGCCAGCGCCGCAGCCGTCGCCGAGACCGAATTCCCGGCGCAGATCAGGATCGTGGTTCCGGTGCGATTCCAGTTCTTGATCTTCTGGATGACGAAGTACTCCTCGTACACCAGCCGCCCGTCGCCCGTGTCCAGCACCCGGCGAGGAAAGACCCGATCCAAGCCGCCCGGGTGGAAATTCTTGATCTTTATCGCGGACGCCTGATGACCCGGCTCGTCAGGCGACTCCACGAACTCCACCCGGGATTCGCCGTGGCTGAGCACGTAATACGTCAGCACGTTGTAAACCGGCGAGCCCACGAGCACGAAACATCTGTGTTCGGCGAGCACACGGTGGATCCTGGCCGTCAAGGCGTCGTCCGCAACGAAGTCAACCGGGCGGTGCGACTCGGCGCCGCCGCCCGCGCCGAGGGTCACGTAATCGAGGCTGCGGTCAATCTGGCACATCACCGGCGGGTCGATCCCGGCAACGCCCAGCGGCTCGGCCAGCAGACGCAGCGCGTGCGCCACGGGTCGACTCTGGATCGCGGCCACCAGTGTGATCGCGTACTGGTATTCCCCGGCGATGATGGCGGGCCCGACGAACCCGGTGCGAACGGGCATCGGACCCTGGGTTCCGCCCGGTTTCACGTGCAGGTTGGACAGCCGGATCTGCACCGCGCCCGCGCGCGCGTCGGTGATCCCGAAGAAGCCGCGCAACCGCCGCCGGACCCGTACCCAGTACAGCAACAACCCCGCCGCCAACGGCAAGATCGCGCAGATCAGGTTGGCGACCAGGTTGAGCACGATCTCGCCGAGCATGCCGCCTCCTCTGGCGTGAGAGGCAACATCCTAAAGGGACAGACAAGGGTGAAAGTCCCAGCGGCGAGCTGTCCGCAGGAGGTGACGGTTCGCGCCGTCACACTCGGGGCGGCGGACCTCCGGGAACAGCGGACGCGTCCCGACGCCGCGCCACTTCCGCGAGGGTCACCGCAGCCGCCACAGACGCGTTGAGAGATTCCACGCCCGAGCCCATCGGGATCGACACCCGGATGTCACAGGTCTCGCCCACCAGCCTGGAGAGCCCGCGGCCCTCCGAGCCGACCACGATCAGCAGCGGATCCACGGCGGCTTCCAGGTCGTACAGCGAGACCTCGCCGTCAGCGTCCAGGCCCACCACGACGAAGCCTTCCTGCTGGCACGCCTTGATGGAACGGGTCAGGTTCACCACTCTGGCGATCGGGAGCCGGCTCGCCGCCCCGGCCGACGCGCGCCACGCCGTCGCCGTCATGGACGCCGACCGCCGCTCCGGCAGGAACACCCCGTGCGCGCCGAACGCCGCCGCCGAGCGCACCACCGCGCCCAGGTTCCGCGGGTCGGTCACGCCGTCCAGGGCCACCAGCAGCGGCGCGCTAGCCGGGCTTTCCAGCGCGGTCGAGAGCACGTCGTCGAACGCCTCGTACTGGAACGGCGGCACCTGCAACCCCAGGCCTTGGTGCAGCGCCCCGTGGCACAGCCGGTCCAACTCCGACCGGCTCACCTCCAGGATCGGGACACCACGGTCACCCGCGATCCGGACCGCCTCGGACACCCGATCGTCCAGATCCATCCGCTGCGCCACATACAGCGCGGTGCACGGCACATGCGCCCGCAACGCCTCCACCACCGGGTTGCGGCCCACCAGCAGCTCCACCGCCTCCTCGCTGGCGGCGCGGCGGCCACCCGGGCGACCGGGGTCACCGCGCCGTGGGCCACGCTTGCCCGGGGTTCGCGGATGACCCTCAGCAGCGGCCTTCCGGCGGTCCTTTTCCTGTTTCCAGGCGGTGCGCTTCGGCACGTCCTCGCCGGAGTACGCCTTGTGCCACGGGCGTTCGTCGGCGGGCAGCGTGCGACCTCGGCCCGCCAGCCCCTGCCGGCGTTGCCCTCCGGAGCCGACGCTGCGCGGCTTCTTGCTGCTGGTGCGCCGGCTATGAGGCTGTGAATTACCTGGCATTGTCAGCTTCCTCCAGCGTCGCCAAGCGACCATCGCGGACCGTGCGGGGTGTCCTCGACCTGCACACCTGAACGCTTCAGCTGATCGCGCAGCGCGTCGGCGGCGGCCCAATCCTTGCGGGCGCGGGCCGCGTCTCGCTGCTCCAGCACCACCCGCACCAGGACGTCAACAGCGTCGCGCAACTCGTCGGCCTCGCCGGCGCCAGCGCCAACCCCGGCCCCTTGCTCAGCGATCGGGTCCAGGCCCAGCACCGCGAGCATCCCGCGGACGCTGGCGGCCGCGCCCCGCGCTGCGGTGGCTTCAGAGTCGCTGCCAGCCAGAGCGCTGTTGCCTTCCCGCACCACGTCGTGGATCGCGGCCACGGCTCGCGAGGTGTTCAGGTCGTCGTCCATCGCGGCGCTGAATTCCGCGCACACCGGCCCCGGCGCGGTGTCCTCGGCGCCGTGACGTTCCATCGCGCGGCGTACAAAACCTTCAATCCGGCGGTACGCCGACGCGCTGTCGGCCAGCAGATCCTGGTTGAACTCCACGGTGGAGCGATAGTGCGGGACCGCGAGGAAGTACCGCAGCTCGATCGGGCGGAACTGAGCAGCCAACGCGGGCACGTCGATCACGTTGCCCTCGGACTTGCTCATCTTGCCGCCGCTCAAGTTGAGCATGCCGTTGTGCATCCAGTAACGCGCGAAGCCGTAGCCGGCGGCGCGGGACTGCGCGATCTCGTTCTCGTGGTGCGGGAACACCAGGTCCAGCCCGCCGCCGTGGATGTCGAACTCGTCGCCCATGTACCGCTGCGCCATCGCGGAGCACTCCAGGTGCCAACCCGGCCGGCCCCGCCCCCAAGGGGTGTCCCAGTACGCGTCAGCGGGCTCGTTCGGCTTCACGCCCTTCCACAACGCGAAGTCGCGGGGATCCCGCTTGCCCTCGGCGCCGGGGTTGTCGTCGGCCGGCAGCATGTCCGCGAGCTTGCGGTTCGACAGCGCCCCGTAGCCGGAGTACGAGGCGACGTCGAAGTACACCTCGCCGGGCCCACCCTGGTACGCGTGGCCGCGCTCGATCAGCCGGTCGATCAGGTTCAGCATCTGCGGCACGTGGCCGGTGGCGCGCGGCTCGTACGTGGGGTCCAGGCAGCCCAGCGTCTCCGACGCCTGCTCCAATAGCCGCTCGTTGGCGTACGCGATCGCCCACCACGGCCGGGCGCTCTCCGCCGACTTGGCCAGCACCTTGTCGTCGATGTCGGTCACGTTGCGCACGTGCCTGACCTGGTAACCCCGGTACGTCAGCCAGCGCCGCAGCACATCGAAGTTGACGTACGAGCGCATGTGCCCCACGTGCGGCTGACTCTGGACGGTGAGCCCACAGACGTACATCCCGACCTTGCCTGGTTCATGGGAGACGAACTCCCTGACGGCGCGGGTCGCGGTGTCGTACAGCTGAAGGCTCACCTGTCGAGAATATCGGGCACATCCGCGAGCGCCCCGCCCGGCGGCTCGCGAATCGCCGGAGCCGTGGACAGAGACCCGCTCAGCGGGACATCAACCCCATCTGCATCATCAACCCGGCCACGTCCGGGTGCATGCTGAACTCAGTGATCTTGCCGTTCTCCACGTGGCTCAGGTACGCGCCCTTGCCGGTCACCCGCTTGCCAGTGGCTGGGATCTCGGTCTCGCCGACCTTGAGCGGCCCGGTGTTGGTGCCGGTGAATTCCACTTCCCCAGCCACCTTGTCCTCGCCGATCACCCGGTCCGTGACCGTGACCTCCATGTCCGGGAACGCGTTGAACCAACTCGACACGTCGTCCCGCACCTCTTCCTTACGGTTGAGCGGGCCCGGCAGGCTGGTGTCCCGCCATACGAAATCGTCCGCAAGCTGGCCCAGGATGGTGTCGACGTCGTGACGGTTCCAGGCTGCCGTGCCCTCCTCGTCGACCTTCGCGAGTTCTTCCTTCAACATCTCGGCCGCCTCCATTCCGCCTGCCAATGACATGACACGGCGTATACCCCTAAGCAGGACATTTCTTGATCTGGCGCCAGGAGGGCCGCTTAATCTCCTCGTACTGAGGAATGTGGTTCCTGCGGCCCCTTGAAAAGTCTGTTTCTGCGCCTGGAGGCCGCACCGCGGTTCCACGCAAGTCAGCCCTGTTGACGAGTCAGCTCGCCCGTTTGACCCCCGGCGCCGGGTACTACCGGTGACTGGCTTGGGCCTCGCGTCGTAGGGTCAGCCCGTGGCCGCCTCACCTGGACGGGAGACCGCGCAGACACTCGACCGTGGACTTCGACTGCTCTCCCTGATCGCCGAAACACCGACCGGACTCACCATGACTGAGGTGGCG
>JBOGDL010000482.1:0-3324 GCA_050701815.1 Micromonosporaceae bacterium | reverse complement strand
CTCTCAAACTGAATCGTTTCCTGCCTCTCACGCGTGGTAGCGGTACGGTGGCAGGTGATGGCCAGTCAGAATCGCTCATCCGCAGTGATGACCGTGCACGTGCCTTGTTACCGGTGCGATGCCGCGGGGCAGGTGATGGCTGCGCAGAGCGCGCTTGACCCCGACGACGTGATCGCCACCGTGTACGTGCCCAAACGCTGTCACGTCTGCTCCGGCCGCCGCTGGTTTGAGTCCGTGGTTCCGGTCACTCAGTCGTGATCCTTCGGTGACACATCGCGATGTTTTCGGCAACACCAAGCACTAAATGCCCAGCACTGACATCAACCCCGCGCGATCGGCGATAGCATCTGCGCCGATGTCAGACGATGCGGCGCGGCAAACACCCGAGGACTCCTCAGTTGAGTCACCCATCACTGCTGCTCGCTACGCGATCGGCGACATTCACGGGCATCTGGCCGAATTGGATCGCGCGCTGCATGCCGCTGGTTTGACCGACGCCGACGGCACGTGGAGCGGCGACAACGCGGCGGTGTGGTTCCTGGGCGACTTCTCGGATCGCGGACCCGACGGGATCGGTGTGATCGACCGCATCCGTGGGCTCGCCACCCAAGCCGAGGCGGCGGGGGGTCAGGTCACGGCTCTGCTGGGCAACCACGAGCTGCTGCTGTTGGGCGCGCATCGATTCGACGACCAGGTGGTGCCCATCACGTACCCGGAGCGCGATTTTCGGATGATGTGGACGCTCAACGGAGGCCGGCAGAGCGACCTGGACCGGCTCACAGATGAGCATGTGGAGTGGCTCACCGGGCTCGACGCCATCGCGTTGGCGGGTGATCACCTGCTGATGCACTCCGACACCACGTCCTACCTGGGGTATGGCGACACTGTGCCCGAGATCAACGCCGGGGTGCGGCGGGTGCTGCGCAGCGACGACATCGAGGGCTGGTGGCTGTGCGCCCGGAGGCTCACGGCGCGCCACGAGTTCCGCTCCAACCACGGCGAGCAGGTCGCAGACGACGTGTTGGCCCGGCTGGGTGGCCGCAGGATCGTGCACGGCCACAGCACGATTCCGAATCACCTGGGAGTCGATCCGGCGAGCGTGACGGGGCCCTTCCCGTACGCGGGAGGCAAGGTGCTCGCCATCGACGGTGGCATCTACCTGGGTGGGCCATGCCTGGTGGTGCGCCTCACCGACGCCCCAGACGACGGGGACGACAGCGCTCAGGACGAAGGGCGCTAGTTGCCGGTGGTGGCGCCCTTGATCCGACCCAACTTCGCCCAACTCGCCTGCGCCGCGGCCACCACCCGGTCCGGCGTCAGACCGTACTGCTGGAACAGCACCTGGTACGGCGCGCTGGCCCCGAAATGCTCCAGGGACACACACTCCCCGTGGGCGCCGACCAGATCCCGCCAACCCTGCGAGATCCCCGCCTCCACCGAGACCCGGCACAGCACGTCCGGGGGCAACACCGCGTCCCGGTACGCCGGCGACTGCTCGTAGAACCACTCCATGCACGGCATCGAGATCACGCGCACGCCAAAGCCCTCGGCTTCCAACCTGGTCCGGGCCTGCAGCGCCACCTGCACCTCGCTGCCGGTGGCGATCAGCAGCACATCCGGTGCGCCGGCCGACGCCTCCGCGATCACGTACCCGCCCTGAGCCACACCACCTTGCGAAGGGCCTTCGGCGACCTGCTGGCTGACCAGCACCGGAACGCCCTGCCGAGTCAGGCACAACCCGATCGGGCCGTCCGGGTGGGGCCCGCTCTGGCGTTCGATGACCGTCCGCCACGCCGCCACGGTCTCGTTGGCATCAGCGGGGCGCACCACCGCCAGCCCCGGGATCGCCCGCAACGCCGCCAGATGCTCCACAGGCTGGTGGGTGGGCCCGTCCTCGCCCAGACCGATCGAGTCGTGGGTCCACACGTACATCACGGGCAGTTGTTGCAACGCGGCGAGCCGCACCGCCGCGCGCATGTAGTCGCTGAAGATCAAGAACGTGCCGCAGTACGGCCGCAGCGGGCCATGCAGCGCGATCCCGTTGCAGACAGCCGCCATCCCGTGCTCACGGACCCCGAAGTGGAGAGTGCGGCCGTACCGGCTCGCAGACGCGGACGTCCACGGCAGGAACGACTTCTCACCCTTCATGGTGGTGTTGTTGCTGCCCGCCAGATCGGCCGACCCACCCCACAGCTCGGGCAGGCTCGCGGCCAGCGCGGAGAGCACCTCCCCGCTGGCCTTCCGGGTGGCCACCGGTTTGGCGGGCTTGCTCGCTGAGCCGGGATCGAACTCGGGCAGGTCCTCGGCCCAGTGCGGGGGCAGCGCCCGGGCGCTGATCCTGCGGTGCTCGGCTGCCCGAGCCGGTTCGGCCCGCGACCAGTCGGCGTGCCGCCTGGCCCACTCGGCGTGAACGGCGCGGCCCCGCGCCACCACTTCGCGAGCCCGTTCCAGCAGCTCCTCAGGCAATGCGAACCGGCTCCCCGGGTCCAGCCCCAGAATCTCCTTGGTTGCCGCCACCTCGTCGGCGCCGAGCGCGGAGCCGTGCGCCTTGCCGGTGTTCTGCGCGTGTGGTGCCGGGTACGCGATGACTGAGCGGACCGCGATCACGGACGGCCGTTCGGTCTCGTCACGTCCGGCGGCGAACGCAGCTCGCAGCGCGTTCACGTCCTCGCTGTCGTCCACCCGCTGGGTGTGCCAGCCGTACGCCTGGAACCGGGTCAGCACGTCCTCGCTCATCGCCACCGCGGTGTCGCCCTCGATGGAGATGTGGTTGTCGTCGTAGAGCACCACCAGGTTCCCGAGGCGCTGGTGTCCAGCCAGGGCGCAGGACTCGTGGCTGACGCCCTCCTGCAGGTCGCCGTCGGAGGCGAACACCCAGATCGTGTGGTCGAACACGCTCTGCCCAGACGGCGGGTCCGGGTCGAAGAGGCCACGTTCCCGGCGGGCCGCCATCGCCATCCCCACGGCGTTGGAGATGCCCTGCCCCAGCGGGCCGGTGGTCGCCTCAACGCCGGCGGTGTGTCCGTGCTCGGGGTGCCCCGGGGTACGCGATTCCCACTGCCGGTAACTCTTCACGTCGTCCAGGCTCAGGCCGTACCCACTGAGATAGAGCTGGATGTAGAGGGTCAGGCTGGAGTGCCCCACGGACAGCACGAACCGGTCTCGTCCGGGCCACTGCGGCGCGGTGGGGTCGTGCCGGAGAAACTCCTGAAACAGCAGGTACGCCGCTGGCGCCAAGCTCATCGCGGTGCCTGGGTGGCCGCTTCCGGCGCGTTCCACCGCGTCCATGGCCAAGGCTCGAATGTGGTCGACGATCCGCGAGTC
>JBOGDL010000481.1:0-14353 GCA_050701815.1 Micromonosporaceae bacterium | reverse complement strand
CAAGATCGAATTGCCTCAACACTTGCTCGAACGTGAAGCCCAGCTGTCGGAGCCTAGCCCCGTACGCCTGGATCACCGCTGGGTGATCGTCAGCCCAGGTGGCGAAGCTACGGGTCTGCGCCGGCGGCAGCCCCGTGAGATCCGGCAGCAACGGCATGTTGGGATCTGATGGCTTGAGGCCTTTGAGTCGCTGGATCTCCTCGAGGACCGCGTGCACCCGCGCGCCCGGGCGGATGGCGGGCAGCCGAGCGGCTTCCCGAGCCGGACGCGTCTGGAGGTGGTGAACCCCCATGTCGTACGTGGGGAACTCAATCTCGACGGTCTTGCCATCCGGCGCCTCAAGCCACACCGTGTAGTTGAGGTGGGTGTTGCCTTCCTGCCAGGTGTTCTCGTGTCGCACGACCCGATAGCCGCGCGACTCCAGCTCGCTCAGGGCCTCGGAGATCGCCGGGCCGTACCTGATGGCCGGGCTTTGCACCGAGAACCGAACCACGTTGTCGACGCTGTCGAGGAACTCTTCCAGCGAGACACCGAAGGGCGCGTGCTCGGTGACGTACTCGTACAACAGGGATCCGGCAATGTCACCTGGACCTGTGAACCTCGCATGCATTGACTCGCCGAGCAACCCGCGGTTGACCGTCTCGAGGACCTCATTGAGCCGATGTCTGACGCTCCGGGTCGACGCCATGGCGGTGTCCACGAAATTCTGGAAGGCGACCCGTTCCTGCTCAGAGAAATGAGCCAGCAACCGGGGGTCGATGCCAGCGTTCGGCTGCCGGGCCTGCTGCTGCCGGAGCGCTTCGATGTCCTCCTGGAAGGTGGACGTCACCTGCCGGCCGCCGGGGTAGCGTCGCCTCCATCCGCTGGGGCGCAACGGGTCAGGCACCAGCGAGTGACGGTCCATCAAGTAGTTGTCGACGCTGGTGGAACCATCCCGATGGATCCTCAGCACGTCCAGCGGCGAGTCAACGGTGGTGCCGAGTTCATCGGCGAGTGCCAGGTCAAGGCCGCTTGCCGCATGGCAGCCCGGAAAGTCGATCCCTGGTGGCTTCGGCTCGGGGCCGCGGGTCGCCGGATCCGCCTGCTTCCAAGCCTCCAGCCGGGCGACGTGGTCCTGCCACATCTGGCTCGACCTGATGAAGTCGGCCAGGTCCTTGGCGCTGATCGGGCGCCCCTGGAACCCCGCTGCGAACGCCTGTGAGTGGATGTGCACCTGCAGCCGCCCGAATCGACGGGGCATCAACCAGGTCTCGAGGTCGACCTCTTCACTGAGCGGAATGATCAGAAGCTGGTCGTACCGATCGATCATGTGGCGCCGGATGGCGCTCTTTTCTTCGGCGGTCAGCGGCGCCGGCTCCGACTCCACTGTGTCGTCCTGAGCCGACTCGCCATCCGGCCCTGCCGGACGCGCCCGCTGCGCCTGATCGAAGCCCTCGTCAAGGGGCTGCTCACCCGCTGGCGAGTCATCCCGGGACGGTCCGCCACTCTCGGGGCGGCCTGCGAGCCCGTCACCTTCATCGAAGCCCAGGTCGCCCGGGGTCAAGCCGTAGCGCGCCAGACGATCCTGGAACGTGCTGCCGCGTTCCTCCAGCCAGCCGCGGTACGCCTGCATCAGCGCTGGTTGGCCCATTGCCCAGGTGCGGAAGCTGAGATCCTGCGCCTCGGGCAGCCCGGTCAGGTCCGGAAGCGTCCGGGGGCCGATTTCTTTGAGCACCTGGAGGATGCGCAGCATCGCCTCCACCCGTGCCACCGGACTCGCGTACACCCGCTGGATCACGAGCCTTTGCAGGGCGTTGACGATCGTCATCGAGTGGTGCGAGTCCGCCGTCGGGAACTGAATCTCGATCAGCTGACCACTGGGCGACCGTACGTACCCGGTGAAACCAAGGTGGATGTTGCCCGCTTTCCAGTAGTTCTGCGTCAGCTCGGGGTCGATCGTGTAGCCCTGCGCCTGCAGCTCCTGGAGCACCCGTGTCACGGAGGGTCCGTAGTGCTCCGGGGAGACCTGCACCCTGAACCGAATTAGGTCCTCGACCTCACCCAGGAAGGTCCCCACTGACACGCCATGAAGCGCGTAGTTGGTGAGGAATTTGACGGTGAGCGATACGAGCGGCTTGACCCGCCGGTCCCGGGACCTCGTCTCCGAGTCCTCAACCGCATCCAGGAGTCGCATCTCGTCCGCGGACGGCAGCGTCGAGTTCGATTCGAGGAGGATGTCTGCGAGAGCACGCAATGCCTGGTCCGCGACGGTCGTGGCATCGCTAACGGCGTCACGGAGGGCTTCGCGTTCCTGGTCAGTCAGCTGCGTCGCCATCTGGCGCAGCCGGAGCCGTTCGTCCTGCTGCAACTCGGCCTGCCGGGCGGCCTCGGCCTCCTCGCCGAAAGTGGACGGGGTCCGGCCGCCCGACGTGAAGTCGTACCAGCCACTCTGGCTGTCTTCGCCGACGATCGCATAACGGTCTTGGTCTCCAGTGACCCCGTACATGGCGCCGTCTGCCGTGATCGCCACCACGTCATGCCGCGCCGCGACGGTGACGGCGACTTCATCGTCACCCAGCAACTCGCTGAGTTCCCCCGCCACCTGCTGAGCGGCGTAACACTCCAGGAGCGCAAAGCGCGGCGGCTCTGGCCGGGACTCACCCGAGGCCGCGCCGGCGCGACGCCACTCGCTGAGCTGGCTTTCATATTTCTGCCACGCCTCGCCCTGCTTAATGATTCGGGCGAGCCTCTCGACCAAGAACGGGAGGTCTCGGAAAGTCGGGCTTTCCGGCTGGCCGTGAACCGCGACCCGAACCCAGCCTTCCGGCGCCCCGGTCGCCAAGGCGTGGTTGCCGAAGCCGTCACCGACCTCTGTGATGACCATCAGGTCGCCACTGTCGTGAACGTGGTGCTGTATGTCCTGGTCGCGGCTCACTCGACGCGGCAGCGGCCTCCTGGCCTCGGGGGCCACCTCGTTTTGGCTGACGTCATCAGGCCCACCGGTCGGCGGCTGTTGTCCGCCCCTGAAGGCGTCCCCAAGGTCGTCGTCCGTGCCCTCGTCGGGCGGACCCGATTCGCCTTCCGTCACGCCGAAGGCGCTGTCGGGGTCGAAGCCCGGCAGGTCCGACAGGTCCAGGCCGTACGACTCAAGCTGCTCCTGGAACGTGGTGCCCTGATCGCGCAGCCAGGTCGCGTATGCCCGCATGAACACCGGGTGGCTCCGGGCCCAATTGGCGAAGGTGTAGCCCTGCGGTTCAGGCAACCCGGAGAGATCCGGCAGCTCGGTCACCTCGGCGGGCGCTTTCATGGCCTGGATGTGCAGCAGCATCCGGTCCATCACGCCCTGCGGCTCACCACCACGCTCAGGTGATTCGCGCAGGTCCCGTGGGAGGTTTCCCTCAAGGCTCGTCCAGTCAGTTGGGAACTCGATTTCGAGCCTTTGGCCGGTGCGAGGCTCTCGCGCATACGCCACGAAATTGAGGTAGATGTTGCCCGGCCGCCAGTAGTTCTCCCGGCGGTCAATCTGGTAACCCTGTGACTCCAGGCCTCTCAGCACACTGGTGACAGTGTCGCCGTACGGGAAGCCGGTCGGGCAAACCACCTGATACCGCACCAGTTCGTAGGTCTGCGCCAGGAACTCGTCCAAGGTCACGCCGAGGGGCGCGTGCTCGGTGAGGAAGTGACGCACCAGCGAGGCAAGCGGGATCTGTGCCATCGGCTGAATCTGCAGCATCGCCAGGCCGGCCTCGTTGAGCACTGCGCGCAAGTCACCTGACACCGCGGCCTTTGCCGTCGACGCCTGCTCGACCGCACGTTGCAACGCGACGCTCTCCTCCGGCGACAGTTCCGCCAGCCGGGCTGAATCCGGCGCCAGCATGGAGGATGTGATCTCGGTTGAATCGCCGGGCACCGTGAAACGCTGCGGGTCAAGGCCTGGCACGTCGGCCATCTCGAGCCCGAAGTACGCGAGATGGTCCTCCAACGTCATGCCCAGCGACTTCAGCAAGGCCGCGTACGCCTCCCGCACCGCCGGCTGGCTGTCAATCCAGCTCGCGAAGCTCTCACCCGTCGGCGCCGGCAAACCTGTCGTGTCGGGAAGCTGGCCGGCCAGGCCAGAGTCCTTGATGATCTGAAGAATCTGCAGCCACGCCTCTACGCGTGCCACGGGCAGCTCATGTGACCGCTGGATCTGCTCACGCAGCTCGCGGGTCTGGTTCCCCACACGCCACGACTCAGCTGTGGGGAACCGGATCTCCACCACCTGATCGCCCGGCCCGCTCAGGTACGCGGTGAAACCCAGATGCGTGTTGTCGGCTTTCCAGTGGTTCTCGAGCTCCCGAACCGGCTCATAACCCAGCGCCGCCAGCTCGGCCAGCACCTCGGAGACCACCGAACCGTATTCCGCGCCAGAGGGGACCTGCACTGAGAACCGCACCAGGTCGTCTGTGCCCTTGACGTAGTTGTCCACCGAGGAGCCGTGCAGCGCTTGCGCCGTGACATATCCACGGGCAAGCGACGTGATCGACTTGACCCTGTGCTCTTGACCAACCAGACCAATCGGCTCAGCACCTGCGTGCCGGCTATTGACCGTTTCGACAACCTCATCGAGCTCGGTGTGCACCACGCCGGACACATAGTGCGCGTCGTCCACCAAGCGCTTCAGACGTTCCAGCGCGTCATGGGGCAACTGCCCCAGCACCCATAGCTCTGCCTGCTGCCCTTCTTCGGACACCTCGCTGGTGGGGCTGGCGAAGACCTGGGACGGATCAAAACCAGACAGATCAGAGAGCTCAAGACCGTGATGCTCCAGCTGGTCCTCAAACGTGGCGCCCCACGAGCGGAGCGATTCCGCGTACCACTGAAGCAACTCCGGGTTGGCCCACGACCCGAAGTTGGAATCCTCCGGCTCCGGAAATCCGGACAGATCCAGCTCTGGAAGCTGCTGATAGAGCCCAGAGTCCCGCACGATCCGGGTGAGCTCCAACATCGCATCCACCTGAAGGATCGGAGGATCACTTGCCCGCGTGGCCTGCAGGCGTAGCGAACGTGTGCGGCCCTCCTGCTCCAGGTCCCAGGACGGAGCAGTGTGAAACTCGATCTGGACCTGCTGGCCATCTGGCCCGACGAGATGTGCGACCAACCCAACCCGCGTGTTGCCAGGCTTCCAGAAGTTCTGCACTGGACTGGACTCGCGGTAACCCCGTTCGGTCAGCTGGTCGATCACACCTCGCACGGAGGGGCCGTAGCGCTCGCCCCCCGGAACCACCACGGAAAGCCGTGTCGGATAGGTGGCGCGGGCCCCTTCCAGCCAAGCTCGGATTTCAGCGAGCGACTTGACGCGTGAGAAGAGCCAGCCCTGCGCGATACGGTCAACAGTCACCCGACGCTCGTCCACCACGGCCATCTGGTCGTCGCTGTCTGGCTGGGACCGGTTGACCCCTTCAATGATCGACGTCAGATCGCGTGTGGTGGTATCTGCCGCGTCCTCGCGGGCTCTCATCCCGCCCCGTAGCGCGGCCAACCCTTCGAGACCCACCGCGTTCCGCAGCGCGGCATGCGTGTCCGCGGAAAGGTTCTGGAGCGACCAGAGCTGGACCTCGGCGGTCGAACCCGGCGCCGCCACCCTCTCAGGCGCGAAAACTGAGTACGGGTCGAAGCCCGGCAAGTCGAACAATTCCAGGCCGTGACGATTGAGGTGGTCCACAAAGGTCATGCCCTGCGCTTCGAGCGCGTCGGCGTACTGCCTCAGCATGTCCGGCTGGCGCCTCGCCCAGTCGGCGAAGCCGAAGTCACTCGGAGCCGGCAGGCCGGTGAGATTCAAAGGCTGTTCATATGCCCCGGCATCCTTATAGGCCTGGATGATTGAGAGCGCGGCATCCACCCGCGAGAGCGGGGGTTCGCTCTCGCGCTGGTAATGGTGGCGAAGATCCCGAGTGCGATCGGCCAGCTCCCACGACAAGGATGTGGGGAACTCGATCTCCACCACCTGGCCACCCGGACCGCGGCAGTACGCCGTGAAGCCGAGGCGAAGGTTGCCTGACTTCCACACGTTCGAGGGTGGCGCCACCACCTGGTAGCCCTGCGACCGCAACTCGGAGAGCACCTTGTTGACCGAGGCGCCGTAGTGCTCACCAGCAGGTGTCTCCACCGCGAACCGCACCAGGTCGCCGCTCCTGGCAAGGAACGTGGAGAGGGACCAGCCAGCTGGCCGGTAGCGTGTGACGTATTCGTGAGCCAGCGACTCAATGGTCTTGACCCGATGCTCGGCGCCGAGCGAGTACAGCTTCTGATCGTCGGGCAGGTCACGGCTGATCTGCACTAGGAGAAGACCCAGGTCGGCCAGCACCCGGTCAGCTACCAGTCGTGCCGCATCCACCGCATCCTGCAGCGCCGATCGCTCCTCTTGCGACAGTTGCTGCAGGGGTTCAAGGTCATGGTCGCCAAGGGCCGCTTCCGACTCGGTGTCGGGGGTTGTCTCGCCGGCGCCCGGCCGACCGCCCGGCCCAGGTCGGTCAGGCTGACCGGCCGGACCAGGCTGGCCTGGCTCGTCGGGGTTGTCAGGGTCATCGGGCTCATCGGGCTGGTCTTGATCCGAGTCGCTCGGGGGCGAGACCTCACCGACGCCTTCTCCAGCGTGTGGCCCGAACGCGCGCTCCGCATCGAACCCCGGCAGGTCCTCAAGCCCGAGACCGAAGTTCGCCAGCACGTCCACGAACGTGACACCGTGGTAGCTCAACCAATCCCGGTACGCCTGCACCAAAGCCGGCTGGCTCTGCATCCACATGGCGAAGTTGAGGCTCAGCGGGTCTGGGAGCCCCGAGACGTCCGGAAGCGTGCCATCGAGATCCGCTTCCTTGACGATCTGCAGGTTCCGGAGCATGGCGTGCATCCGCAGATCTGGCGACACACTGGGCAGCCGTACGGTTTCGTACAGCGAATGGGTCCGCTTGCTCACGTCCCAGGAGTTGGCCGTCGGGAACTGGATCTCAATCACCCGGCCGTCATCCGGGCGACGCACGCGCACGTACGCGGCAAAGCCGAAGAAGCTGTTGCCCGACTGCCAGTAGTTCTCCTGGCTCAGGATCTCGTAGCCACGCGCCTCCAGCTCGGCGATCACCCGAGACACGGTTGAGCCGTACCGCTCTCCATCGGGGCTGCGCACCGAGAACCGGACCAGGTCATCAGTCGCAGCCAGGAACTCCTGCACCGCGACGTCGAACGGTCCGTACTCGGTGGCGAACTTGCGAGCCAGCGAGCCCAGCCCCTTGACTCGATGCTCCTCGCCGAGCAGGCCCATCTGCTGATCGTCTGGAAGGCCGTCGTTGATCTCGTCGCCGATCTCGCGGAGGTGACGCGCCATCGTGTCGGCGACCGGCCTGGCGGCGGCGACCGCGTCACGTAGCGCAGCCTGCTCTTCCGCCGACAGCTCTTCCAGGATCGCGCGCTCACGGTCCTGAGTGGAGCTTGGCTCAATGTCCGAAGTGCCTGCCTGGTCCGTGCTGTCGTCGGCTGTACGGCGGTCGCCCACCACGACGACCACACCCCTGAGCAGACCTTCGAGCTCCTCCGCGAACTCGGCATCGACCCCTTGCGGGAACCGCAGCTCAATCCGGGGCGCCACGCCACCACGACCACGGGGTCCCCGAACCCCCAACGCCACCTGCACCTGAGCCCGCACCTGCTCCAGCGCGTGACGACGCTGAGCGTCACCGGCCGACGTCCCCGCCGGGGTCGTGACGCCGTTGAGCCAGGTGATCCACGTCCCCGCGGCGCCGTCATCCACCACGGCGTCGACCCTGGCCCGGAACTGATCGCGATCGATCTGGGACGCCACCTCGGCGTCCACCCGGGCCAGATCCGTCAGACCTGGGGCCGCATTCACAATCAGCTCGAGTCGCTCCAGGTCGACCAGAGCCCCACGTATCCCGTTCAGCTGGTTCTCCGGCCGCGAGCCCAATCGATGCTCGAGCTCGCTCGCGATCCCCTCAAGAGTCCGCAACAACCCGTCAACACCCGGCAGCTCGCCACCGGCGGCCACGCGATACGCGTCCACCAAATCCAGAAGCTGCGAACGAATCTCCGCGACCCGCGAGAGGTGGCCCCGGATCACGGCGCTTGGGTCGCGGTCGGGATCTCTGGTGTCATCACCAGCCAACACGGGCCCGCGTGGGCCGGTGTTGGGCTCAGCCCGCTGACTGGTGTCCACGGGCGTCACGCGATCGCCAATCACCGTGATCTTCGGCTGCATCTCAGGGGCGAGCGGCAGGCCGGTCTTCGGATCCATGAGCACGTAGCCCTCGAGGGCGGCGGCGAGACGCGCGTTCACGCCGTTCGGGAAGCGCAGCTGAATCTGAGGCGGCACTCCGTCGGGGCGCAGCCCCCGGTTCGCGGAGGCGATCTGGGTCTGGGCGCGCAACCGAGCGATCAGCGGCGCGAGCTCGCGGCTGCCAATGGGCGCGAGGCCGTCGTCGAACGTGTTGACCCAGGTGGCGCCGTCATCAGTGACCGCGTCAACAGTCGCCCGCAGCAGCTGGCTCCCGATCCGGGCCTGGACCCGGACGTTCACCCGGCTCAGGCCGTCCAAGTCCTGCGCCGTGTCGACGACCGCACGCAGCTGACTCAGCTCGCTGGCACGCTGCCGAGCGGCCCGCTGCACGGCACTGGAGTCGTCGGACTGTGCCTTCTTGAGGCCGTTCTCGATCGCCTGGACCGCCTTGCGCCAGGCACTCACCCCCCTTACGTCAGGATGATTGGCGGCGAAGTTGTCGATGTCCGAACGTAGAGCGGCGAGGCGTCGCAACTCGGCGTCAATGTCAAGCGGTGGGCCAGGAGGCGGACGGGGTCGGGAAGGATCTGGCTCCTCGAGCAGCCGCGGACGTGTCTCATCCATCCGGCGCCCAAGCAACCCTCGGTACCGTCCGCGTTGGCGAGCCCTCTCGGCATCCCTGAGGAAGGTCGACGCTTCCGGCCCTTCCGGCCCGTAGCTGACCGCGCCGGTGGCCGCGCTCAAATCTGGTGCGATGTTGCCGTCATCGCCGATGATCGCGGGGGCGAAAACGACCCGGCCGTCGGGGTAGATCCAGGCGTACGAGCCCGGCGGCGTGGTGTCCACCCGGTCCACCCCGAGCTCCTCACGGAGCCGCGCTGCGAACTCTGGGCCGATGCCACACGAAACCAGGTCGATGTTCGGCGGCTTGGGACGATCGCCCTGCTCGCCGTTGTCTCGCCACGCTTGCAAGTCGGCCTCGTGCCGACCCCACATCTCGGTGCTTCTGATGATCTTCGCCAGATCGCTCGTGTTGATCAACCGTCCGTTGAAGAGAACCCCGTCGCGAGAGCCGTGAATGACAACCTGCAACCAACCCTTGCGCCGACCGATGTTCGGCGCGACCTCGCCGAGTGAATCGCCTTCGGGCGTGATGGACACCTGGTCGCCCCGGTCCGTGGCGTGCTGACGCAGCTCACTCATCTGCTCCGGAGTCTGCGACGGCGTGGGGTCCGGCCTGGGGCGGCTCCTGCTCTCCTCCGAAGACTCCGAGTCGGTGTCGTCTCGGGGCTCAGGTTGGGTGTCGTCTGCGGGCTTGGTGTCGGTGTCGTCCGACGACTCGGGGTCAGACGCCGAGTCTGTGTCGTTGGTGGTGTCACTCTGCGACCTCGATCGAGTGTCACCAGCGGACGCGGAGCTGCTGTCGTCCTGCGATTCAGTGTCCGAGCTGGGCGTGGGATCGGCGGCCACGGCACTGCGTACCTGGGTGTCCGGCGCGGTCTCGGAGTCTTGCGCCGAGCTGAAGCCCTGGTCGGGGTCGGTCTCGGTGTCGCTGCCGGTGGAGTCGGACGTCGTGGAATCGGACCCCGCGCCTTGCTCGGGTCTGGTCGCGGAGATGGTTTCCGGGGCGGGGGACGCCCACGGCTCACCACGTATCGCCTGGTCACCGGCCGGGTCACCGGCAGCGAAATGCCGCAGCGTGCGGTGGTACGGCCTCAGGTACGACGTGGTGCCGTCTTGCAGAGTCGTCACTTCCGGACGGAAGACAACCGTGCTCCCGTCTCCCAGGATGATCGTGACCTGTGCCGGCAGGATCTGGTTATGCGCGTTCGCCTGCCCCACGGCGCTGCGGATGGCGTCCTGGGCGTCCTGCAAAGTGACCTGTTTGGGACGGCCGTCCACAAGCACGTGGCCGTCCGCCACGCCGTTGACGACACCAGCCCGGTTCACGATCTGTGTCTTCCCAGACCGTATGGCGTCTTTGATCCGCTTCGGCAGGTTGTTCGCGTTGATGATCGACTTGATCTCAATCGCTGTGCCGGGGTCCGTGCCGTTGACCCGGGACCACGAGTCAACCGCCTTGACCTTGTTCTGCCTGCCCTCAACGGTCAGACGGACGTCCATGCCCGCTTCGGCCAGCCGCTGCGCGCCCTCGAGCTCGTGCTCTTTCCGACCTTTGCCGTCGGTTGGATCGTGAACCCCTGGGCTGAACTCATTCCCCAGTGGGCCCGGACCGTCGTAGGGGTCGAACCCAAGCCGCGCGACCAGATCACGCGCTGCCTGGGCGTAAAACTCCACAAGCGACATGCGCTGAGTGGCAGGAGCCTGGCCCGTTGAATCGTCAGCGCGATCAGGCGTAGGCGAAGTGAGGCTCTGCGCGAGCGCCGCAGCTAGCTCGGCTTGTGGTAGCGACTGCGGGAAGCCCGAGGTGTCCGGCACCACGTTGCCGGCCTGATCGCGTACCGCGAGGTTGTTCTCGAAGTCGCGCTGCATGGCCTGCTCGGCCGTGGTGAGCTGATCCGTCGGTGCTCGAAGCACGGCGTTGACGAAGCTCTCCGTGAGCGGGCTGAGAGCTTGGTCGCCGGACCCAGGCAGCGTCGGGTTTGCTGCCATCTGCCTGCGCATCTCGGCCAAGGCCTGCTCTTGCACGGTCTCCCGTTGGCTTTGGGAGGCTGCTTGTTCCGGCGACGAGTCTTGTGCGGGCGCCGACTCGGGCTGACCGGACTGATCTGGCGTAGGCGTCGAATCCCGCTTCCCAGAGGAGTCCTTCTTGGACTGCGCCTGGTCTCTCGTCGTGGACGTTTCGTCACGGCGACCGTCGCGTGTGGACTCCCGCCGCGCCGAAGGCTCAGTCCTGCTGGAGGAATCGGAGCCCGATGCTGGCGTCGAAGCGCTGCTCGGTGTGGACCCAGACGTCGGCGTGGAACCAGTTGGGGTGACGCTGGACGAGGTGCCAGGACCTGTGGTCGACGGCGTGCCAGACGTGGGCCCGGTGGCTCCGGGCCCCGACCCGATCGAGGAAGAGGACCCGACTCCGGGGCTCGGCGCGCCCGTCGGCGCGGTGGATCCTGGGGCACCCGTCGCCGGGCCAGTGGCCCCTGCGGGTCCAGCCGCAACACCGGGTGTCGGGGTCGCTGCCGGCGTTCCAGTCGTGGCATCGGATCCGGTCGAACCAGACGTCGAGGCGCCTGCGACATCCGGACCACTTGTCGAGCCTGGCGCACCGGACGTGTCGCTGGCGGCTGCTGGTGCGCTCGGGGTTCCTGGGGACGACTGACTGTCGGCGCCCTGGTCGCTCGCTGCTGGCGCGGAAGCCCCTGACTCGGGAGAGCCCGTCTGGCCGTCAGCAGTCGCACCTTCCGGTGAACCTTGACCAGAGGAGGGGTCGGATTGCGAAGAGCCCTGGCCAGAAGTGTCGCCACCGCCGGTGTCGGCACTTGACGCTGCGGTGTCTCCGGCCGGCGCGGTGCTCGAGCTGCCCCCGGTGCCGCTGGACTCTCCCCCGGTGCCGCCCGCGCTTGAGTCACCGCCAGTGCTCGACTCGGGCAGGCTGCTGCTCGCACCACTAGAACTGCTCGATCCGCTCGAATCCCGACCGCCCGAGCTGCTGGAGCTGCTACTTGAGCTGCTACTTGAGCTACCGGAGCCACTGGAACTACTTGACCCGCCTGTCGAACCGGTCGCTGCCGCCGGAGCAGGCGCCGCGGTGGAGCCGCCGCTGCCGGTCGAGCTCGAAGGACCGCCAGAGCTCGATGTGCCGCCGGTGCTCGATGTGCCGCCGGTGCTTGAGGTGCCGCCAGCCGAACTGGACTCGCCGCTGCTGGAGCCCGGCGTACTGTCGCCGGCCGCGCCTGGCGCCCCGCCAGCGGCAACTGGCGAAGCCGGCGTGGCGAGGCCGCTAAGCCCGGGGAGCTGGCTCAGCGCACCACGCAGGTTTTGCATGGTCTGCGTGTTTTCAACGATGTTCCGGATGTCCTGCGAGCCTCCACCGTCCGCTGCCCCGACGGCGCCGGCGACCGAATTCTGGAGCAGGTTCTGCAGGTTGAAGTCACCGCTGGCAATCTGGTTGGCCAGCTCGCCCATGGTCTCGCCGACGATGCCCTTGGTGAAGGCGTTCTTCATGAAGGCCGAGCCAAGGCCGGCGGCCCCTCCAGCGAGCCCCCCCAGCGTGAAGTTCTGCGCGAGCTGGTTGACGTCAAGGCCCTTGGTGCGGTTACCTTCCGCCATCTGGAGCGCCTGGGCGGTGAGGTTCTGCCCGGCCTCCTGGAAGGCTTCCTCGACTGCTTCCTTGATGACCTTCTTTGGCAATTCCCTGCCGAGGTTGCGGCCCAAGTTGCGGAAGGTGCGCTTGACAAAGCGCTCAGCCAGCTCCTTACCGAGCTCCTTAATCAACTTCTTGAGCAGCATCATGATGCCCTGACGGGCAAGGGCGATGAGCCCCGGGATCCCACCTGCCGAGATGCCCACCGTGACAAAGGCCATCGCAAGCGCGATGCAGATGCCGGCGACCATGGCGAACAGCTCGAAGACCATCTCGAACTTCGAAGTCTGGATCTGCAAGCCGCCCTCGCGCGCCTGGTCAGCGAGCCCAATGGCTCCCTTGGACAGCGCTGGGAGGACGGACTTGTCTCCGCTCTGGAACTTCTTCCAGAGCTCTTCAAAACTGGTGCGGGAGTCTCCCTGCCAGCCGCCGGTGATGGCGGGGACAGTGTCGTTGACCTCGTCGATCGTGTCGGCGATGGTTTTCGCGAGGGCGATCCAGACGTCGGCGATCTCGAACATCTTGTCTTCGTCGCCTTCGGGCCAGTCGGCGCCCGTGGCGTACTCAACAGCGGTGATGACCTCGCTCGGCATGCCCTCTAACCAGGAGTACAGCCAGTGGAAATCCATCCCCACTGCTCAAGCACCCCCTCATGCCGAGTCGCCGATCCGGCGTGGAACCCGAATCGGGGCCGCCCATGAGATCGGCGGCCCTAAATATCCAGTGCCGACCCTACTGAACCGGCACAACCTGAGTCAGATGTGCCACGCGACAAAGCAGCGCGCCAGAAGGGCACGCTGCTCGTCACCGTCGACAGCACCTGTTCTCACGTGTCCACGGCGCCCTTGACCTTGGCAGCGCCTTGGTTGTCGACGCCTACCGCCAAGTCGACTGTCTTGACTACGGCGCCCCCAACCCCGGAAATCGCGGTGCCAACCTCGGGAGCATCCTTGAGAAACTCCAGCGCAGGGGTGCTGTGCGACTTCTTCAGCGACCGTCCGGGGTCGTCGTTGCCCTCCGGATTGTCGCTGTAAAGGGCTTCAAGATCCGTCCGGTGTCCCTCCAATTTGGACTTCAGCCGGTCTCCGATGGAGCTGAGGTCCTCGCCATGGCCACGGGTGGCATCCGCGTCGTCGAAGTAGGTCGGACTAGTCATCGTCTTCCTCCTCCTGCTCCTTGAGCAGCACCGCATCATGCTTCCGGAGGGCACCCTTCGGAAGGCCGAAGCCCTGCATCATCTTGTCCGGGTGGTACTCATCTGGGACCACGCCCTCAAGCATGTCCTGGGTTTCCTTCGCCGCCTGCTCCACGGCCTCCCGCACCGTCTGAACGATGGTCTGCGCGAGCAACCCGGAGTTGGGGCGCCGGTAGATCTTGGGATCGAGCTTGAGGTCGATCAGATGACCCCGCGGCCCCACCGTCGCGGTCACCGCGCCGTCGGCCGACTGCACCGTGGCGGTGACCCGCATCATCTTCTTTTGGACGGTGGTCATGTCCGTCGCCATCCGGCGCACCTCTGTCAGCATGCCTTCCAGGCGCGCCTGCAATTCCCTTTCCAGCGGTCCGCCCTCCCACTCGTGGCCTGAGGCCGCACGGCTGCCCGGCGACGCGTCGCTTGGCCTCCAGGCTACCGACGTCTCACAAGCCCGGAAACCACCTGCTTCGACAGCTGGGAGGCGGCGAGGAACTCTCGCAGCACGTCACCGCGAGGGCGCGGGTTGTCACCGGGCTGCAGCAGGGACGTGCCCGGCTCCGGGTTCCCCACCACCTGCACCAACGCGATGGTGCTGCCCGAGCTGAGCCGTAGGACCGCGAGCTTCAGATCCCCAGCGGCGTCCGCGACCTCG
>JBOGDL010000480.1:0-8676 GCA_050701815.1 Micromonosporaceae bacterium | reverse complement strand
CGCGCAGCCCATCCGCGCAGGGGTCGGGGAACGTACCCGCCGTCGGCGAGGTCGGCGTGACGCTCGAACCAGTTGTGAGAGCCGTACCCGCCGGTGAGCAGCCAGGACCACAGGCTGGCGAGCCCGTACAAGGGAAAGAACAACAGGCCCAGCACGGCGTATTGGCTGGCGTGCTTGGCTTCGTGCCGCAGCAGCCGCGTCCGTTCCGGGTCGAGCAACCACTCCGCGGTTCGGTGGCAGATCACCAGGTTGCCGATGGTGAAACAGGGCTGCTTCGGTGCTGAGAGCTGATAGCCGTCGGCCACCAGGAGGCCGTACGGTCCCCGGCGGAGGTGGGCCCCGCCAACCTTCGCCAGCAGCAGGCCCGCCACGGTGCTCAGGTTGACCCAGTTCAATACGGCGCGGGTCCGCTGCCAGCCTGTCATGGCCAGAGCCTGCCAGTTTCCGATCGTCTTGCGCGACCCGCAGGTCGCGGGTGCATGATGAGGCCCATGACCGACGTTGACACAGCCGCTGCCGCGCTGACCCCGGATGCCCACCACGGCGCCGTCGCGAGCGACCGGGGCTCCGCCACAGCGGCGCACCCGATGTTCGCAGCCCATCGAGAGACCCTGCAGGCCGCGCTCGACGCGATCCGGAAGCGGGACTACTGGAGCGCGTACCCGGAGTCGCCCAGCCCCAGGGTGTACGGGGAGCACGCCGCCGCCGAGGGGAAGGCCGCGTTCGACGAGCTGTTGGGCAGGAACTTCCCGTTGCGCCAGCCCGGCGCCGACTCGTGGGTCGCCTCGGAGTCCAGCCCGTACGGTGTCGAGCTGGGTGTGAAGTATCCGCACCCGGACGTCGATCAACTCCTCGCCGCGGCGCTGGCCGGGATGCCGGCATGGCGGGACGCTGGCCCGCACACCCGGGCCGGGGTCTGTGTCGCGATCCTGGACCGGATCCACAAGAACGTGTTCCAGCTGGCCAACGCGGTGCACGTCACCACCGGCCAAGCCTTCGTGATGGCGTTTCAAGCGGGCGGGCCGCACGCCCTGGACCGGGGTCTGGAAGCGGTCGCGTACGGCTACCGGGAGATGACCAGCCAGCCGGAACGCGCCGAGTGGGAAAAGCCAGCCGGCAAGGGCGCCACGCTCAAGATGAGCAAGACCTACCACGTGGTGCCGCGCGGGATCGGCCTGGTGATCGGTTGCAACACGTTCCCCACCTGGAACAGCTACCCGGGTCTCTTCGCCTCCCTGGTCACCGGCAACCCAGTGGTGGTGAAGCCGCACCCAGGCGCCGTGCTGCCGCTGGCGATCACCGTGATGCACGCCCGCGCGGTGCTCGAGGAGGCGGGATTCGACCCGAACCTGGTGACTCTCGCCGCGGAAGCTCCGGGGGAGGGGCTGGCCTCCGTGCTCGCCACCCGGCCCGAGGTGAAGATCATCGACTTCACCGGCTCCACCGCGTACGGGAATTGGCTGGAGCAGCACGCGACCCAAGCCCAGGTGTACACCGAGAAGGCTGGCGTCAACACGATCATCATCGACTCCACCGACGACTTCACGGGCATGTGCCGCAACATCGGCTTCTCGTTGGCGCTGTACTCCGGGCAGATGTGCACCACCCCGCAGAACATCCTGGTGCCGGCTGAAGGGATCGCCACCGAAGCGGGCCAGAAGAGCTTCGACGAGGTGGCAGCGGGGATCGCGGGGGCCGTCGGCAAGCTCACCGGCGATCCCGCGCGAGCGGTGGAGCTGATCGGGGCCATCGTCAACTCAGGTGTGGCGGCCCGGCTTGCCACCGCGGCTGAGGCGGGCGAGGTGCTGCTGGCGTCTCAGGCGCTGGAGCACCCCACGTACCCCCATGCTCTGGTGCGCACCCCGTTGCTGGTGAAGCTGGGTTCTGAGGACGAGGGGGCGTACGGAAGCGAATGCTTCGGTCCGGTGTCGTACGTGATCAGCGCTGACAGCACCGCGCACAGCGTGGAGATCTTCCGGCGTACGGTGGGCGCCCGCGGCGCCCTGACGGCGGCGATCTACTCCACCGACGAGAAGGTGCTCGACGCGGTCGAGAACGCGGCGGTCGATGTGGGCGTGCATCTGTCCTGCAACCTCACCGGCGGGGTTTTTGTCAATCAATCGGCTGCTTTCAGCGACTTCCACGCCACCGGCGCCAACCCGGCCGCGAACGCGGCGCTCACTGATTCGGCGTACGTGGCGAACCGTTTCCGGATTGTGCAATCCAGGCGACACGTGTGACCTGCGGTGATCGGCGTCGGTTTGTCCAGCCCTAGCCGGGACTCTGTAAAGGCGTGCCAACCTCGTGTAGCGTTCGATCTCGGTCGACGTGTTCTCAGCTGTCATCCGCGAGCAGACGCCCGCAAGACATGCAAGTCCGTGGACCCCCGATCCCGCGCCGTGGGGTCGGTGCAGTACCGAAGTAAGGAAGTGCGCAGTGGCACAGGGCACCGTCAAATGGTTTAACTCTGAGAAGGGCTACGGCTTCATCGCCGTCGACGGCGGAGCGGACGTTTTCGTTCACTTCTCCGCGATTGAGATGGAGGGCTACAAGGCGCTGGATGACGGCCAGCGTGTCGAGTTCGACATTGCTCAGGGCCAGAAGGGTCCCCAGGCTGAGAACGTCAAGCTGGTCGGCTAAGACGTCCCTTCGGGCGGGACGCGGCGCCTTGTCGCCGTGGCCCGCCCGAAGTGTTTTTTGGGCACTTCCTTAAACCCCCTCGAGGTCTTCCGCCCGAGCCCCGGCGTACCGCCAGCCCGATCGTTGCTGGGCCCAGTGTCGCGTGACGAAGGTGGCGCCGACTGTGGCGGGGCCGGTTGTGTCGGCTCTATAAAGTGCCGGACGATCGCTGTGACGAATTGCTGAGACCTCGCATGAGAGGGGCCTGCAGTGCCCACACCCCCCACCCCTCCGGCGCCGGACGAAGGTGCTGAGCAGAAGCCGGACTCGGCGTCGGATGAGGGCGCTGAGCACAAGCCAGCCTCGGCGTCCGACCAGGAGCCGCGGCAGTCCGCTGCGGCCGGTTCGCCAGCCGGCGAGTCCGAGGCCCAGCGGTCAGAGCCGAGCGCATCGGCTGAGGATCAGCCGTCGCCACCTGCTGCGGGGGCCTCACCAGCTGCTGCCGGCGACACACCGCCTCCTGGCGACATGGCGTCCTCGAGCGACGTGGCGCCTCCGGTTCCGCCGAGCGAGGCTGCCCCGTCAGAGGGCGCTCCGCCACCCGGGCCCGTTCCTCCGCCGGGCGCCGTCCCCCCGGGCAGCGCCGTCCCGCCAGGCGCCGTCCCTCCGTGGGCTGTCCCTCCGGGCGCCTATCCGCCTCCGGGCGTTCTTCCTCCGGGCGCTTTTCCGCCGCCAGTCCCCGCGTACGACCCGTTGGTGGCGTACGACTTCTCGTCCTGGGTTGACCGGCTGAAAAGCGTGTTGAAGGTCAGCGGGAAGCGGCTGATGAAGCTGATCCTGCTCGGCTTCGCGGTCCCGTGGTTTGGTGGGCTGGTGCTGGTCGCCGCCGTGTTCGGGATCGGCTTGTACGCGCTCATCGGGGACGGTCACGGCATGTCACCAGCGGCGACGGTGCTGCTGGTGGTCGTGATCGGTCTGCTCTATGTGGGCATTCTGCTCTCAGCCGGTTATCTGAGCGCGGTGGTCGGTCTGGCTGCCGCCCGGACCATCGCGAACGATGCCACAGGGCGACCGATCGCCCTGCTGGAGGCGTACAAGTCGGCCTTGCGGCCCGGATGGCCGACGCTCGGCTGGACTCTGCTCGCGGGCCTGGTCGCGATGATCGGGTCGGTCTTCTGCTACCTGCCGGGCATCTATCTGAGTTTCGTGCTCAGCTTGATCGTTCCGGTGATGGCCTTTGAAGGTCGGCAGGGCTTCACCCGCTCGATCCGCCTGATGCACAGCAATTTCTGGCCGGCGGTGGGTCGGGTCGCGGCGCTGGTCGGCGTCGCGGCGGGGTTCGTGCTGGTGGTCGAGCTGTTGATGTTCGCCGTGATGATTCCGCTCAACGCGATGGTGGTCGAGGGCAATTCAGCCATGGGCGCCCTGGTCATGGTGGTCTCCGGTGTGCTGTTCCTGGTGCTCATCATTCTCGCGGCCGTATTCGGCCAGGTCGTGACGCTCTGCGGCACCGTGGTGACGTACGTGGAGCTGCGTGCCCGGGAGCAGCCGGGCCTGAACACGTCGCGGCTCGCCGCCGAAGCCAACGCTTGACCCGGCCGTACGAGCACGTCTTGACGCCCAGCAGGGCGCTGGGCCGGAACCGACCCGGTACGGGCGCTAAGCGGCGGGACGGGGGTCCGACCGCTCCACGGCGGTGTGCTGTGTGGACCGTGGACTGCCCCTTGAGGGTTGGCCTTGAGGGGTTCGTCCGATAGCGATCTTGGCGTATGCTGCGGAAATTGGAGCTTTTTGTCACTCTTTCCCACCACCGAACTTGCTCCGACAAGCCCCCCACACCACGACACCACAGTGGACCCTTTGGTCCCATTCTCGCTAGGAGATCCCAGTGAGAGGCCGTTTCAAGATCTTGCTTGGAGTGACGGCGCTTGCGCTGGTAGCCACCGGCTCCACCGCCTCGGCCGCGACCGCTTCCATTGCGGACCTGACCAAAGACATTGATGAAATCCTTGCCGACGCACGGCTGAATGGCTCCGAAGCTGGAGTGCTGGTGCGCGACGCCGACACTGAAGAGGTGTTGTACGCCCGAAACATCCACACCCGGTTGCTGCCGGCGTCCAACAACAAACTGCTCACCGCGGCGGCCGCATTAGAGGTGTTGGGCCCCGACTACACATTCACCACCAGCGTGCGCAGCGACGGCAAACGTGCCGGCAGCCAGCTTAATGGCGACCTTTACTTACGTGGTGGCGGCGACCCCACCACATTGGCCGAGGATTACGACTCGCTGGCTGAGCAGATAGCGGATTCGGGTGTGCGGAGTGTCCAGGGCAAGCTGATTGCCGACGACACGTTCTTTGATTCCGAGCGGTTGGGCAGTGACTGGGCCTCCGACGATGAGTCGGCCTACTTCGCGGCTCAGATATCAGCGCTGACGGTGGCGCCTGACACGGACTACGATGCTGGTTCGGTCAAGGTGCACGTGACACCGGGAGCGTCAGCGGGCTCGCCGGCGAAGGTCAAGGTGGCGCCCGAGACCGACTATGTGCGGATCTCCAACCGCGCGGTCACAGGTTCCAGCACCGGGGTCGCGGTGACACGGGAGCATGGCTCCAACACGATCGTGGTCTCCGGCACCATCGGCGCCGATGCTGAGGTCGTCAGATGGTCCTCGGTCTGGGAGCCGACTGGCTATGCCGCTGACGTGTTCGGCAAGGCGTTGGCCCGTCACGGGGTGAAGGTTGAGAGCCGTGCCGAACCGGGATCCACCCCGGAGGGCGCCAAGGTGCTGGCGTCGCACGATTCGATGCCCTTGTCCGAGCTGCTCGTCCCCTTCTTGAAGCTGTCGAACAACGGCCACGCCGAGGTGCTGACGAAGGCGATGGGGCGCGAGGTCTATCAAGAGGGCAGTTGGTCGGCGGGCCTGCAGGCTGCCGAGGACACGCTCGCGAGCCTGGGCCCGGACATGGACAGCATGCGGATGGAGGATGGCTCCGGGCTGTCCCGGCGTGACATGACCACCCCGTCGCACCTCGGGGAGCTGCTCGCCGCTGCCCAGGGTCAGCCGTGGTACGAGGAGTTCCGCGACGCATTGCCCGTCGCCGGCGCCGAGGACAGGTTCGTCGGCGGCACCCTGAGAAGCCGGATGCGAGGCACCCCCGCTGCCGGCAACGTGATCGCCAAGACCGGCTCGTTGACCGGTGTCACCGCCTTGTCTGGCTACGTGACCAGCGCGGATGGGGAGCGGCTGATCTTCTCGATCATGTTCAACAACTACCTGTCAGGAAAGCCGAGCGACCTGGAGGACCGGATCGCGATCCGGTTGGCTCGGTTCAGCCGTTCCGAGGAGTCGAGGCAGCGGGAGCCGTACCGGGTGTCGCCACCCAAGTATTCGAACCCGCGCTCTGGGGATCTGGAGTGCTCCTGGCTGAAGGCCTGCTGACGGGTCCGCCTGACCGGGCGGCAGCCCACCGAACCGGTGAGCTGGGCGCCGCCGGGACCGGGCTCACCGAAGGTGTCGGGTGAACCAGTCGACCGTATGTGAGACCACCTTGTCCATGGCGCCGGGATCCTCGAAGAGGTGCCCGGCGCCAGGCACCTCGCGTAGCTCGGAGTGCGCCGCTGCCAGCGCCGCCTGGGCCTGCCGATTGAGCTTGAGCACCTCCTGATCGCGGCTGCCCACGATCAACAACACGGGTGCCGAGACCCCGCCCAGCAACGGCGCCGCGAGGTCGGGACGACCGCCCCGGGACACCACCGCACGTACCGCCTCTGGGCGGCGGGCCGCGGCGATCAGCGCTGCCGCGGCACCGGTGCTCGCGCCGAACACGCCAATGGGCTGGTCGGCTGCTTCGGGACGCGCGGTGAGCCAGTCCACCGCGTTCACCAGCCGTCCCCCGAGGAAAGGCGCATCGAAGCGGTACGCCGAGCTGATCGAGTCGATCCGGGCTTCCTCGGCCGAGAGCAGGTCGAAGAGCAGGGTGCCGAAGTTCGCGGCGTGCAACTGCTCAGCGACCCAGGTGTTGCGCGGGCTGCGGCGTCCGGAACCAGATCCATGCGCGAAAGCGATGATCCCTTCGATGGCGTCCGGCGTCACCAGCTCCGCAGGTAGCTGCACATCGTCAGCAGTGATGGTGAGCTCGGTTTGCAGCATCTTCTCCGGCCTCCCAAAGTGGTGGTCCGAGGTGATTCTCCGAGAACTGGGTTTCCCGCTGCGACGCGGCTTCAACCACCCTGTTGGCCTACTCATTTCGGGAGGCCGGCCGGCTCGTTGGGGGAGGGCGGTGGACCTTGGGCGAGGTTGTCTCGGCGTCGGGTTCCTTGGAAACCGTGCCGGACCCTTCCGGCGGCGGTGGCGCTCGCCTCGTCGAATGGCCGCATCGCTTGCACTCTCAGGGCCAGAGTGCTAAACCTGTGGTTGGCACTCGCAGTCGTTGAGTGCTAGGTCGAGGCTCTGCGGTCTGGGGTCTGGGCCGTGGTCGGGCGGTGAGGCTGTCCGCCGCGTGAGCGGCAGCAGTCGGCCGTCGCGGGCATCTGCCCGGCCGAACTAGGTGCGTACGCGGCGGCTGTGTTCAGCGCATCCGCAGCGAGTGGCGTGCATGTGCGCGTCACGGCAGGCGGCGCCCCCAACGCGCCGTCGATGACCGTAAACGCAAACCGGAGGACAACGCCGAATGGCAAAGATGATCGCGTTCGACGAGGAGGCGCGCCGCGGGCTCGAGCGGGGCATGAACATCCTCGCCGACGCCGTGAAGGTGACGCTGGGCCCGAAGGGCCGCAACGTCGTACTTGAGAAGAAGTGGGGCGCCCCCACCATCACCAACGATGGTGTGTCGGTCGCCAAGGAGATCGAGCTCGAGGACCCGTACGAGAAGATCGGGGCCGAGCTGGTCAAAGAGGTCGCCAAGAAGACCGATGACGTGGCTGGCGACGGCACCACGACCGCTACCGTGCTGGCCCAGGCGTTCGTTCGCGAGGGCCTGCGCACCGTGGCCGCTGGCGCCAACCCGATCGCGTTGAAGCGGGGCATCGAGGCCGCCGTGAGCTCGGTCGCCGAGGAGCTGAGCAAGCTCTCCAAGGACGTCGAGACCAAAGAGCAGATCGCCTCGACCGCGTCCATCTCCGCTGGTGACACCAGCGTCGGCGAGATCATCGCCGAGGCGATGGACAAGGTCGGCAAGGAAGGCGTCATCACCGTCGAGGAGAGCAACACCTTCGGCCTTGAGCTGGAGCTCACCGAGGGCATGCGCTTCGACAAGGGCTACATCTCCGGCTACTTCGTGACTGACACGGAGCGGATGGAGGCTGTCCTTGATGACCCGTACATCCTGATCGCCAACCAGAAGATCTCGGCGGTCAAGGACCTGCTCCCGGTGCTCGAGAAGGTGATGCAGGGCGGCAAGCCGCTGGTCATCATCGCCGAGGACGTCGAGGGCGAGGCCCTGGCCACCCTGGTCGTCAACAAGATCCGTGGCACCTTCAAGTCGGTCGCCGTCAAGGCGCCCGGTTTCGGTGACCGCCGCCAGGCGATGCTGCAGGACATGGCCATCCTCACCGGCGGCCAGCTGATCAGCGAGGAAGTCGGCCTCAAGCTGGAGAACGCTGACCTGTCGCTGCTGGGTTCGGCTCGCAAGGTCGTGATCACCAAGGACGAGACCACCATCGTCGACGGGGCCGGCGACGCCGACCAGATCGCCGGTCGGGTCAGCCAGATCAAGGCCGAGATCGAGAAGAGCGACTCGGACTACGACCGCGAGAAGCTGCAGGAGCGGCTGGCCAAGCTGGCCGGCGGCGTCGCCGTCATCAAGGTCGGCGCGGCAACCGAGACCGAGATGAAGGAGAAGAAGGCGCGGGTCGAGGACGCAATGCACGCGACCAAGGCCGCGGTCGAGGAAGGCATCGTGCCGGGTGGCGGCGTGGCGCTGCTGCGCGCGGCGATGGCCTTGACCGCGCTGACGGTGCCGGGCGACGAGCAGATCGGCGTGGACATCGTGCGCCGCGCCTGTGAGGAGCCGCTGCGGCAGATCGTATCGAACTCGGGCTCCGAGGGCGCCATCG
>JBOGDL010000479.1:0-3400 GCA_050701815.1 Micromonosporaceae bacterium | reverse complement strand
CGGCCCTGGTGAAGCGGTACGGGCCCAGGCTGGTCTCCGCGGTCGCGCTGTTGCTGATCGCCTCAGCGACCAGCGGGTGGGTGTTGATTCAGTCAGACACGCCACTGTGGTTGCTGGAGCTGATGTTCTTTGTGCAGGGTGTTGGCATGGCATTGGTGATCCCGTCGGCCACCGAGTCGGTGATGTCCACATTGCCGAGGGAACGAGCTGGCGTCGGCTCCGCGGTCACCAACACGATCCGCCAGATCGGAGGTGCGCTCGGCGTCGCTGTGCTGGGTTCTGTGATCTCCTCGGTCTACCGTGACGAACTGGTCGGCAATCTCAACAGCCTGCCTGCCCAGGCGCGAGGGCCGGCGTCGGAGTCTCTGGCCAGCACGTACGCGGTGGTCGAGCGTCTGGGTCTGACCGACGGCGCCGTGCTGACACGGGCGAATGAGGCGTTCGTCGACGCGATGCACTGGGCGGCCGCCGGCTCTCTGGCCGCCACGTTGGCGGGTGTCCTCGTGGTGCTGCGGTGGTTGCCAGGGCGTGCCAGCGCGGCTGCCGGCGCTCCGCAGCCTGAAATCGGTGAAGGCGAAGCAGCGGCCCGGTCCGCGGACAGATCGGAACTGGTGCGTACGAGATGATCTCTAATCTGTCGGGCGCGACCATGGCCAAGGGCGACACCGTCACGGTGAGACCTGTGGGGCGCCCCCGCAGCAGCCAAGCCAGCGCTGCGATCATCAAGGCGACGCTTGACCTGTTGGCCGAGGGCACCAGTGTGGAGGCACTGACCATTGAGGCGGTCGCGGCCCGGGCGGGGGTTGGCAAGGCGACGATCTACCGGCGTTGGCCCGACCGGGAGGCCTTGGTGGTGGACGCGCTAGCCCATCTCAAAGGGCCCGTGCCGCGTTTGCCTGGTCGGTCGGTTCGTGAGGACCTGGTGGTGCTGCTGTCCCGAATGGGGTGCTTCCACGACTCTCGCGAGAGTCGCATCGTACTCTCCGTGAGGTCCGAGTTGCACCGCAGCCCCCGGCTCGCGTCCCGCTTCTCCGCGATGGTGGAGCAGCGCCGGGATGTGCTGCGTGAGGTGCTCCGGCGGGGAGCAGCCAACGGTGAGCTGGCCGCTGATCTGGATGTGGAGCTGGCAGTGGCCATGCTCGCCAGCCCCATGCTGACCCAGACCGAGTCGCGAACGTACCCCAAGGTGGACAAGAAGCAGTTGGCGGAGCGCATCGTGGACATGGCGCTGGCCGGCATCGGCGGTCGCGGACACGCGGGCGCTCCTGGGGCATGATGGCTTACGTGTTTGCCGCTGCTCGCCATCCTCGCGATCCTGATCCGGTACGGGCCACCAAAGCTCGAGGGGTGCTCGCCCTGGGAATCGTGGCGTTGTGCACGTCCTTCACGGTTGGCGGGGTGATCCCGGCCGTGCTCGCTCTGGTGATGGCCCAGCAGAGCCGAAGTGAGATGAGAGCTTCCAAAGGGTTCCTGACCGGTGATCGGCTGCTCCGGCTCGGCGAACGGTTGGCGTGGGCGTCGATTGTGATCGCTGCGACGGTCCTGGTGGCCGGAGCGGTCAGCGGCCTGCTGACCTTGGCGCCGGGCACGTACTGACGCGGTGAGGCCGCCTCTGGGAGCGGGGCGCCGCGTACCCTGACGGGGCGGCGGAGCTGGCTCCGTGACGCGCCTCCATGGAACGTGGACGACCCGTCCCCCCGCGGGTGTGAAGGAGACCTGATGACGGACCCGGCCGGGCAAGCGGACCCGCAGCAACCCTCCTCCCGACCCGGAGAGCGATCGGAGCCACAGGCTGAGCCGGAGGTGCCAGCCGGGTATGTGTTGGCGAACCCGTACCTGCCGCCGACCACTACAGGCTTCGGCGCCGGCGGGCTCGCCACGGGCATTGGCTCGTGCGTCCTGGGCCTGCTGAGCTGCTGCTGGTGGCCGCTGGCGGCATTGCCAGTCGTGATGGGATTCGCTGCCATGGGCCTGGGATACCTGGGCATGAAGCAGGTCGATGATTCGGGGGGCGAAGTCACTGGCAAGAGCACCGCGATCTGGGCCATGGCAACCGGAGCGGGTGGGCTTGCGCTCACCGTGGTCTCTCTGGTGGCGGGCTTGATTATGGAGGCGAGCATCGGGTCCGCATTCTGATGAGTATGATGGGCGCGGTACCGCCGCGGCGGCCGCAAGTTGATACGAAGTGGGCAGTTTTGTCGCTTCGTTTTGACCTGGGCTCGTTTGCTGGGTACCCTTTTCGATCGTGCCTAGGCTTGCGCCTGGGCAATCAGCGTGCGTCGCGCACCAGATGACCGGTATCGGTTGTCGGCGGTGCATTCACCCGGTGTCGGGCGTACGCGAGAAATGACACCCCACCGGCTAAATGCACGGTGGGCCGCGTGCGGGCGACACGCCCGACCGCGGGGGTCGGAGCAACCTGCTCCGGCGTGGCAAGCAGATCCGGCTTGGGCCGGGTGGCCTGCCGCGACCGCCAGCCGCCTCGGCGACTGGCACAGGCAAGACCGCAAGATCATGACCGTAAACAGGACGTCACAAGGACGGCGCGGCCAAAAGGCCGAAGGGAGCGAACAACCCGGTGCCCACCATCTCCCAGCTGGTCCGCAAGGGCCGCAAGGCGAAGACGAGCAAGACTAAGACGCCGGCCCTCAAGGGCAGCCCACAGCGGCAAGGCGTGTGCACTCGCGTGTACACGACCACGCCCAGGAAGCCGAACTCCGCGCTGCGTAAGGTCGCCCGGGTCCGGCTGTCCAGCGGCATCGAGGTGACCGCCTACATTCCTGGCGCTGGCCACAACCTGCAGGAGCACTCGATCGTGCTGGTGCGGGGCGGCCGGGTGAGGGACCTCCCGGGCGTTCGTTACAAGATCATCCGTGGCTCGCTGGACACCCAGGGCGTACGCGACCGCAAGCAGGCTCGCAGCCGCTACGGCGCGAAGAAGGAGAAGAGCTGACATGCCGCGCAAGGGTCCCGCTCCCAAGCGTCCGATCGACGTCGACCCGGTCTACGGGTCGCAGCTGGTCTCCCAGCTCGTCTCGAAGGTGCTCCAGGACGGCAAGAAGCAGGTCGCGCAGCGCATCGTCTACACCGCGCTCGAAGGCACCCGTGACAAGTCGGGCACCGATCCGGTGATCACGCTCAAGCGTGCGCTCGACAACGTCAAGCCGACCCTCGAGGTCCGCAGCCGCCGCGTGGGTGGCGCTACCTACCAGGTGCCGGTAGAGGTCAGGGCACCGCGCGCGAACACGCTCGGGCTGCGCTGGCTGATCAGCTACTCCCGCTCGCGCCGGGAGAAGACCATGACCGAGCGGCTGATGAACGTGCTGCTGGACGCGAGCAACGGCCTCGGCGCCAGCGTCAAGCGGCGCGAGGATACCCACAAGATGGCCGAGTCCAACAA
>JBOGDL010000478.1:0-11408 GCA_050701815.1 Micromonosporaceae bacterium | reverse complement strand
GCGCCACTCGTCATCCGACCCGGGAAGGCCGATGTCAGACCGACTGCAGTTCAAACAACCGCCACGCTTCCTCACCGCTGCCGTCACGGCATTCATGGCCGCCGGTCTCGCTGGCTGCAGCCAGGAGGAGGACAAGTACGTCCACTGCATCGACGAGAACGGCGAGGTCGTCGACGACGACTACTGCGACGAGGACGATGACTACCACGGCGGAGGGTACTGGCTGTACGTGGCCGGCAAACGGTACTTGCCCGGCTCGCGGGTGCCGTCTGATCACAGGTCAAGCCGTATCGACCCGAAGGACTCGACGGCTCGGGCGAACGCCGGCCTGCCTTCGAGCGGCAGAGTCTCCGGGAGCACGATCCGGGGCGGTGGGTTCGGCAGCGGCGGCTCGGGCAGCAGCGGCGGAGGTGGCTACTGGGGAGGCGGCAGCTGATGCCGCGACGACACCCGGCCGGGTGTCGTCCCCAGCGGGTGCGCCACTCGCCCGATCCGACCCGGGAAGGCCGATGCCAGACCGACTGAGTTTCAGACATCCGCCACGCTTTCTCGCGGCCACGGTCAGCGCCTTTCTGGTCACCGGAGCCGTCGGATGGGTGGCGTCCCGGCCACAGGAAGACTCTTTGGACAAGAAAGTCCATTGCATCGACGAGGACGGCAACGTCGTCGACCCCGACTACTGCGACGAGAACCGCTCTTCCGGCTTCACGTCGTACTGGCTGTATGTCACCGCACGGCGGTACGCCCTTGGCAACCGCGTGCCCGACGATCACAAGACCCGGCGGATTGACCCGTCAGACAAGAAGGCACGCGCCAAGGCGGGCATTCCGGCCACCGGGAGGGTCGCTGGCAAGACGATCCGGGGCAGCGGATTCGGCTACCACGGCGGCGGCTCGGGCTACCACGGCGGCGGTGGTTACTGGGGAGGTGGCAGCTGATGCTGCGGCGCCAGCCGAACGGATGTCGTCCCCAGTGGAAAGCAGCCGTGCAACGCGACGGCGTGGTGTATTCGGACACCGAAACGCCCGGAGGCACGATCTCGTACTGGGTGGAGGACGCCCACTATCAGGTGACCGCCCAGGACACCGACCAGCTGGCGACGGCATGTGACGAGCTCACCGCCATGTTTATCGAGGCTGGCGACCACGTCATCGCAGAGAAGCTGTTCGGAAAGCTGGGCATCCCCGAATTCGCGGTGCCGGCCATCCTCAAGACCTGGGATGACGACGACCCGGATTTCCACTGGCCCAGCGTCAACGGCCGGATGGATCTGAGGTGGGGCAACGACCCGGCGCTCACCGCCGCGGACCCGAGCTTGGCGGATCCGAAACTGCTCGAGTACAACGCCGACACCCCCACCTGCCTCCCGGAGTCAACCGGCACTCAGTGGAACTGGCTGAGTGAGAACCCGACAGTGTCCGGAAGTCAGTGGAACAACGCCTTCGAGGCTCTGACGGCGGCCTGGAAACGCAACCTCGAGCTCTTCGAGGCACGACGAGGCTTCCGGCCCCCGGTGGTTCATTTCCTGCACACCGCCCAGGAGAAGTCCGGCGAAGACCAGATGAACACGGCGGTGGTGGCTGCCGCGGCTGACCAGGCGGGCTTCCGGGTCAAGATGCAGTTCATCGAGAACCTGCGGCTTGAGGCGCAGGACGGGCACTTTGCCTTCCTCGGCGACACGCCCACGCTGATGGGGCAATTCCGGGACCAGGACGGCGAGCCGGTGCGGCTGGCGTACAAGCTGTACCCCTGGGAGTGGATGATCCACGAGGAATTCGGCAAGACAGCGCTGTGGAACACGCTGCAGCGGGACGGGACCACGTGGGTCGAGCCGCCGTACAAGATGCTCTGGAGCAACAAGGGCATCCTGCCGATCCTCTGGGACCTGTTCAAGGACGACCCGGCGCGGCGCAAGCACCTGTTGCCTGCCTACTTCGAAGGCGAGGAGCCGCGGGGTTTCCGGACCAACTGCGTGCGCAAGCCGCTGTTCGGACGTGAGGGCGGCAACGTCACCGTGATCCAGGGCGGCGAGGCGGTCGCCTCCCACGGGGGCGACTACGGCGCCGAGGGCTTCATCCTGCAGGAGTACGCCGAACTGCCCAGCTTCGACACCCCCGCCGGCCGCCGTCACACGCTCACCGGCGTGTGGATGATCGACAACGAGTCCGCGGGTCTGTGCTTCCGGGAAAGCGCCGGCCCGATCACTGACAACGCCAGCTTCTTCGTTCCGCACGTCATCACGAGCCTTCCGTAGGGGTTGAAATGAGTTCTGAGGACGCGTCCATCCTGTTGTTCGAGCACAGTGTCTCGGCGCTGAAGATCGCCATCTTCGGCGCCTTGCTGGCTCTGCTGTGGGCGGTGGTGAACCGGGCCACCCGGTTCGACGACCACGAGGAGCTGTTCGTCAAACGAAACACCTCGTACTTGATTCAGCGCTGTGGCCTCCTGATCGGCCAGGGTCTGGCGATGTGGCCGCTGATGGGCTCGAGTGGGCGGCTCGGCTTCGATCTGGCCTGGCTGGTCGGCGGCGGGCTGTGGGCGGCCCTGTTGCTCAGTCTGCTGTGGCCGGTGCTGAACCGGGTGGTGGGCGCCGGCGCCATGACGGACCCCGCGGATCAGGTGGAGCGCTCGGCCAGCATCGTACGAGCGGGCTTCTTCGTCGCCAGCGGGCTGGTGATCTCGGCGGGCCTCTCCGGTGAGGCGCCCAGCATCGCCACCGGCATCGCGTCCAGCGTGGTTTTCACCCTGCTCGGGCTCGCTGTTCTCTGCGCCACGTACCTGGTCAATGGCCGGGTGCCCCAGTTTGACCGGCTCAGCAGGCATGTCGCCCACGGCAACATCGCCGCCGGAATCATCGCGGGCGGTTTCACGGTCGCGCTCGGTCTGGTGTTGCACAAATCGATCGCCGGCGACTTCGTCGGCTGGGGTGTCGGCCTGCTGGCGTTCGCCGTCACCGCGGTCGCGGCGGTGATCTTCTTCTACGTGGTCAGCTGGGTGGTGGACAAGTTCGTCATCACCAGCGCCACGCTGCGGGATGTGGTGCGCGAGGACCAGAGACTCGCCGCGACGGCGACCGCCGCCATGCTGGTCACGGTCGCCGCCGGAATCGCCGCGCTACCGGTCTAGGACTTGTCCTGCCGATCTTGGTCGAGCGAGACGGGATCCAGGCGGCGGTCCGGCAGCTGGGCCCGTCGCAGCCGAGTGAAGATCGGCAGGACAAGCCCTAAGGTCGCTGCGCTGACTCGGCGAGCTTGCGCAGCTTGCGGACGGCCGCCGCGGGGTCGTCCGCCCCGTACACCGCGGTGCCGGCGACGAACGCGTCGGCCCCGGCTTCGGCCGCCGCCTCGATGGTCTCGGCGTTGATCCCGCCGTCGACCTCGATGCGCAGATCCAGGTGACCCGCCTGCACTGCGCGTCGAGCCCGGCGCACCTTGTCCAACAGCGCGGGAATGAACTCCTGCCCGCCGAAGCCAGCCTTGATCGTCATGATCAACAACAGGTCGAACTCGGGCAGCACGTCCAGGTAGTCGTCCAAGGGGGTGTCGCGGTCGATCGCCAGCCCCGCCAGCGCTCCGGCTGCGCGGATGTCACGCGCCACCGCTGTCGGGTCGTCGGTCGCCTCGGCGTGGAAGGACACGTGGTACGCGCCCGCCTCGGCGTACCCGGGCGCCCAGCGGGCCGGATTCTCGATCATCAGGTGGCAGTCCAGCGGAGTCGACGTGGCGGCGAGCAGGCTCGTCACCACCGGCAGCCCGATTGTCAGGTTCGGCACGAAATGGTTGTCCATCACATCGATGTGCAGCCAGTCGGCGGCGCCATGCACCGCTTGCGCCTCCTCTCCCAGCCGGGCGAAGTCAGCAGCCAGCATGCTGGGGGCGATAATCAACTCCGAATGCGTCACGCCGGCCAGTCTACGAAGCTCGCAGACTGGCCGGCGTGAGTGTCTGGCGCGGGGGGTCACCGTCCTGGCAGACCGCTCACCTGTCTTCGAGCACCGCCCGAAGGAAGCTACGGGTCCGCTCGTGCTTGGGTTCGGAGAAAATCTGCTCCGGCGGGCCCTGCTCCACAATCTGCCCCTTATCGAACATCATCACCTTGTCCGACACGTCCCGGGCGAAGGCCATCTCGTGCGTCACGCACAGCATCGTGATGTCGGTGGTCGCCACCACGTCACGCAGCACGTTCAGCACCTCGACCACCAGTTCCGGGTCGAGCGCCGAGGTGACCTCGTCCAGCAGCATCACCTTCGGCTGCATCGCCAAGGCTCGGGCGATCGCCACCCGCTGCTGCTGACCGCCGGAGAGCTGCGACGGATAGGCGTCTTCCTTCTCCGCCAGCCCCACCTTCTGCAGCAGCTGCCTGCCCCGCTCCACGGCCTCGTCCTTGGAGAGGCCGAGCACGCTCACCGGCGCCTCGGTGATGTTGCGGAGCACCTTCATGTTGGGGAACAGGTTGAACGACTGGAACACCATGCCGATCTTCTTGCGTACGCCCCGGACGTGGTTCTCGTTCGCAGCGACCAGCTTGTTGCCCCGCTTCATGTGCGTGAGCGAGTCGCCGTCGACCCAGATCGAGCCGCCGTTGGCCTGCTCCAGGGTCATCAGCAACCGCAGGATGGTGGTTTTGCCCGACCCGCTGGGGCCGATCAGGGTCACGTACTCGCCGGGCTCGACCGAGAAGTCGAGCTCCCGGAGCACCACATTGTCGCCGAACTGCTTGACGACCTTGTCGAACACCACCATGGACGACTCACGCCCTGGCGGCGCCGCATTCGCGGGCTGATTGGCCGTGGCCACTGCGCCCTTATCCCTTGCCAAAACGGACCTCCAACCAACGAACAAAGTACGCCGAGGGAATGCTCAGCACCAAGAAAATCAACCCCGCCAGGGTGTACGGCTCCACCGCCCGGAATGTCTCTCCCTGGATGCCTTTCGCCGTGCCGACCAGTTCCAACACGCCGATGGCGAGCAGCAGCGGGGTCTCCTTGAACATCGACACCAGGTAGTTGCCCAGCGCCGGGATCACCCGGCGGATCGCCTGCGGCAGGATCACCGCCGACCAGGTCCGCCGCATCGGCAGATTCAGCGCGGTCGCTGCCTCCCACTGCCCCTTCGGCACCCCGTCGATCCCGGCGCGGTACACCTCGGACATGTAGGTGGCGTAGTGAATGCCCAGCACGATCGTCCCGATCACCCACAACGGTGCCCAACTCGGGGTAATGGCCACCCCGAACAACAACTGCACCAGCAATGGGGTGCTGCGGATGAACTCGACCACCGATACCACGGTGCCCCGCACCACTGCCGAACGCGACCGGTTGAGGATTGCCAGGAACAGACCCAGCACCACGGAGACCGCGAAGCCTAGCAATGTCGCCAGGATGGTGAGCTGAGTCGCCTTGAGCAGGGCCGGCAGGATCTCGAGCGCGAAATCCCATTTCCAGATCACGTCTGCGCTCCAATCCCTGCTCCCCCGGCCGTGCTAGCGGGAACGGTGACTAGCCGTTTGAAAACCGGCGGCGGGGCCTGACCGATGTTCGCCTTGGCTCGGCGTTCCCAGTACCGCATGCCGAGCGCCATCGCCTGCGCGAGCAGGAAGTAGACCACCAGCACCAAGCCGTACGCCAGGAAGGTGTCGCCCGTGGAGTCGCGGTACTCCTTTGCCTGGTACGACAGATCCGCTAGCGCGATCAAGTACACCAACGCGCTGCCCTTCAGTAGCTGAATCAGCAGATTGGTGAACGGCGGGATCATTCCCACAATCGCCTGCGGCAGCAGCACCAGCCGCATCCGCTGCAGCGGCGTCATCGACAGCGCGACAGTCGCCTCACGCTGGGTCCGCGGCACCGCGAGAATGGCTCCGCGCACCACCTCCGAGCCATAGGCGCCGTAGTTGATGCCCAGGGCCACGATCCCGGCAGCAATGGGATGCAACTGGACTCCGAGGAACGGCAGCACGTAGAACCACCAGAACAGTTGCACCAACAGCGAGGTGCCCCGGAAGAACTCCACAAACACCCGGTTCACGCCCCGTATCGCCGGGTTGGGAGACAGCGCTGCCAACCCGGCGAGGAACGAGACCACTAGCGCCAGCACGGCGCCGCCCACGGTCACTGCGACGGTGATCCAAAAACCTTCAAGGATCACCCCGAGCGCTGTGCCGATATTGACCACTACAAAAACTCCCTGCTCATGTCAGGTCCCGGCGCACAGCTTCTTGGTGGTCATGCTCTTGTCGGGGAGCTCGGCGTCGGTGAAGCCGAACGGCTCCAGGATCGCCAGCAAGTCCCCGCTCTCCTTGAGCTTGGCCAGGCCCTTGTTGTATGCGTCCAACAAGTTGGTGTCGTTCTTGCGAAAGACCGAGGCGCCCGCGCTGGGCTGCTCCTTGCCGTCAATCACCGGGAAGAACGCCTCGGTGACCTCCAGCTTCTTGCTGGGCTCGGTCTTCAAGCTGGTACGCAGGGTCAGCGCGGTGAGCGCGACGGCGTCGATCCGGCCCGACTCGACCGCCTCCCGCGCGGTGGTGACGTCGTCGTACGTCTGGATCGACTTGACCCCGGCCGACTTGGCGTAGCCCTGCTCGACGGCGCCGCTCAGCACTCCGATCTTGGCGTTGGCCTTCGCCGCGTTGTCGAAGTCGGTGATGCCCTTGGGGTTGCCCTTCATGACCAGGAACGCGCCTGGCGCGCTGTACTCGGGCTCCGAGAACGCCGCTTCCTGGCACCGCTCCGGGGTGATGAACATGCCGGCGGCCACCGCGTCGAATTGGTTGGCCTTCAGCCCCGGGATCAGGCCATCAAACGACACCACCTTGCCCCGGACCTCATCGACGCCGACGTCTTTCCAGATCGCCCGGTGCAGCTCAGGCGCCTGGCCTGTGATCTTGTCGCCTTCCTTATATCCGTACGGGCGCTCATTGGCGAAGCCGATGGTGATGTAGCCCTGGTCCTTGATCTTCTTCAAGGTGTCTTCCTTGGCGGCGCCTGTCCCCACCTCGGTGCGGTTGCACCCGACCAACGCCGACGGCACGACCAGGCCCACGCCGGCCAATGTCACCCCGCGGGTCAGAAGCCGTCGTCGACTCAGACTTGTATCCATTTTCTTGCTCCTCTAGATCGTTTCTCGCCAGAACTATCCGAGGCTAGGGTCGTCCGTCCAGAATGTGCAAGGCCGGCACGCCATACGCAGCGTGACCGAGTTACCTATTATTAACAATCAGATGAACGGACATCGGCGACTTTCGCTGGGCCGAATTCGAGACCGTCAATCCCGAAACCCGCCATCGCGCAAGCTACCTCGGTTATGCAGCCGTTCAGGCGGTCACGATCCTTTGCCACACAGCTTCTCAGCCGTGTCCTCCTCACTTGGCATTTCCTCCTCGGTGAATCCGAACGGCTTGAGGATCTCCAGCAGCTCGCCGCTCTCCTTCAACTTGGCCAAACCCTCGTTGTACGCGTCGAGAATCGAGGTGTCCCCCACGCGGAACACCGAGGCGCCCGAGGTGGGCTGCTCCTCGCCGTCGACCACAGGGAAGAAACCCTCCGTGACCTCGAACTTGTCGCTCGGGGCGTCCTTGAGCGAGGTGCGCAACGTCAGCGAGGTGCCGGCGAACGCGTCGATCCGACCCGACCCCACGGCCTCGCGCCCGGTCAGCACGTCGTCGTAAGTCTGAATCTTCTTGACGCCCGAGCCCTTGGCGTAGCCCACCTCGACAGCGCCAGAGAGCGTGCCCATAACTGCTTTCTGCGTGATCAGCGACTTGTAGTCGCTGATCTTCTTCGGGTTCCCCTTGCGCACCAGGAACGCCTCCGGCATCCGATACTCCGGCTCCGAGAACGCCGCTTCCTGGCAGCGTTCCGGAGTGATGTACATGCCCGCGGCGACCGCATCAAACTGATTGGCCTTCAACCCCGGGATCAGGCCATCGAACGACACCACTTTGCCCCGGACGTCCTTGATCCCGAGCGTCTTCCAGATCGCCCGGTGCAACTCCGGCGCCTGGCCAGTGATCTTGTCGCCATCTTTGTAGCCGTACGGCCGCTCGTTGGCGAAGCCGATGGTGACGTAGCCCTGCTTCTTGATCTTCTTCAGGGTGTCCTGCTTCGCCGCGCCCGTCCCCACCTCGGTGCGAGAGCACGCCACCAACGTCGACGGCGCCAGCAGACCGGCGCCCGCCACCGTCAAACCCCGCGTCAATAGCCGCCGGCGGGTTAGATCGCTATTCGGCACTATGCACTCCCTGTAATCGACTGTTGAATGCTCCGAGGCTAGGCGCGCCGCGAACCAGGGAACACTCACAAGAACCGTTATGCGAAGAAGAGATGCCGGGATGTGATCCAGAGTCGCCTCATCACTATTAGTGACGAGGAATGGTTGTCGCAGGCCAGCGCCGCCGCGCGACTCAACCGAGGCGGCGGAACACTGCCAGGAACATCGCGTCGGTCCCGTGCCGATGCGGCCACAACTGCACGGCAGGCCCCTCCCCCCACTGCTCCGCAGCGCCGAAAAGCGGACGAGCGTCCACCAGCTCAGCCCCCTCGGCCGCCGCCACGATCGCAGCGGTCTCGGCCGGGTGCGGGGAGCACGTCACGTACCCCACCACGCCACCGACACGGGCCGCCCGTACGCCCGCGGCCAGCAGCTGCTGCTGCAGCGCCGTCAACCCGGGCAGGTCCTCTGGAGTACGCCGCCACCGCGCTTCCGGGCGCCGACGCAACGCGCCCAGCCCGGTGCACGGGGCGTCCACCAGCACCCGGTCAAAACCGGCTTCGGGTAGCTCGGCCCGCGCCCCGACGTCCCTGCCGTCGGCCTGGATCACCTGAGCCGGAAGGCCCTCGACGCTTTCGGCCACCAGCCGAGCGCGATGCGGGGCGACCTCCACCGCGACCAGGCTGGCGTCCCGCTGACCCGCCAGGGCCGCCCACAACGCGGCCTTGCCGCCGGGGCCCGCGCACAGGTCGAGCCAACGCGAGTCGGACCCCACGATCGGCGCGTCGGCCACCGCTAGCGCCACCGCCTGGCTGCCCTCGTCCTGCACCGTCGCCCGGCGCTCGACCACCGCCGCCAGCTCACCCGGTGAGCCGCCCGGCAGGTGAACCGCGTACCTGGACAGGGCGCCCGGTCGCCCGCCGGCCTGCTCGGCAAGCTGCTCTCGGCTGATCCGGCCTGGCAGCGCCGCCAGGTGCACCGACGGTCGCGTGTTGTCCGCGGCCAAGGCCGCCTCCACCTGGTTGGGGTCGCCACCTAGCGCATCTGCGAACGCCTGCACCACCCACCGCGGGTGCGCGTGCGCGAACGCCAACCGGTCCAGCCCGTCAACGGGCGCCAGCTCAGCGATCCAGGCGTCGGCATCACGTTCGGCGACCCGGCGCAGCACCGCGTTGGCGAAGCCGGCGACCCCCCGCCCCTTCTCGACACGTGCCAGTTCGACCGCGGTGCTCACCGCCGCGTGCGCGGGCACTCTGGTGTAGAGCAGCTGGTACGCGCCCAACCGCAGCGCGTCCAGCACGACCGGGTCCATCGCGCGCAGCGGCCGGCTGCTCACCGCCGCCAGGATGTGATCGAGAGTCCCTCGACTGCGTAGCGTCCCGTAGCACACCTCGGTGGCGAAGGCCGCGTCTCGCCCCGAGATGCCGCGTTGAGCCAGCATCGGCGCCAACGCCAGGTTCGCGTACGAGTCGCGTTCGGACACCGCGCGAAGCACGTCGTACGCCGCCCGCCTGGCAGGGTCCACGGCAGACGACCGCGACTTGCCACGATTGCCGGCTCGAGACGAACCGCGCTTCACCACCATGCGCTGCCTCCGCGGACGCGGTGTCCCGCCAGCTCGAGACGCGAGCCGACCAGCATTCGGTGTGGCGTCACTGCGTGCCGCCCGTCGACTCGAACCGCTCCCCTGGTTCGGGGCGAGCTCCCCGCAGCCAGTCGGCAGCGGCCATCTGCTTCTTGCCCGCGGGCTGCACCGTGCCCAGCTCCACAGGAGCGCTCGCGGTGCCCACCAGCGCCCGTCCACTCACCACGCGCAGCTCACCCGGTCGCAGCGCGGGATCGGGGCTATGCGTCGGGGCAACCGGGAAAATCCGCACCCGGTCGCCGCGGAACACACTCCACGCCCCGGGGTCCGGGGTGCAGGCGCGCACCCGCCGATCCACCGCGAACGCCGGCTCGTGCCACCGGACCTCCGCGTCGGAGACAGCGACCTTGGGCGCCAGGCTCACCCCGTCGGCCGGCTGCGGCTCGGCGTGGGCCGCGCCCTGTTCGATCGCGTCCAGCACGTCGAGCAGCAACCGGGCGCCTGAGTCGGCGAGCCGCCGCAGCAGGTCGCCGGACGTGTCCCGGGGCCCGATCGGCTCGGTGAGCGACCCGAAGATCGGGCCGGTGTCGAGCCCCTGCTCCAGCTGGAACACGCAGGCCCCGGTGAGTTCGTCTCCGTGCAGCACCGCATGCTGCACCGGAGCGGCGCCACGCCACGCGGGCAGCAGGGAGAAATGCAGGTTGATCCATCCGTGCCGGGGGATCTGCAGCGCCGCCGGAGGGACCAGAGCCCCGTACGCGACGACCGGGACGCAGTCCGGAGCCAGCTGCCGCAGCTGCTCCAGGAACTCTGGGTCGCTGGGCCGCTTCGGGGCAAGCACCGGCACTCCGTGCTCGTCTGCCCAGCTCGCGGTCGCCGACCGCACGGTCCGGCGGCCCCGACCCGCGGGCGCGTCCGGACGGGTGAGCACCGCGAGCAGCTCGTGTGACGAGCCGGCGATCAATTCCAGCGAAGCCGCCGCGACCTGCGGGGTGCCTGCGAACACCAGTCGCATCGCTACCCGATCGGGCCGTGAACGGAATGCGGGCTGGCCTTCATTTCCGGCATCACGCCGTCGTACCAGTCGGCCTCCCGGATTTCCCGCATCGCCTGCTTCCGGGTCGCTTTGTCGAGGCGGTCCAGGAACAACACCCCGTCGAGGTGGTCGGTCTCGTGCTGCACGCAGCGTGCCATCATCCCGGTGCCGACCAGCTGCATCGGGTCGCCGTGCAGGTTGAACCCCTTGGCCACCACGTTCATCCGGCGCTTGGTGTCGTAGTACAGGCCGGGGATCGACAGGCAGCCTTCGGGGCCGTCCTGCTCGTCTTCATCGGGGAAGCTGAGGTCCGGGTTGACGATGTGGCCCAACACATCGTCGACGTCGAACACGAACACCCGCAGCCCCACCCCCAGCTGGGGCGCCGCCAAACCAGCGCCGCCGGCCTCGATCAACGTGTCGGTGAGGTCCTTGACCAGCTTGCGTAACTCCTTGTCGAAGTCCACCACTGGGTCGGCCGGAGTGCGGAGCACGGGGTCGCCAAACAGGCGGATCTGCTGGATGGTCACAGGTCTCCTCAATGCGGGTGGCGGCCTGGGTGGCCGACGGCGACGGCCGC
>JBOGDL010000477.1:0-14729 GCA_050701815.1 Micromonosporaceae bacterium | reverse complement strand
GCTGGCCGGGGCGGGGCTGCCCTGGCTGACCATCGGCGCGATCACGTTGATGCAGCGCCGCAGCCCGCCTCACCTGCAGGGGCGGGTCTTCTCCGGCTTCGACCTCGCGGTGACCGTGCCGCAGGTTTTGTCGATCGCCCTCGGCGCCGCCCTGATCGAGCTTGTGGGTTACCAGACGCTGCTGCTGATCGGCGCCGGGGTGATGGCCTTGGCCGCGGCTCTGATGCTGCGGGTCCACCGCCGTGATGTGCGCGCGGCGGACCCCACGCCCACCACCGATGAAGACCTCGTGGGTTCACAAGCGGTGAGCCGGCCGAGCCCGGAGCCGGCCAAGGCACCGGCCGCCCAGGGCAACGCGTGAGCCAGCTGGCCCGCCCCCGGGAACAGGTCCGGCCGTGTCAGGGGCACGTGCCAGACTCGGGCCATGCTGAGGGTCGGCACTGTGGTGATGGGCGTCGCGGACGTGCCCCGGGCCGCCGCCTTCTGGATGCGGGCGTTGGGCTACGTGCCGCGAGAGGATATGGAAGACGACTGGGTGGTGCTGGTGCCCGCCGACGGCGCCGGGACCCACCTGGCACTCGGGCGCAGCGAGACACCGGCGCAGGAGCACCCGAGGGTCCACCTCGACCTGTACGCGAACGGAGTCGCCGGCCAGGCCGCCGAGGTGCGGCGCCTGGTGTCGCTCGGCGCCGTACGAGTGGATTGGGATCTTTACCCGGAGGACCCGGACTTCGTGGTGCTGGCCGACCCCGAAGGCAACCGTTTCTGCGTGATCGCGCACTAGCCGGCGCCAGCTCGCTGCCGGGGTGGGCGCCAGCGCGTTGCCGCCCAGCCGTGGCGCGGGGCTGGTGAAGCCACCTCGACGTGGCAGGCTTTGCGGTGTGAAGAGACCGTTGCTCCTGATTGACTCCGCCAGCCTGTACTTCCGTGCCTTCTTCGGGGTTCCCGAGTCGATGACCGCTCCCGACGGGACTCCCGTCAACGCGGTGCGTGGGTTCGTCGACAGCCTGGCGATGCTGATCCGGAACCGACAGCCCGACCGGATGGTGTGCGCGTTGGACCTCGACTGGCGTCCGGCGTGGCGAGTGAAGCTGGTGCCGACGTACAAGAGTCACCGGCTCGCCCCTGAAGGACCAGCGGGCGCGGAACAGGTGCCGGACACTCTCGAGGCGCAGGTCCCGGTGATTCTGGACGTGCTGGCGGCCGTCGGGATCGAGGCCGTCGGAGCGGCGGACTACGAGGCGGACGACGTGATCGGGACGCTGACCACGCACGGGCCAGGGCCGGTGGAGATCGCCACCGGCGACCGCGACCTGTTCCAACTCGTCGACGACGCCACACCGACCCGGGTGCTCTACACCGGCAAGGGGGTGGCCAAGCTCGAAGTGCTCGACAACGCGGCGATCCTGCGCAAATGCGGAGTGCCAGCGGCCGCGTACGCGGACTTCGCCACCCTGCGCGGCGACCCCAGCGACGGGCTGCCCGGGGTGGCGGGCGTGGGCGAGAAGACCGCCGCCCGGTTGCTCAACCGCCACGGCGATCTGGACGCGGTGCTGGCCGCGCTGGACGACCCGGACGCCGGTTTCGCCCCTGGACTGCGCGCCAAGCTGGCCGGCGCGAAGGAATACCTCGCCGCGGCGGCTCCCGTGGTGCGGGTCGCCCGGGACGTGGAGATACCCGAGCTCGATCCGACGCTGCCGGCGGCGCCGTTGGATCCTGACGCGGTGATGGCGCTCGCCGAGAAGTGGAACATCGCGGGCTCGCTACGACGCCTGATCGACGCTCTCGCCGACAACGCGAGCGGCGACTGACAAGCGTGCCGCCGCAGGTGCCGCACCCGGTGGTCGAGCCTCACGGGTCGCCGAGGCAGCGAGGCGCTCCGCGAGGGAGGAGGAAAACTTAATCCGGGCGAGCCGCCACTTGTGGCGTAAAATTCCTTCGATCGCAGCCTTCGCAGGAGTTTCTTCCTGCCATCGGAGGACTCATGCCCGACCGCGTCGTGCAAGATCCGATTCTCGAGCTGGCCCATCCCGACGTGCTGCCGAACCCCTATCCCGCGTACGCCAGGCTGCGAGACACGGCACCGGTGTTCTGGCATGAGGGGCTTGCCTCGTGGATGCTGACGCGCCACGCCGACTGCGCAGCCGTGCTGCGGGACAGCCAGCGGTTCGCCGCGGACTGGCGGAAGGTCGGCGAGGACGTGCCGTCTCAGGTGCTCAGTGTGCAGAGCCTGGATCCTCCTGAACACACCGCGGTACGCCGGTTGCTGGTGGCGGCGATGCGCTCGGCCCCCGCGAGAGACGTCCGGCACATGATCACCGCTCAGACCCGGCAACTGCTGCACCAGCTCTCGCGCCGGCAGTCCTTCGACTTCATCACCGAGTTCGCCGAGCCGATCGCGCTGCAGGTGATCTGCGCGTGGTTGGGCGTTCCGGCGCCGCCGCTGGCCGAGTTCATCCCCGCCGCGAACACGATCGCCGCGGGAATGGACGGCGGCTTGTGGCCAGATCGCGTCGAGGCGGCGATGTCGGCGCGGGCGGAGTTGGCCGATCTCACCGCCACCTGGTTGGCGTGCCCACCAGAGTCGGGGATCGTCCGGTTCCTCGCTGATCGCACCACCGGCGCCAGATCTCGCACACCGGACCCGGTGCACGGGTCGACCGACGCCGACGAGGTCGACCCAGCGGTGCTCGCGAACTCGCTACGGGTGCTGCTGCATGCCGGCTACGCGTCGGCGAGCAAGCTGATCGGGCTGGCAGGCGCGGTGCTGCTCACCCAGGAGGACACGCTGCGCCAGCACCGCGCCGCGGATCCGACGCTGGCCGCCGAGGAGCTGGTACGGGTGTGCTCCCCGGTGCAGGCGATCGCGCGGGCATGCGTGGAGGACACCGAGCTGGCGGGAGTCCAGGTGCGAGCCGGTGACGCGGTCACGCTGCTGGTGGGCGCCGCGAACCGGGATCCAGCGCGGTTCCCGGAACCGGACACGCCGCTGTGGAACCGGCACCCCAACCCGCACCTCGGGTTCGGACGCGGCGCCCACTCCTGCCTGGGCTCGTCGCTCGCGACGCAGCAGTTGCAGATCATCGTCGCGATGCTGGCGGACACGTGCCCGGCGGCGCGTGCGGTGGCTGAGCCCACGTACCAGAGCAACCTGACCCTTCGTGGCCTGGAGCACCTGGAGGTGGCATTGCGTTAGGCGACGCCACCGCGGTGATGGGGAGGTGTGCCATGCGTTACATCCACTGATCAACTCACGCGCGCGCCGTGCCTGCCCGATCTGGGTCGGCACGGCGTCGCATGTCCGCGGCGGTGTTGAGCCACGGGAAAGGCTCGTCGGGCTCGGGCACGTCCAGCCAGCGGCACAGCGGCGCCCAGCCGTGCGACACGTCGTACTCCAGCAGCCGCCCCGGTGGGATCGCCTCCCGCACCGCCTGCAGGTGATCCCGGTGCACCTGAATCGCGTGATCCCGGTCCTCGAACCGGCCGTCGAAGATCCCCTGCCACACCAGCTGGTCCATCAGCCGGGGCTGGTTGATCAGGTGCGGACTGGCGCGAAAGCGCTGTTGCACGTCCGGGGGCATGGCGTCCAGGTCGCGGGTGCGATGGATCGTGGCGGCGACGCTGTCGTACCAGTCGTCCAGGTCTCGTACGGTGAGCAGCACCCGTGCCCACGGGCGCCGCGCCGCCAGCTGACGCCAGAAGCTGGCAGCCGGCCAGTCGACCGTCGACTGGTAGCTGCCGAGCAGGTCGTCCCAGTCCACGTCGTCGCCGGCGGCTGCCCGGAGCCACACCGGGATCTGGGTGTGATCGCGGAACAACTCCGACATGTGATGGCACGGGCCGAGGCCGAGCCGCTCCAACGCGACCTTGACCGAGCTGGTGCCGGTGCGCCCGAAACCGGCGCCGATCACCTTCACTGACCGGCCACGGTGTGACCGACGACGCCGCGGGTGACGGCCGCGATCGCCTGCTGGGCGGTCTTGCCCAAGGGGTCGGCCGCCGCGGCCCGAGCGACCTGGCCCAACAGGTCGATCACCTGCCGCGCCCAGCGCACGAAATCTCCCGCCAGCATCTCCCCGTCCTGCCCAGGGGCGCTCGCCAGCACCTTCTGCAGCGGCTCGCCCCGGGCCCAGCGGTACATCGGCCAGACGAAGCCGAGGTCCAGCTCCCGGGTCAGCGACAGCCGCCGCTGCGACTCCTCGCGCTCAATCAGCTCCCACAGCTGGTACATCCGGTCCACGGCCCGGGCGAGCGAGCCTCGTGGCACCGCGGTGCGATCCTCGCCTTCCCGGCGCGCCTCGTACACCACGGCGGAGACCGCGGCGGCCAACTCCGCCGGGTTCAAGTCCGCCCAGACGCCGTCTCGCAGGCACTCCGCGACCAGCAGGTCGGCTTCGGTCCAGATCCGGGCGAGCACCGCCCCCGAGTTGGTCACCCCGCCGTCGTCGAGGTACCCCCGCGCCCTCAGCACCTGGCAGACCAGGTCGAAGGTGTTGGTCAACGATTTGGTACGCCCCGCGACCCGCTCCCGCAACGACTCCGTCTCCCGCTGCAGCCGGGAATGCCGCTCGGCCCACCGAGCGTGCGATTCTCGCTCGTCGCAGCCGTGGCACGGGTGCTGCCGCAGCTGAATCCGAAGCAGGGCCAGCTGCTCGTCGTCTGCGGCGGCGGAGCGGCCGCGCCGGGTGCGGCGTCGGGCGGCGCCCGCTTCTCGTTGCAGCCCCAACCCCCGCAACGCCGAGGCCAGGTCCCGGCGCGCCTGCGGGGAACGGTGGTTGAAGTGCCGGGGCAACCGCATCGTCGCCAATGGCTCCACCGGAACCATGAAGTCCGCCGCCGGCAACCGTCCCGCCCAACGGTCCTCGGTGAGCACCAACGGCCTGGGCTCGCCGAAGCCCGCGGCGCCCGGGTCGATGATCACGGCCAGCCCGGCGCGTTTGCCGGTCGGCACCCGGATCACGTCGCCCGGTCGCAGCTTCTTCAGCGCGGTGAGGGCGGCGCTGCGCCGTTGCGCCGCGCCTTGACGGGCCAGACCGCGTTCCCGGTCGGCGATCGCGAGCCGGATCGAGTGGTACTCGGCGAAGTCGCCGAGGTGGCATCGCATCTGGGCGTCATACTGCGCCAGCGCCTGTTCGTTTTGCTTCACCTGGCGTGCCAGGCCCACCACCGAACGGTCCGCCTGGAACTGGGCGAAGCTGGACTCCAACAGGTCGCGGGCGCGTTCCGCGCCGACGCTGCCGACCAGGTTCACGGCCATGTTGTACGAAGGCCGAAAGCTCGACCGCAGCGGGTACGTGCGGGTGGACGCCAACCCTGCCACGTGACGCGGATCCACGTCGGGGGACCACAGCACCACCGCGTGGCCTTCCACGTCGATGCCACGCCGGCCGGCTCGCCCGGTGAGCTGGGTGTACTCACCCGGGGTGAGGTCGACGTGGGCTTCCCCGTTGAACTTGACCAGCCGTTCCAGCACCACAGACCGCGCCGGCATGTTGATGCCCAACGCGAGCGTCTCGGTGGCGAACACGGCCTTCACCAGCCCCCGTACGAACAGCTCCTCCACCACTTCCTTGAAGGTGGGAAGCATCCCCGCGTGGTGGGCGGCGAGCCCGCGCTGCAGCCCGTCCAGCCAGCCCCAGTAGCCCAGCACCTCAAGATCCTCGGAGCTGATGTGCGCGGTGCGGGCCTCCGCGATCTGGCGGATCTGCTCGCGGTCATCCGGGGTGGTCAGCCGGAGCCCCGCCGCCAGGCACTGCGCCACTGCCGCGTCACAGGCCGCCCGGCTGAAAATGAACACGATCGCCGGCAGCAGACCGTCCCGGTCCAGCCGCTCCACCACCTCGAAGCGCGGCGGCGGCTGCCAGCGGCGCCCCCTCGGCCCCCGGGCGCCGCGGGGACCTCGCACCCCACGCTGCCCGCCGCCCTGGTCCCATCCCATCCGGCGGGTCATCTCCCGGCTGTAGCGCAGCAGCTGCGGGTGCACCTCGTGCTTGGACGCCGCCTCCGGGTCGTGGAACAGATCGAACATCCGCCGGCCCACCAGCATGTGCTGCCACAGCGGGACCGGGCGCAGCTCGTCTACGATCACCTCGGTCTCGCCCCGCACCGTGACCAGCCAGTCGGCGAACTCCTCCGCGTTGGACACCGTAGCCGACAACGACACCAGGCTGACCGAGTCGGACAGGTGGATGATCACCTCTTCCCAGACCCCGCCCCGGAACCGATCAGCCAGGTAGTGCACCTCGTCCATTACCACGTAGCCGAGCCCGTCCAGGGTCGCTGAGCCGGCGTAGAGCATGTTGCGCAGCACCTCGGTGGTCATCACCACCACGGGCGCGTCGCCGTTGACCGAGTTGTCCCCGGTGAGCAGGCCGACCTGCTCCGCGCCGTGCGCCCGGACCAGGTCGGCGTACTTCTGGTTGGACAGCGCCTTGATCGGGGTGGTGTAGAAGCACTTGCGGCCGTTGGCCAGGGCAAGATGCACCGCGAACTCCCCCACCACGGTCTTGCCGGCGCCGGTGGGCGCGCAGACCAACACGCCGCCGCCGCGCTCCAACGCCTCACACGCGTCCCGCTGGAACGGGTCAAGGGTGAATTCCAGGCCGGCGACGAATTCGACGAGGGCGGGGTACTCGGCCCGCCGACGGGCCGCGGAGTACCGCTCGGCGGGGCTGCTCATACGTTCCAGGCTATGCGAGAGACGCTCCAGGAACCTCACATAGGGTGCCTGTGTGCCTCAAACTCCGTTCCGCCGACGTGTTGACGCGGTGCTTTTCGACTTCCACGGCACCCTCGCGCAGCTGGAGCCACCCCTGAACTGGGTACGCCACGCCGCCGCGAGCTGCGGCGTCGAGCTCGACCCGGAGCGGGCCGCCGCGCTGGCGAAAGAGCTGACCGTGGTGGGCCGGGAGGGCGGGCCGCCCCGAGGACACCTGCCGCCCGAGTTGGCCCGGGCTTACGCGGACCGCGACCTCAGCGAGGCGGATCACCGAGCTGCGTACCTCGGCTTCTTCCGGACTGTCGACACCGGCATCGATGGCCTCCCCGAGGCGCTGTACGCGCGGATCCTCGATCCAGCCGGCTGGGTGGTGTACCCCGACGCCGTGCCGACCCTGCGCGAGTTACGGGAACGCGGCATCCCGGCAGCGGTGGTGAGCAACATCGGCTTCGACGTCCGCCGGGTCGGCAAGCTGGCTGGCTTCACGGAGCTGATCGACACCTGGGTGCTCTCGTACGAGCTCGGGGTCTGCAAGCCCGATCCCGCGATCTTCCGCCACGCCTGCGCCGAGCTGGGCGTGGATCCGACCCGGGCCCTGATGGTGGGCGACACCGCGGCCGACGCGGGCGCGGCTCGCGCGGGTTGCTCTGCTCTGGTGCTGCCGATCTCGCCGGCAGGGCAGCCGCATGGGCTGGGCGCGGTGCTGGGGCTGATCTGACACTGGCTGCCACGCCAAGGTGTGACGGCGGCGCTGTCCGTCAGTAAGGCATCAGGGGCGGATCAGGTTGAGCGCCGCCGGGAGCAGCCGCACGGTCACGGGCAGGTCGGCCAGGTAGTCGCCGTCAGCGCACACCGGCAGCGGGCGCGAGGCCTCGATCACGATCTCGCGGGCCCGCTGCACGGTCACCTCGGGACGCCGGACGTGCGCGCCGGTCTCGGCTTCCTTGATCAACGTGGCGATCTTCCAGCGGGGCAGGTCGGCGGCGATCATCACGTCGAACGCGCCGTCATCGGCGATCGCGGACGGCACGATGTCGAGGCCGTGACCGTACCCGCCGGAGTTGCCCACCACCACGGTGTGGCCACGTGCCAGATGGGCCTTGCCGTCGATGACGAGCCGGTACTCCGCGGCGCGCCACCGCAGCATGGCGATCACCGGGGCGAGCCGGTACAGCAGGGCAGCCGGCGCCCAACGGTTCGCGTTGATCATCGCGTTCGCGACGGAGTCGATGCCCGCGTACAGGTTGCCGGGGATGATCACACCCTGGCATTCCAGCACGTCGATCGGGCGTGCCTGTCCAGTCAGCAGCAACGCGGCGAGCGCCGCTGGATCGGCCGGCACCCCCAACCGACGCGCCAGGTCGTTGCCCCGCCCGGCGGCCAGGATCCCCATCACTGCCCCAGCCGGGGCCACCGCGTCCGCGATGTCCCGAGCCAGCCCGTCCCCGCCCGCTGAGACCACCACCCGGCCCTGGTCCACGGCGGCCCGGGCGGAACGGGTGGCGTGTTCGGCGCTCTCCGTGAGGGTCACCGTCACCGGGGCGCCCGTGTCCCGAAGCTCGGCGGCCAAGGCGGCGGCCCGCTGCCGGGCCGTGCCATTGCCCGAGATCGGGTTTGCCAGAACCGTGAAGGAACGCACCTCAGCCCGCCAGTCTCCAGTTAGCACGCGCCGCCATCGACGCGATCAGAAGCTCAGCCCACCAACACACCCGGGTTGCACACTCCCTGCGGATCCAGTGTCTGCTTCAAGGCGCGCAGCGCCTCCATCGCCAGCGGCCCCACCTCGCGGGCGAAACCCGGTTGGTGGTCCACTCCGACGCCGTGGTGGTGTGTGATCGCGCCACCGGCGTCGCCGATCGCCTGATTCGCGGCGATCTTGGCAGAGCGCCACTGGGTGATCGGGTCGTCGGCCTGCGCGCACACCACCGTGAAGTAGAGCGAGGCCCCGGTGTCGTACACGTGGGAAATATGGCACATCACCAGAGGCGGCGTGCCATGGGCTGCCAGGGCCTCGGTCAGCGCGTCGACCACAGCCTGCCGCAGCGAGTGCACGTTGGACCAGAACGTCGCGGTCTCCAAGGTCTCCACCAGGGCGCCCGCGTCCAGCAGCGGATCCCGCAGGTACGGACCGCGAAACCTCCCCAGACGCCAGGCCTCCCCCGGCGCCGTGCCCAGCGCTTCGCCTCCCGCGGCGGCCAGCACCGCGGCGGCGGCGCTGCGGCGGGAGGGCACCTCATCGGCGCCGCCCTCGAACCCGCAGATCGCCAGGCAGCCCTCGGGGCCGCCGCGCAGCGCCGCGTCAGGATCGGCGAGATTGACAGCGGTCTCCGCCTCGTCGGACAGCCGCACCATGGTCGGGGACGGCCCGTCCTGGGCCAGCGTGCGGATCCCGGTCACACCATCTGCGAACGAGTTGAACCGCCAACCCTCGAAAACCCGCACCTCCGGGCGCGGCCGTATCCGCGCCGTGACCGAGGTGATCACACCGAGCACACCCTCCGAGCCCAGCACCAACTGCCTCAGGTCCGGACCCGCCGCGGACATCGGCGCGCTGCCCACGGCGAGCGTGCCGCGCGGCGTCGCGACGGTGAGGGCCTGCACCATTTCGTCGAACCGGCCGTAGCCGGCTGAGGCCTGCCCGGCCGATCGGGTGGCCGCGTACCCGCCGATGCTCGCCCCCTCGTACGACTGCGGGAAGTGGCCCAGCGTGAAACCGTGCTCGGCCAGCATCGCCTCAGCCCGAGGCGCCCGCACCCCCGCCTGCAGGGTCGCGGTGCGGGACTCGGGGTCGATCGCCACCAAGCCGTCGAGCCGACGCAGATCCACCGCCACGGCCCCCGCGAACTCCTCCCGCGCCGGGGCGAGGCCGCCCACCACGGAGGTGCCGCCTCCGTACGGGACCGCGGCTATCCGGCGCCGGGAGCACACGTCCAGCACCGCGAGCACCTCGTCGTGACTGCCGGGGAAAAGCACCGCGTCCGGCGCGTCGCTGGCGTCGCCGGCCCGGATCCGGAGCAGGTCGAGGGTGGACCAGCCGCGGGTGTGGGCGAGCCGGTCGGTGTGGTCGACGCTGACGTGCGCGGTGCCGATCGCGTCCGCTAGCTCGGCGTGGGCGTGCACCGGGAGAGCTTGGTCCGGAAGCGGGATGGCGGCTGGCGCCGGTGGCGGCGTGCCGGGGCGCGCTCCGAGGCTCCGCAGCGCGGTCAGCGCCGCGTCTGGCAGCCGCGCCGGTCGTGCTGGATCACCCCAGCGGTACGGGTGCATCTGCACCACGGGCAGATCGAACTCGCTCATCAGGCCGGCTCCGGTCACGATCTAGCGGACATCAACGCTGATACACTTAACCACATGATGTCGCAGTGGCGCAGGTGGCAGAGATGACCAGCGGGAGAGACGCCCGGGCGCGGCGCGGATGACCAGGCCCGACACAGATGACGCGGTCGTCCGCAACTCCCCTGCGAACGCCATCGGCGAGGAGCGGATCCTCGACGCCGCGTACGAGCTGATGCTCGCGATCGGGATGCGGCGGATGACCATGGCCGACATCGGCCGGCGTGCCCGGGTCTCGCGGGCCACCCTGTACCGGCGCTGGCCCAATGTGCAGGCCGTGGTCGCGGCCCTGGTCACCCGGGAATGGAGCACGATCGCGACCGCGTCGTTCCAGGTCGCGGCTGAGTCAGCGGCCTCTTTCCAGGTCGCGGCCGACTCACAGGTCGCGACCGGCTCAGCGGAAGAGCGCGGCTCGGCGCGACACCTGTTGGTCGAGGGGATCGTCTCAGCGACGCGGCGCAGCAGAGAACACCCGCTGCTTCGCACGATCGTCAACCTCGACCCCGAGTTCCTCCTGCCGTACCTGCTGCAGCGGCGCGGCAGCAGCGCCGACGAGCAGTTGGAGTTGATCGAGACAGGGCTGCGCGCCGGACACGCTGACGGCTCGATCCGACCCGGTGACGCCGCCTGGCAGGCCCGGGCGCTGCTGCTCACCGCACTCTCGTTCACCCTCAGCGGCCCGATCATGGCCGCTCCGGAGGAATACCCTCGGCTCGACGACGAGCTGAGAACCCTGCTTGATCGGTACGTGAGCCCCGACGGCCACCGGAACCGGGGGCAGCCGTCGTGAGCAGCGCGTCCCTCAACGCCACGCGCCGGGCCTGCGAGCTCGACACCCTAGCCTCCAGCGGGTGGGTCGATGTGCTGGTGATAGGCGCGGGTGTCACGGGCGCGGGTGTCGCGCTGGACGCGGCAGCTCGCGGCCTGTCGACAGCGTTGGTGGACAAGCACGACCTGGCGTTCGGGACCAGCCGGTGGAGTTCCAAGCTGGTGCATGGCGGGCTGCGGTATCTCGCCACCGGCCGGCTCGGGGTGGCGTACCAGAGCGCGGTGGAACGCGACATCCTGCTCCGCCGCACCGCCCCCCACCTGGTGCGTCCGTTCCCGCAGCTGGTTCCGCTGCTGCCGCAGATGAGCGCCACCCACGCCGCGACGCTGCGAGCTGGGTACCTCGCCGGCGACACGCTGCGACGCCTCGCGGGCACCAGCGGACGCCAGCTGCCGCATTCCCGCCACATCACGCCTGCCGAAACCCAGCGCCACGCCCCCACGGTGCGGGTCGCCGGGCTTCGCGGCGGCATCCTGGGCTGGGATTGCCAGTTGCACGACGACGCTCGTCTGGTGGTCGCGTTGGCCCGTACCGCGGCGAGCTTCGGGGCCCGGGTGCTGACGCGGTGCGCCGTGGAAAAGGCCACCGGAGACGGCGCCACCGTGGTCGACCAGCTCACCCAGCACCGGTTCCAGGTGAGCGCCCGAGTGGTGATCAACGCCACCGGAGTGTGGGCGTCACAGCTGGCGCCGCAGATCCCGTTGCGCCCGAGCCGGGGGTCGCATCTGATCTTCGATCAGCAGCTCTTCGGCGGCCTGTCCGCCGGGTTGACCGCGCCCGTGCCGGGAGAGCGCAACCGCTTCGTGTTCGCGCTGCCGGCGCCGGACAACCGGGTGCTGGTGGGACTCACCGACGAAGAGGCGCCCGGTGAGATCCCCGACGTGCCGCACCCGAACCAATCCGAGATCGACTTCCTGATCTCGGCGATCAACAGCGTGCTTCGGGCGCCGGTCTCCCGCCGGGACCTGCTCGGCTCGTACGCCGGGCTGCGCCCGCTGCTCGAAAGCGACGGCCGCACCGCCGACCTGTCCCGCCAGCACGCGGTGTTCGTGTCCCGGGACGGCTTGGTGACCGTGATCGGCGGCAAGCTGACCACGTACCGGCGGATGGCGCAGGACGCGCTTGATGTGGCGCTGCGGCGCCGGGGTGTGACGGCTGGGCCATGCCGCACTCAACGGCTGCCGCTGGTGGGCGCCGTTGGCTGGCAGCGCACGTCAGCCCCGGAAAGGCTGCTCCGCCGGTACGGATCCGAGGCGCCGGCGGTGCTCGCTGAGGCACAGGGCGACCCGGAGCTGTTGGCGCCGATCGACCACGGAATCGACACCACGGGCGCAGAGCTCAGGTTCGCGGTACGCCACGAAGGCGCGCTGGACGTGGCGGACCTGCTCGATCGGCGTACCCGGATTGGCTTGGTGGCAGCCGACCGGGAACGCGCGATAGCTCAAGCCGAGAACGCGCTCAGCCTCGGCGTGCACGGCGTGAAGCCGAACGTGCCCAGCTCCTGACACCCGGGTTCGCCCGCCCGGTGCGGCAAGCCCGGGGTCCGACCCTAGGTGATGTCGTCGGTGGACTTGCCTGACGGTCCTGGGGCGGGTCCGTCGTCAGCGGGCCCCTCGATCGGAGCGGCCGGCGACACCGGCGCCACCGCGCTGATCGCCTCGTCGTCCAGCGATGACGCCTCGTCGTCGTCCAGGCCGGCGTAGATGCTCTGCTTCGCCTTGCGCCGGTCGTTCAACGCCGCGATGCCGACGGCGATGAAGTACAGCCCGCTCATCGGCAGCGCCAACGCGGTCATCCCGAACGGGTCGGGCGTCGGGGTCACCACCGCCGCGAACGCGAAGCAGATGAAGACCGCGATCCGCCACTTGCCCAGCAGCCACTTGGCGCTGACCAGGCCAAGCAGGTTGAGCGCCACCACCACCAGCGGGAACAGGAAGCCGAGCCCGAACAGCATCATCATGCTGGTGACGAAGCTGAAGTATCCGGCGAGGTCAAGCGTTATGTCCCACGCCTTGGCCAGGCCCATCAGGAAACTCAGGCCCTTGTCGACCACCCAGTAGGCGAGGAACGCGCCGGTGAGAAACAGCGGCGTGGCCGCGCCGACGAAGTAGTAGGTGTATTTGCGTTCGTTGCGGTGCAGGCCCGGCGCCACGAAGGCCCACACCTGGTAGAGCCAGATCGGGGCGCTGATGATCAGCCCCGCGTAGAGCGCCACCCGAAGGTTCAGCAGGAAGATGTCAACCGGTGACACGGCGTTGAAGCCGCACTTGCTGATGGCGGCGCCGTGAGTCGCCTTGTACTCACAGTACGGGGCGTTGAGGAACTCAAGAATTTCGGTCGCGAAGAAGAGCGAAATCACCAAGCCGGCGACCACACCGATAGCCGCCTTGAAAAGACGGCTGCGCAGCTCCCGCAGGTGGTCCATCAGGCTCATGGACCCGTCGGACGCGCGGGTGAACTGCGTCTTGCGCCGCAGTCGCATCAGCGGGCTCACGTTGTCACGTGCTCACTTATGTCAGGAAATCCGCGGCCGTTAGCGCTCGCGGCTCTGCTCACGCGGGGATTCGGTGGACTTGTCGAAACTGCCGCTGGTGGTCTCGCCGTCAATGGTCTTGTCCAGCGGCTGCCGGCTGTGTCGAGCGTCGGCCTTGCCGTCGACGTCGTCGCCGGAGAGGTTCTTCGTCTCGGCCTTCAAGATCCGGAGCGAACGCCCCAACCCGCGGGCGGCGTCAGGCAATCTCTTCGCGCCGAACAGAAGGATCAGCACGATCACCAGAACCAGGATGTGCCACGGCTGCAAACCGCCCATTGCTGCTACCTCCAAGAGGAACGGACGGGGTCCATGCTACGCGGCATGCCTGGCCACCGTCCCCCCCGGCGCCACCACAAAAAGCCGACGGTCGATGGGCGCCATCACTCAGGCTCGCCGCCCTTGATCTGGCTGACTCGCCCCCGCGCCTGCTCGGCCAACGGCTCCAGCTCCGACGCCCGCTGCTGCAGCGTCTGCAGCCGGTCCTGCAACGCCTCCAGGCTGCGAACCCGCCGTCGCATCCGGAAGCCGGCCTGCCACAGGCCCGGCAGCCGTCGCAACAACGGCAGCAGTGAGAAAACCAACACAATCACGGCGAGCAACACCAGGCCGATCACCAGCCACCACACCAGGTCAAGGCCCCACAACTGGCCGCCCCGCGCCACAGAGTCCACGCCGAGCACTCTAGACGCCTGAGGCGGACCCATCCCCCTGATACGCCGGGTCCCCCTGATACGCCGCGAGAGCGCCGCGTGCCTCAGCGCCGGCGATCTCAGCCAGCTCGGATGGCGCCACCACCTCCACCATGGCCCCCAAGCCGAGCACCAACCGCTTCGCCCAGTTCATGTCCGAGGCCCGCAGGTGCACCAGCCAGCGCCCGCCCGGCTCCCGCTCCACCCGCTCGCAGGGGTAGTACTCGGTGATCCAGCGGGCCTGCCGATCCACCCGCAGGGTGATCAGCCGCAGCTCCGGGGTGGCTTGAAAAACCCCATCCCGGACATCGGTGGGGCGCGCCCACGGTGGCGGGGCGGCTGGCTCGTCCAGCTCCACGGTCGCGTCCACCCGGTCCAGCCGGAACAACCGCACCCCCTCGGCCTTCCGGCACCACGCCTCCAGGTACGCCTGGCCGGACGCGAAGAGCACCCGCATCGGATCGACCACCCGTTCCGTGGTCTCATCCCGCCCCGCGGTGTAGTACGTGATCCGCAGCGCCCGTCCTCGCTCCACCGCCGCCTGCACCTGAGCCAGCCGTCCCGTGGTCGCCGGGAGCCGCACCGACACCCGGCCCGCGGTGTCAGCCGCGTCGCCCGCCGCGGACTCGA
>JBOGDL010000476.1:0-8250 GCA_050701815.1 Micromonosporaceae bacterium | reverse complement strand
GCGCGTCCTGCTCAGCCACCAGCAGCAGCTCTCCGACGGGCGTGTTGATCACATTCCACGACACCCGGCAATCGTCGCAGGACGGTGTGACGTTCAGTCAACTGGATTGGAGCTGAGCGTCCATTGTTCGGCCCGGAGCGGAGCGTTCATTGTTCAGCCCGGAGCTCGGCGTCGCAGCCGAGATCAACTGACCTGGGGGCTGCGGCGTTCCAGGTGCACCACATCTCGCCAGCGGCCATGATGCCGGCCGACGCGCTCACGTACCCCCACCACGCGGAACCCCACCTTGTGGTGCAGAGCCAGACTCGCCTGGTTCTCCGGGAACACGCCGCTTTGAATGGTCCAGATGCCCACCCGCTCGGTGGAGTCGATCAATGCGCGCAGCAGGCTCTCTCCGACCCCGCCACCTCGAGCGTGCGGGTCCACGTACACGCTGTGCTCCACCACGCCGGCGTACGCGGGACGGGATGACACCGCGCTGACCGCGACCCAGCCCACCACGTCGTCGTCGCCATCCAACGCCACGAACCGATGCTCGGCGAGGTGCACGCGGTCCCATTCGTCCCAACTCGGGGCGACCACCTCGAAGCTGGCCTCGCCATGGTCGAGACCGGCTTGATAGATCCGCAACACGTGATGGGCGTGTACGGGTTTCATCGGGATCACGCGCGTCACGCCGCCCGACGCTACCTCGTCAAGGGGCCGCCCGGCGCCATCTCGCCACGGCGCCCGGCGCCGCCTCACCGCAGGGCGGCCCACCGCCACCTCGTCACCGGGTGGTGGCCGGACCTGGCTACTGTCGGGCCACATATCGAGGACGATCAACGAAAGGGCAACCGGTGGCAGTCGTATTCCTGATCATCGGTGGCGTCGGAGTGGGGTTGGTGGCGGTCTCTTTCCTGCTCGGCGAGTTACTGCAGATCGGGGACCTGGAGATGGACGGGCCGTTCTCAGTGCCCACGCTCTCCGGCTTCATCGGCGCCTTCGGGTTCGCCGCCGCGATCGGGTACGAGTTGCTGCCAGAGAACGGATCGACCTTGCTGTTCGCCGTCCTGATCGGTCTCGGCGCCGCAGCGCCGGGCGCGCTCCTGACGATCCGGCTGGTACGGGTCGCGATGAACATGCGCACCGACAGCACGCTCACCCGCCAACATCTGGTGGGCGCCGCGGGCGTGGTGCTCACCCCCGTCCCGCAGGACGGGTACGGCGAGGTCCGGCTGCGCGTCGCCGGGCAGCAGATGAAGTTCAACGCCCGCGCCGCCAAGCCGCTCCCCTCAGGGGTCGAGGTACGCGTCACCGCAGCGCTGAGCGAAACCAGCGTGGCGGTTGAGGAGGCCGACACCTCGTACCGCACCGCCACTGATTAGGGGCAGCGCGCAGCGATCCCTGGCCGCGCCGGGATGACCCTCACGCCGACCGCCTTCACCGACCCGCCCCCCAACCAATCCACACCAACCAAAGGACGGACGATGTCAATTCTGGTCTTAGCAATCGCTGGGGCTGCGCTACTGAGCTTGCTGCTCATCCTGTTCGTGCTCTCCCGTATCAAGGTCGCCGGTCCGAATGAGGCGTTCATCGTGACCGGGCGGAAGGGACAGTCAACCCGAGGCGTGGACGGCCGCACCGTCACCGACTTCTCCGGCCAGAAGGTCGTGCTGGGCGCCTCGGTGTTCGTGATGCCGGTGGTCCAGAGGCTGCACCGGCTGAACCTCTCCAGCCGCAGGATCTCGGTGCGGATCACGGCCGCCGTGAGCAAGCAGGGCATTCGCGCGGACCTGCACGGGGTCGCAATCGTCAAGGTGGGAGGCACCGAGGACTCGGTGCGGGCCGCGGGGCAGCGGTTCCTGCACCAGCAGGACGAAGTGGACGCCTTCACCGAAGAGGTGCTGGCTGGCGCGTTGCGGGCGATCGTCGGGCGGCTCACCGTCGAAGAGGTGATCCGGGACCGCGCCGCGTTCGCATCCGCGGTCGCGGAGGAGGCGGAGCATTCGCTGACCAACCAGGGCCTGGTGCTCGACACGTTTCAACTGCAGGACATTCTCACCGAAGGCAACTACCTGGCTGACCTGGGTCGGCCCGAGGCGGCGAGGGTGCTCAAGGAGGCGACCATCGCCGAGGCCCGGGCACGACAGGCCGCCGAACAGGAGCGGCTGCTCGCCGAGGAGAAGATCGCGGAGTCGGAGCGCAACCTCTCCCTGAAGCAGGCGGCGATCCAAGCCGAGATCGACGCCGCCAACGCCAGGTCGGAGGCGTCCGGGCCGCTGGCGAAAGCGGAACGGGATCAGGCGATCCTCAGTGAGCAGCAGAAGGTGGCTGAGCGCAACGCCGAGCTGAAGGACCGTCAGCTCGACACCGAGGTGCGTAAGCCGGCCGACGCGGAGAGGTACCGGCTCGAGACGGACGCCGAGGCGCGTAAGAACTCCGCGATCCTGGATGCTGAGGCACGTAAGCAGGCGACGATCGCGGCCGCCCAAGCCGAGTCGGAGCAGGCCCGCCTGACGGGTGAAGGCGAACGCGCGCGTCGGGCCGCGCTGGCAGAGGCGGTGGAACGCGAGGGCGCCGCGGAAGGCTCCGCGATCCTGGCGAAGGGCTCGGCGGAAGCCGAGGCGCAACGGCTCAAGGCTGACGCGTTCGCCAAGTACGGGGAGGCCGCGATTCTTGACCTCTTGGTGAACGTGCTGCCGCAGGTGGTGGACGCGGCCAGCCGTCCGATGTCCGAGATCGACAAGATCACGGTGATCTCCACCGACGGCGCCACCTCGCTCGTCAAATCGGTGGCGGGCAACGTGGCGCAAGGGCTGCAGCTCGGCCATGACCTCACCGGCGTCGACCTGACGCAGCTGGTGGGCAGGCTGGCCGGGATGGCCAACGGCAGCAGCCCTGATCCGACCAAGGCTGTCGAGCCGCCGACGACCGAAAGCTAGCCGGCTGGAACAGCAGTGTGGCCCCCGTGCGCGATCACAGGCACGGGGGCCACAACATTTGGCGGCCACGGCGCGGGTTCGGGCGAGGCTCGGCTATGAGCCCTTCCCGCTCCCGGTCGTCTGAGCGGCCTTGGCAGCGCCCGCCTTGGGAGGTTTGGGGCCGCTGGCCTTGGACGCCGCGAGCTTGTCGGACGGTGTGTCCCCGGCGCTCGGCCTGGGCTCAGCCGGCGCCCTGCTCGCGGACGGACGCCCACCCAGCGCTCGTACGCTGGCCAGCAGCAGAAGCACCGCCACCAGAAACCCGCAAGCCCACTTCAGGTTGGCGACTCCTCCTGAGATGGCCACGGTTCCTCCGGTGATCGCGTCCCGGTTCGCCTCCAGGTAGAGGTGGAACGCGTTCTCCACGTAATCCAGCACGGGCGCCGCCACCGCCAACGTGATGATCATGCGCACACCGCGAGCTGAGAACGGCCGGCGCCGGTGCACCACCAACGCCCACAGCACCAGGAACGTGCCGTAAATCAACGGGTGGATCGAGTCCCACGCGAAGTGGGTCCGGTAGCTGGTCAGCTCTTCCGCGCTCCAGCCGTCGAGAATGCTCCGGAAGATGTCGGCCGAGAACGTGGTCTGCAACTGCAGCAAGTCGGTGAACGCCGGGCCCAGGCCGGCCGCGATGTTGAGCTGCGACGCCGCGAACAGGGCCACGAAAAACCCGAAGAAGACGTGCAAGGGACCGGTACGCATTTCAGCCTCCTGGCCTGCCTGTGGAAGTTCTGCGCCGCAGACGAGAGTGTCCCGCCGCCCATCAGGCGTCAAGCCTCGTGGGTTGAGATCGACCTCGCCCGTGGCGTTCCACTGCGGTCGACGCGATAATGGCGTCATGCCGACGTACGCGTATCGCTGCCGTTCCTGCTCAGAAAACTTTGAGCTGCGCCGGTCGATGGATGAGTCGAGTGACCCCGCCAGCTGCCCGAACGGGCACGATGACACAGTCAAGCTGCTCAACACCGTGGCTCTGGGGGCGTCGTCCGTCAGCGCGCCCTCGGCCCAGCCTGCCGGCGGCGGATGCTGCGGCGGAGGGTGCTGCGGCTAACACCACCGGATGCCGCGCCCGCTGCGGCTGACTACGGCTCAACCCTGAGTCGACCCTCAAAGAAGCACCTCACGCCTCCTGCCGGGGGCGGCGCCCGTACGCTTTTCGCGTGTTCCGCGATGGTGATCTGCGTGCGATCGTGGCTGGTCGTGGCTTCCGCAGGTTGCTGTGGTCGCGTCTGACCAGCCAAGTCGCGGACGGGTTCTTCCAAGCCGGCCTCGCTGGCAGTGTGCTGTTCAACCCTGATCGACGGACCAGCGCCCTGGCGATCGCGCTCGGCTTCGCGGTGCTGGTGCTTCCGTACTCTTTGGTGGGCCCGTACGTGGGGGTCTTCCTGGATCGCTGGAGCCGCCGCGACATCTTGTTCGTCTCCAACCTGCTTCGAGCTGCGCTGGTGGCGCCGGCCGCGATCCTGATCTGGTTTGGCGACGAGCACTTCATCTTCGTGGTTTTCGCACTCGGCGTGATCGCCGTCAACCGGTTCGTCCTGGCGGGCCTGTCCGCCGCGCTCCCGCATGTCGTGGAACAGCGCCGGCTGGTCACCGGCAATTCGCTGTCCACCACTCTGGGCTCGGTGTGCTTCTCGCTGGGGCTCGGCGCGGCGGCCCTGGCGCAACAGCTGATTGGCCCTAGTTCCCACAGTTACGGCGCGATCTCGCTGTGCGCCACCATCGGGTACGCGGCCTCCGCCGTGATCGCTCGGTTCTCGTTCAGCCGATACGACCTGGGGCCCGACACGCCCGATCTCGCCGCACCGCGACCGCGACCCGACATGCCGGGTGCGGCTGCCGCTCGCCGCAGCTTGCTCGCGGAGTCAGTCGATGTGGCGCGTGGCATGGTCTCGGGGGCGAAGCATCTGGCTGATCGTCGGGGGGCGGCGTACCCGTTGATCGCGCAAGCCATCCACCGCGGCCTGTACGGCGTGCTGGCGATCAGCACGCTGCTGCTCTACCGGAACTACTTCACCACCGACGACGACTTCGCCTCGTCCATCTCCGGGTTGGGCCAGATCGTGATCGCGGGCGCCGTGGGTTCGCTGGTCGCCGCCACGATCACCCCGTCGATCACTCGGCGCATCGGCGGCCGGGCATGGATCACCGTGTTGCTGTGCGCCGTGGGCGCCGCGCTGCTGGTGCTTGGCTTGCCGTTCCAGCATCTGCTTCTGGTGGCCCTGGTGATGGTGATCAACGTCGCCTCACAGGGCACCAAGATCGTCGTGGACACGGCGATCCAGCAAGAATGCGCCGATGACCACCGGGGCTGGGTGTTCAGCCTGAACGACACCACGTTCAACCTGTGTTTCGTGGCGGGCCTGTTCGTGGGAGCGCAGTCGCTGCCGTCCGATGGCCACTCGCCCGTGGTGCTGGTCGGGGTCGTTTTCGGGTACGCCTTGCTGGCGACGTGGTTCTGGTGGGTCACTGGTCGTTGGGCACGCCGTTCCGATCACGATCCCTCGCGTAGAAGCGCGTCCACCGACATCGCCACCGCGGGACAGCAGCGGGGGGCCACCGCGGTCGGGACGTGACCGTCAGTCGAGCGAGATGCCTTCCGCGGCGGCCCAGCGACGCAGCTCGTCCTCGGCCTCTTCCCGGGACAGCGGCCCCCGATCCAGGCGCAGCTCCTTGAGGTGCCGCCAGGCTTTGCCGACCAACGGGCCCGGCGGCACACCAAGCAGCTCCATGATCGCGTTGCCGTCCAAGTCGGGACGCACCCGCGCCAGGTCCTCTTCGGCTTGGATCCGCGCGATTCGCTCTTCCAGGGCGTCGTACGTGGTCGCCAGGGCGGCGGCGCGGCGCCGGTTGCGGGTGGTGCAGTCGGATCGGACCAGCTTGTGCAGCCGGGGCAGCAGATCGCCCGCGTCCGTGACGTAGCGGCGGACCGCCGAGTCGGTCCACTCGCCGCCCCCGTACCCGTGGAACCGCAGGTGCAGGAAGACCAGCCGGGAGACGTGTTCGATCACGTCTTTGGGAAACCGCAGCGCCTTCATCCGCTGCTTGGTCATCCGGGCGCCGACGACCTCGTGGTGGTGGAAGCTGACCCGGCCATCTGGTTCTGCTCGCTTGGTCGCCGGCTTGCCGATGTCGTGCAGCAGGGCCGCCCACCGCAGCACCAGGTCGGGGCCGTCCTCCTCGTACGCGATGGCGTTGCGCACCACGGTCATCGTGTGCTCGTAGACGTCCTTGTGTTGAGCGTGCTCGTCGATGGTCATGCGCATCGCGGGCAGCTCCGGGAGGCACTCCTCGGCCAGGCCGGTGTCGACCAGCAGCCGCAGCCCGGCCACCGGGTCGGGTCCGCAGATCAGCTTGATCAGCTCGTCACGGATCCGCTCGGGGGTGATCCGGCGTAGGTCACCGGCCATCGCGGTGATCGCGGCAACCACGTCGGGCGCCGCGGTGAAGCCCAACTGCGCGGTGAACCGGGCCGCGCGCAACATCCGCAGCGGGTCGTCCGCGAAGGACTCTTCCGGCGCGGCCGGGGTCCGCAGCTGCTTGGCGGCGAGGTCCTTCAAGCCGTGGTGCGGATCAATGAAACGGTGCTGCGGAACCGACACCGCCATCGCGTTGACGGTGAAGTCGCGTCGCCTCAGGTCTTCGGAAAGGTCCGCGCCGTACCGCACGATCGGGTTACGGGTGACCCTGTCGTACGCCTCAGCCCGGAATGTGGTGATCTCCACCCGAAGTCCGTGTTTCGCGGCGCCGATCGTCCCGAAGTCGGCGCCGGTGGTCCAGATCGCGTCCGTCCACCCCTTGAGCAACGTCTCCGTCTGCTCCGGGCGGGCGCTGGTGGCGAAGTCCAGATCGTCACCCAGACGGCCCAGAAGCGCGTCCCGTACCGATCCACCCACCAGGTGGAGTTCATGCCCGGCGTCGGCGAATCGCCGGCCGAGATCATCGGCGACCGGTGAGACCCGCAGCAATTCCGCAACGGCACGTCGCTGCGTGGAGGACAGCGTCGCCCCTGACGAGTGCGCACGCTCCGCATTGCCGGCTCGCCCGCCGTCCGGCGGCTCAGGCGCCTGGCGTGCGGCTGCATCTGATTGTGGTTCTGACATCGCAGCGCAGCGTAGCCGGCCGGCGCCCATAGTGGCTCGGCACCTCGTGCGTTCAGCCGATGTCAGCCTCGCGCCGAAGGATTCTCAGTTGCCCCGATGAGGTTAGGGTCGTGGGATGAGCAGTCGCGACGAGTCTGGACGGGCCACGGAACAACGTGGCCGGTCCCAAGGGCGTCGCTCCAGGAGACCCGGCAAGCGGCTGCGTCGGGTTGAGGAAGTCTCCGCGGGCGGGCTGGTGATCTGCGATCGCGCCGGTCGTACCGACGGGGTGTTGATCGCCAAGCACGACCGCCGCGGGCGGCTTGTGTGGTCACTGCCGAAGGGTCATGTGGAGGACGGCGAGACCCTGGAACAGACTGCGGCCCGCGAGGTGTACGAGGAGACCGGGGCAACCGCGAAGGTGATCGACACCTTGGGCTCGGTCGACTACTGGTTTGTGCTGGGAAATCGGAAGATCCACAAGACAGTGCACCATTTCTTGTTGCGTTGGGCGTCAGGCGAGTTGTCTGACCAGGATGTCGAGGTCGCCAAAGTCGCTTGGGTGCCGCTAGCCGAGATACCCGAGCGGCTCGCGTACCCGGATGAGCGGCGGCTGATCATGCAAGTGCCTGACCTGCTGGCAAAGACCGCATGAGCGATTACCACGGCCGGCGGCGCAAACCGCAGGACGATGACACACCAACATTGCCGGACCTTGAGGTTGGATCGTGGGCCGACCACGATCCCGCGAGGTACGAACAGCACGATCACTCCGGTCGGCAAACATCGACCTCAGCCCCGCCCGCAACGACATCGCACCCAGCTCCCCCGATGCCCGCCGCGCACCCCACCGGCCCTGTCCACGGTCGGCCCAGCCCTACTCCCGGCCAGCCCAACCCGGCCCCCGGCCCGGTTCACGGTCAGCCCGGCTCGGGTGATCGGCCGCGGCCGTACTCCTCCGCGCCGCCGCGCGGGGGGCCCGCCGACCCACCACCGGGGCGCCCTTCGGGCGGATCTCCTCCGTCGCCGGACGATCGGCCCACCGAGCAGCATTACTTCCCACCGCTCGACCCCGACGCGACGACCCTGATTCCGAGCCTGCGCAACGCCCCCGAGGCGCCGCCGACACCGATTCCAGAGCTGAAGTTCAACGCCTCCGACGCCACCATGGTGATGTCGGCGGTGCCGTACCTGACCCCGTC
>JBOGDL010000475.1:0-8540 GCA_050701815.1 Micromonosporaceae bacterium | reverse complement strand
ACCCGAGATGTCCCCGACCGCCATGTGCGCCTCTGTCAACGCGCCCTCATGCTGGTCCCGCAACCGGGTCGCCCTATAGAAACGGGCGTCCTTACCAGCCATCCCGGGCGCATCCTTGTCCAACTTCGCCAGCTGTCTGTCGATGCCCCGCGCCACATGACCTACCCGCTTGAACCACCGGTCCAGATCCTCAACATCAAGTCGGGTCACCTTGCCATCTGAGTCGGCGGTGTCCGCCATAACCCCTCCCCGCCAACACCCCATACCGCACAACCATGCTGAAAGCTCTGATGTATGTGCTTCGACGCAGACCGTAATGCATCGCCCGGACCCCATGCCACCTCTGCGCAGCTGCCTGTGGATAACTGATGTGCGGTGGCAGGAAGGTTCTGGAGGTCGCAGCAAGTCGTTCCCATTGGGGGTGTCAGGCCGTGGTTCCTGGCACGTTGGCTCAGACCTGCTCCGAAGGGCTGGTCACCGAGTACACGCAGCGTGAGCAGCACTCTCTTAGTGGCCCTGAGCATCACCCGATGTCAAAAACGCTTGTGGGCCATGATCAAGAACGCAGGGCTGAGCCCATAGCCTGTCCACACGCCGGCGTACAGGAACAACCCGCCAACGATGGCTATTTCATTTGCGTAGTAGAAAGCCCAAACCTGAGGTCCAGTGAATGCGGCCGCGTCGTCACAATGAACCTTCGCCTTGTTAGGAAACCAGGCCCGCACCATTGCTACCTGGGGTCGCAAAAACCTCGCTCTCGTCCTTTCGCCTTCGATGTCTTGGCCCTTTCCCCGTGTCGGATATATGACGCACTCGAAGTTCCTCTCGCCGCCGCGATTTGCGATGAGTAGATAAGGAGACTCAGTTTTGTTCCAATGAAATGGCTCGACAGTCACAATTTGAGTGCCGCCGAAATACGAAACAATTAGGAAGGCGGAAAGTCCGAAGGCGACCAGCAACGCGGCAATGCAGCTTAGGATGGCGCCAATGCGTCGGCGTGTTCGGGAGATCCTTTTCTGGGGCGGGGTTGGTTTTCCGAGTTCCGGCAGCTTCCCAACGCTGCTTTCCGGCATCACAGGCCCTCCATTGCGGCAAGCTTATGCGGTCTGACTATTCGTGCCCTACCGCCTTCCTTGATACGGTGTCCCAGTAGTGCAGTGATTGCTGAGGTATTTAGGCCAAAGGAGAGTTGGCAAATGGGTGTATTCTCTGACCTGCTCGAGGGTATGGACATCGCCGCGAGGTCGCCGGACGGAAAGATCCAGTGGGAATTAAGAGATGGCAAGGAAGTCAATTTCTTCTTTGTTCATGAGAAGTCCTACGAGAGTTACACCGAGGGTGGCCTTGAATACCAGTTGACGGCCCTAGTGCACTCGATCTGGGAGGGCCACCGTCAAGCGCATACTGCAGTGCTTAGGGAGGAGCTGGACCACTTGCCCGAAGATGAGTACGCACGCGGCGACTCCCGGGATAGAGAATTCTATGACGAGAGATCCAAAGTGTGCGCGCAGGGAAAATCGGGGACCGGACGGGTAAGCGTATCCAGTACGGGAACTACCAGTTGGGACGTCAGCATCAAAGATGGGACTATCGCGAAGCTGACGGAGGAACAATTTCTGTATGAGGTCTGGAGTGCCATCGTGGCGACTCGGGCCGACTTTGGCCGCAAAATGAACCGTCTAAAGCGCAACATCTATCGGACACGTATCGCCAATGCCTCCAAGTGACCATCGAGCGGGCCCGGTGCGATATTAAGGTGCCACGTATACCTCAGTACGAGAGCCATCCAACTTGGGCGGCATTCTGTGGTCCACTTTGATCTTACCTCTCGAGGTGCCAGGTGGGTACTTGGTGTCCACCCAGTCGCCCTCGTCGGTTCCTCCCACAATCCTGCCTGAGTGGTCACGGAATATCGCGAACGCAACGCCGCCCATTGGTTCGTCATATGGTGAATGGATGGTGAAGCTCACCGCACCTGACGCGTCTCGGTCCGAGCCCTTGACTCTGACATTGTCGGCAGTTATGTCTTCGAACTCGATTGCATAGTTATCCAGGGGCCACCATTTCGTCTCTTCGACAGTGACTCCGAGCTTTGCCAGCTTTGTCTTGCCTGAGTTGTAAACGTCGCCTCCGATGCCAAAGCGTTGGCCCGGCATGATTGTGGGCACGCTAGTATCAAGTTCCCACTTTTCGACATCGATACGCTCACCCGACGCGTCCAGCATATTAAGTCTGATTTCGGCCGGATGCGCAACAAATTTGCTCGTGTTTTCAAACAGGATTCCAAAAGTGATCATATTTCCACCAGAGCCATCCGTCGTGGTGGAGAAGCCCTTTTCTACAACGTGAATCTTGCCGTCGTCGGATGGCTCCTCGAGCGGCAATGAAGGAATCGGGGTGGGAGTTGAAGTCGCTTCTACCTCCTTCGAAGTAGGGCTTCCTTCCGGTTCCGCGCTATCACAAGCCGGTATTAGCCCCAGCGCCAATATTGCGACGGGTATCGAAGTCATAATGGTTCGATAGGGCCTTTTTTTCGTCTTAGTGAGGGAGGTCGCCGCTGGTCTCTTGCGTGACAGTCCCTGCATGCATGTGCCTTTCTTGGGGTGTCGTGGATGTGTAGATGTATGGTTACTTTCCGGGAGTGAGAGACGCCAATCTCACTGCGGGGGTTAAGAGGGAGGCTGGAAACCCGTCCTCAATTCCCCCGGAGGAATGTTGGCGGGTCGGTGCGGCACGAACTTCGCGCGTCTGGTCGACGGATTACTCGCCAGATCGTGGTTGGCGCTTAGGGCCCCGACGATCTGGCGTTCTTCGTGATCAATCCAACTGTCGAGCCACGAGACCGCATCCACCATGTTTCCCAGGACGTCGTCAACAGTGTTGGCTCCCAAGGGGAGAGGCTTCTCTTCCTCTCCTGGAAGTGAGCTTGCGACGCCTGCGGCTCCACTCACAGCCGTGAGGGCTATGCTCGTCCCTCCCGTGCTGGCAGCCGCGAAGACGCTGACCACCGCACTGAACATTGTGAGGACAACATCCCCGGAGGCTCCGCCACCTTCGTAGGTCAAGCCCTTGATATGAGTGAGAGTTTGATTCGCGATTTTCTCGATATTTTTTTGCATGACTTCGAATATTTTCCTGTTGGTTTTCATCGAGGTCAGCAAGATGAGAGCCAACGATCGATGATTCTCGTTCATGCCGTCGAATGGCTCAACGATGTTTTCAAGAAATGACTCTCTCGCGTGCCCCTTCCACTCTCCAAGCTCATTTTCCACGCGATCCATGCGCGTCATTGCGACGCTGCCAAGCGCGTCCACAGCGTGCTCCATGTCCTCGATCAAAATGTCGAAACTGTCTGGATCGGGATGCGTGAACCGTTCGAAAAGTGGAGGTATCCAGTCGTACATTGCGAGAATGTCGGCCCGCCAGGTCTTCCAACTGGGATCGTTGTCCCTATCCGCAACGGACGGTGGTGCTAGTCGGACGTCGGTGCCGGGTTCTTCGCCCTCTGGCAAGCGATCGTTAATCTCCGCTACGTATTCTTCTTCCCTTTTTTTTGCTGCCCACTTCTGAATTTTGTGGGCGGTGTCGAGTAAGCCGGCGCCGAAATTGGACGCGGAACCGCCATCATAATCTGCCATTGTCGCTAGCTCTCCGCTCGCACAGGTGAGGGGATATCTCCCTTATAGCCGTCCTTAAGATTTGGGTCGTGGTTTCGGCCCCGAACGGACATTTGGAGTTCCTGGGCAGCCGCCTCATCGGTGCTGGCATATAACTTCACCACAGCCTCAAGCGTGTCGCCGATTATCGTTAGGTTTTCGACGGTGTCGGCGAGGATATTCTGGAACTCGTCTCGCAGATTACGCCAGTGCGGATACACTTGACCGGCTGTGTCGTGTTTTCCGGTATGGTCTTCAACTCCTCTGATGAACGCTTGTCTGTCGCCAGAGCTTGTTCTGGCGACAGACTTGTTCGCGTCGAGGTAAGCTTCGGCCACCTCGGGGATCTTGACGCGAGCACAGACCCATAAGTCGTAGAGCTCCGCGCCGAGCGTCGTGCCAGTGTGCGGTGGCATGGAGTTCTCCCCCAGTCTTTCCTGGCAAAGTCAAACACCGCGTTGTCCAGTGGTCGTGGCACACCGTAGAACATGGGACCTTGCAGTCGCTAGCACACGGCGTGGGAGCTGTGGAAAGTTTCGTGTGTTTTTGCGCAAACTGAACTAATCACGCGAATCGTGCAGCCCTACCGAGCCGGCAGGACCGCAGACCACTGAGGAGTACCTGGCGAGTGCGCTCGGCGAACGCTGGGAACGCATCGTTAACACCAGCGATAGACATCTGCGGTTGGGGCACTCAGGTAGATACGCCATACTCGGCAGGATGCGGCGGTGGTGGGGAGCCAAAAAAGACAGCGCTGAGACCGAGCCCAGCGCTGGTGCTGACGACAGCGCTGCGACCGCGCCCGATGCTGCGGCCACAACCAGCGCTGACGGCAAGCCCGTCATGGAGACAGTGCCCAGCGTGGGGAACGAGCCGACAGTGCTCGCGAAACGGGGGCTGGGCGCTCGGCTTGCGGCGTCATGGCGGTGGGTCGGGGCGATGCTCCGGCGGCCGGGGGCTCGGTTGGGCATGCACGGTCTGGCGATCGTGGCGGTGATCGGGGCCGCGGCGTACACCGGCCTGTACGTGGTGCCCACCGGGGCAACGAGCTCCACCGCGGCGCCGAACACAAGCCCGGCGCCGAGCACGTCGCCAGCCCCTGGCCTCGGCGCCCCGGAACCGGACGCGTCCGTCAACCCAGTTCCCAGCAGCAGCGTGTCCGCAGAGCCCGACAGACTGAGCCGGCGTCCGCAAGACGCGCTCGCTGGCTGGGCCAGCAAGATGCAGCACCTGGGGATCCCTCAGGTGGCGCTGCAGGCGTACGGATACGCGGAGGTGTCGCTGACGCAGACCCAGCCGGATTGCAAGCTCACCTGGACCACGTTGGCCGGGATTGGCAGCATCGAGTCCAGCCACGGCCAGTCCGGTGGCGCCCAGCTGCAGCGGAACGGCACGTCAAACCCGCCCGTGATCGGGCTGCCGTTGGATGGCGGGCCGGATCGCAAGGAGATTCCGGACACCGACAATGGCGAGTTGGACGGGGACACCAAGTACGACCGCGCGGTCGGCGCGATGCAATTCATTCCCACCACCTGGCAGCGCTGGGCCACCGACGCGGATGGCGACGGCAAGACCGACCCGTTCGACATTGACGACGCGGCGCTGGCGGCTGCGCGGTACCTGTGCGCGGGAGGGCGGGACCTTTCCACCGCAGAGGGGTGGAGCGGCGCCATCTTCTCGTACAACCATATGGACTCTTACGTGCGTGCCGTGTTTGCCGCCGCGGACCAGTACGGCCAGATGAGCCGCGCAGGTGGTTGAAAATTTGAGCATTTTCGCAAATTGATGATCTGTCGCCTATCGCGTTTGGGTCGCCGCGTCGGGTAAGCAATACAGGTGCACGTGCGTGAGTGGGATCCCCAGAGCGCGGCGGCGGCCGATGTCGAGGCTTGGCGTTGCCTGATTAACGACCTTCTCAAGACCGATCTTCCAGATGAGCCGGCCTGGCGCCCGGATCTGCTTCGCGAGTACCTGGCGGTCAACTTGCCGGAAGAACGCCGGTTGATGTGGTTTGCGGAGCAAGCAGACAACCCCGGCAGCCAGAGCGACGGCGACCGGGTGCTTGGCGCCGCGTCCCTGCTGCTGGCGGGTGGCGAGGCCGGGGTCTTGAATGTGTTGGTACGTCCCGACGCGCGCCGCAACCGCATCGCGCAGGCACTGTTGACCGCCGCCGCATGGCGCGCCAACGCCGAACACGTCAGGATCCTGACCGTCGAGGTGATCGCCGGCACCGGAGCGGCGAAGTTCTACGAGGCCTGCGGCTTTGAACGCACCCTGGTGGAGGTGCGGCACCGGCTGTGCCTGGAAGACGTGGACTGGCCACGCACCGAGCAGATCGCCGGTCGGTTGGCCACCGGGTACCGGGTCGAGCACTTCCCGGGCGGACTGCCCGAAGAGTTGCTGGAGCCGTACGCTCGCGCGAAATTGATGCTCCGGGAGCTGCCCGGCACCGACCTGCACACCGATCAGATGGTCAGGATCGAGGCCAACCGGCTCCGTGCCAGCCTCATCACGCTGCAGCGACGCGGGTTGCGAGCGTACGTCGTGCTGGTGATCCACGAGCAGACGGAGCAGATCGCGGGCCTGACCGAGCTGGTGGTGCCGGCGCACCGTCCGGAGCGCGCCGACCAGTACGACACCCTGGTGGTCCCGGCGCACCGGGGTTACGGGCTGGGCCTGGCGATGAAGGCGCGGATGCTGCTGGCGCTACGTGACGTGGAGTCCCAGGTGGTTGACGTGGTGACCTGGCAAACCACCGAGATGGAGCAGATGGCGCGGGTCAACTCCGAACTCGGCTTCACCCCGGATCGGGAGTGGTACGAGTACGAGACCGACGTCGCGAGCCTGCTCTCCAGGCTCAGCCGGTAGCGCCGCTCAGCCGGTAGCGCCGCTCAGCCGGTGGCGCCGCCCAGCCGTTCCCGCGAGCAGGCGGCCCCACGGGGGGAGGCGGGGAGTCACCTGGCAGCTTGCCAGCCGCTCCAGTGGAGCACCTCGACCGCCAGCACCGGGCCGTCCGGGGGGTCGGCGGCGTACTGCGGGTACTTGGCAGTCAACACCGACATCGCACGTTCGGCCTCGTCCGGATCGTCCACCACGTAGCCGTGGCCGTCGAGTCGCACCCAACGCAACGCCGACCAGTCCTCGTGGTACTCGTCCACCAGCACGCACACCTGGCCCGTGGTTTCGATGTTGGCAATCCGACGTAGCTTGGGGCTGCGCTTGGGTTTGTGATCAACCGCGCTGTACACCACGTCGCCCAGCACCGCGAAACAGATCGGGACCAGGTGTGGGTTCCCGGCGGGATCCACCGAGGCGAGGCGCGCGACCCGCGCGGACTCCACAAGATCCCTCATCTCATGCGAATCCACACCCAGGCACTTTAGTCTCGCTCTAAGGGGCGCGGGAACACCTTTCGTAGGCCGTGACCTGGGAAAACACGCAATCCGGTCGTGGCAGCGTGGCAACGCCCGACCGGGTCAAAAGACGCCTATTGCGTACGGGAGGAGCGGGGAATGCGTATCGGAGTGGGACTGCCCAACCCTGTGCCCGGCACTCCGGGCGACGGTTTGGTGGAATGGGCCCGACGGGCCGAGGAACGCGGTTTCACCGGTTTGGCCACCATCGACCGAATCGCGTACCCGACGCACGACTCGCTGGTCGTTCTGGCGGCGGCGGCGGGTGCCACCAGCCGGATTGGGCTGATGACCAATATCCTGCTCGCCCCGCTCTATTCGCCTCCGATCCTCGCCAAGGCAGCGGCCAGTCTCGACCAGATCTCCCGAGGCCGGCTCACTCTCGGGCTGGCGCCCGGGGGGCGAGCGGACGACTTCACGGTGACCGGCCGCGACTTCGACACCCGCGGCGCGGATTTCGACGAAGCGCTGGAAGTGATGCACCGGGCGTGGCGCGGCGACCCGATCCCTGGGTCGAAGCGTCGGGTGACCCCGAAGCCGGTGCGCGACAGGAAAGTGCCGATCATGATCGGTGGGTCCGGCGAGCGCGCCATTGCTCGCAGCGTCCAGTGGGGTGACGGGTGGACGGCCAGCGGCATGTCGCCGGACGCCGCCGGCGCCATCGCCCAACAGGTGCGAGACGCGTGGCGGCAGTCCGAACGCACAGCAGAGCCCAGGCTGGCGGCCCTCACCTACTACTCGCTCGGCGCCGACGTGGACGACGATTCCCGCTGGTACCTGCGCGACTATTACGGCTTCCTGGGCGAGATGGCCGATCAGATCGCGGATTCCGCGTTGCGCTCCGAGGCGGCGGTACGTGGCGCGGTGCGCTCGTACCAGGGCGCGGGCTTCACCGAGCTCTACTTCGTGCCCACCGTCGGCGCCGTCCACCAGGTCGACCGGCTGGCCGACCTGGTTCTCTAGAGCCGGCCTGAACCCGTCACGGCGTCCCAGGGCTGGGCGTGCCGAACCACGTCGGCAGCTGGTCGAGCAGATCCTGCTGGTCTTCACCGGCCCAGGCCACGTGGCCGTCCGGCCGCAGCAGCACGCCGGGCACGTCCAGCTCCTCGCTGACGTCGACGACGTGGTCAATGCGACCCGCCCAACCCGCCACCGAAAGCTGGCCGGTCTGGTCGAGCAGCAGCCCGCGGCCGCCGTGCATCAACTCGAACAGGCGGCCGCGCTTCAGTTTCACGTCCCGCAGCCGTCTGCCGAGCAACTCGTGGCCGTCGCCGAAGTCGTACCGGATCCCGATCCCGGTGATCTTCTCGATCAGGAACCGGTTCACCTCCTCGAAGTCCATCAGCTGCGCCAGCAGCCGGCGCACGGCCCGGGGCCCCGGATCGAGGGACAGCAGTTCGGCCTGCGCGCGGGTGTTGTCCAGCACGTCGGCGGCCACCGGGTGGCGTTCGGTGTGGTAGCTGTCCAGCAG
>JBOGDL010000474.1:0-7600 GCA_050701815.1 Micromonosporaceae bacterium | reverse complement strand
TTGGCCCGGCGTCCGTTCGCGTTCCGGCGGGTGCACCACGAGCTGCAGAGCCGCAGCCCCGGACTCGGAGACGAGTTGCGAGCCTTGGTCGACGCCAACGGGGGCGGCTGGCGCGCGGTGTTCCGGCGACCGGCCAGGAGATGAGATGCGGATCCCGGTGCTGGTGCTGCTTGGGGTCGCCACAGTGTTTCTGTGGTGGGTGCTGTGGCCTGCGCTGGCGGTGACCGCGGGGATGGTGTTCGTCGCGGCGGTCACCGGGTTCACGGTGCGTTTGCTGGGCAGCTCGTGGCGGGTGCTGACCTCGCGGCACACCGACGGCCCGTCCCCGGCGCCGCCGGACTCAGATGAGCCGGCGTTCTCCCGTTATCTCGTGACCCAGGTGTGGCGCGATCACCTCGCGGTGCTGGCAGACACGTTGAGCACAGCGAGCCGTCCCGCGATGCTGCTGGGCGCGGGCGCCACCAAGGCTCTGCTGGGTGGCTGGCAGGCGTTCGCGCTGGCCCCATTGTGGCTGGTGGTGGCGGCCGGCCTGCTCACCGGGGCGGTGGGCTGCCTGGTGGTGATGGCGCTGGTCTTCGCTGGTCAGGCGGCGACGGTCGCGGTGGCGGGGGGCGCGCAGCTGCTCGGCGTCGCGGCGGTCCGGGGACTCGACGGGCTGTTGGTGTCGGTGCGGCGTACCCGGCCTGCCTGCCCGCACCCGGGCTGCTACCGGTCTTTCACCCGACCAGAACACGCCTGCTCACGCTGCGGCGCGGCGCATCGCAAGCTCGCCGCGGGCCGGCACGGCGTGCTGCGCCGCGTCTGTCGCTGCGGCGCGTTGCTGCCGACATCGGTGCTGCTGGGACGCAACCGCCTGCACGCCGCCTGCCCGCACTGTCATCGCCCGCTTCCGGGAAGCATCGGCCACGCCCCGCTGGTGCACCTTCCGATCGTCGGGGGCCCGGCCGCGGGCAAGAGCACGTACACCCATTTGGCGGTCGGGGCGCTGCGCCAACACGCCGGGCGGGTGCGGTTTGCCGACCCCGACGAGGCCGAGGCCTTCGCGTCCCGGCTCGCCGCGTTGCGCGCCGGGAAGGAGGCGCCCCGCACCCCGGTGGAACTCCCCCAGGCCACCACGTTGGACGTGGAGCTGACCGGCGCCGGACGGTGCCTGATGTACCTGTTCGACCCGCCCGGGGAGCACTACACCAGCGCCGACCGGATCGGCTGGCAGCGATACCTGGACCACGCGGACACCCTGCTGCTGGTGGTCGACCCGTTGTCCCTGGAAGGGGTACGCCGCTCGCTGACCGCAACCGAAACCCGAGCCCTGTCCGACGTGACGTCCTCAGCCGAGGACCCCGCACACGTGATCGACCGGTTGGTGGGTGCGCTGCGCACCCGTCCTGACGGCGGCAAGCTGGACCGGGTCGCTGTGGTGGTGACCAAGATCGACGCGATCCGGCGCACCACGGTCGGGCAGCCGCTCGCCAATGGCTTCGGTCCCGGCTCGGTCCCCGGCGACCAGGTGCGCGACTGGCTGAACTGGGTGGGTTGGGGCAACCCGATGCGGACCCTGGACCGTACCGCCCGCGAGGTCAACTACTTCGGCTCCGGCCTGGACCTTCCCGACGCGTTGCTGCTGGAGCCGGTGCGCTGGCTGGCCGAAGGATCTCTCACCGGCCGCCATGGCTGGGGGTTCGCCCAGCCGCAGTTGGACCCCAGCGCCGGACCATTGGCGTGGATGCCCGCGGGCGGCGCCGATGAAATCCCGCGGCAGCACCGGATCCTCCGCAGGACCCTGCTGGTGCAGACCTGGGCGCTGGCGGTGGCGGGCATGGCGGGGATGTTCTCGCTGGCAGGGCTGGCCTTCTGGAATCTGTTCGCCACCACGCTGTGAGATCGGGTCGCCGACCGGGCGGGCCGCGTCAGGTCCGGCATTCACCAAAGGGGAGAACTCCATGACGAGCGACGGCTCCGGCTATCTGCGTTTCCCAACGATCTGTCGCGACACGATCGTGTTCGCCTGCGAGGACGACCTGTGGACAGTGTCGGCGGAGGGCGGACGCGCCTGGCGGCTCACCGCCGGTGTCGCGGAGGCGAGCTGGCCCCGGTTGTCGCCGGACGGCTCGCAGCTCGCCTTCCTGGGATGCGACGAGGGCCCGGCTGAGGTGCACCTGATGCCCGCACAGGGCGGGATGGCGCGCCGGCTCACATACCAGGCTGGCGAGGAGGTCACTGTTGTTGGCTGGCGCCCCGACGGCGGCGCGATCGTGTACGCCAGCGACGCGGGCCAGCCGCACCGGCAGGACTCCCGGCTGTTCCAGATCTGGCCCGGGGCCGGTCTGCCGGAGCAGCTGCCGGTGGGGCACGCGCACACCATCTCGTACGGGCCGGATGGCGGAGTGGTGCTCGGACGGCACCCCACGGAGCCCGCGACCTGGAAGCGATACCGGGGCGGCGGCGCCGGGGATCTGTGGATCGACCGCGACGGCAGCGGCGAGTTCACCCGGTTGCTGAACCGGCGGGACCCCGGGGCCGACTCGGATCGGCCCAAGAAGCCGCAGCAGGCACAGCTACCCGGCAACCTGGCCAACCCCTGCTGGGTGGGCGATCGGATCTACTTTCTGTCCGATCACGAGGGGGTTGGCAACGTCTATTCCTGCGCCCTCGACGGCGGCGACCTGCGCCGCCACAGCGACCACCACGACTACTACGCCCGGAACCTGTCCAGTGACGGACGCCGGCTGGTCTACCAGTGCGCCGGAGACCTCTACCTGCTCGAACCGAGCGGGCGCGACGGCGATTCGACGGGCACTGGTCCAGCGGGCCCGCTGGACGTTCCGGACGCGCCACGCCGGCTCGCGATCCAACCCGGAAGCTCCCGCACCCAACGCAACCGCAGGTACGTTCCCGCCGACGAGCATCTGCACAGCGCGACCTTGAGCCCGGACGGCAGCAGCCTGGCGATCGCCAGTCGGGGCAAGGCGTTCTCGTTCGGCGCCTGGGAGGGGCCCGTGGTGCAACACGGCGCCGCGGACGGGGTCAGATACCGGCTGCTGACCTGGCTGAACGATGGCGAGCGACTGCTCGCCGCAGCCAGCGACGAATCCGAGCAGGAGCGCCTGACCCTGCTTGACGCCGACGGCGCCGAGCTGGCGTGGGACCTCGACCTGGGACGCGTCACCGAGCTGGCGGTGTCACCCACGGCCGATCAGGCGGCCGTCGCCAACCACCGCAACGAGCTGTGGCTGATCAACCTGCCGGGCCCGGGAGACCTGACACAGCCAGAGCGCACCGAATCGGCAGAGCGCACCACGCCGCCGGAGCACACCGCGCTGCCAGAGCACACCGCGCCGCCGGACAACACGCTGCCAGAGCAGCCTGGCGGGGAGCCGCCGCCACCCACGGCGACCGCCCGGCGGGTGGACCACAGCCCGCACGGGCAGGTGCAGGATCTCGCCTGGTCACCGGATGGCAGGTGGCTGGCGTACGCCTGCCGCACCGGCCTGCTCACCAGCGCGATCAAGCTGTGCCGCCCCGCCGAGCACGCCGACAGCCCCGACAGCCCCGATGATCAGATCTGGCAGGTCACTGAGCCGGTGTTGCGGGACCGCTGCCCCGCGTTCGACCCGGACGGCAAGTATCTCTATTTCATCGGGCAACGTGAGTTCACCCCGGTGCACGACGAGCTGCAGTTCGACCTCGGGTTCCCGCTCGGCGCCCGCCCGTACGCGATCACGCTGCGGGCCGAGACTCCGTCCCCGTTCACCCCGTCGGCCAGGCCGTTGGACACCGATCACCCCACGACCGGACGCGACGGCTCGGCTGCGCCGGAAGCCCGCTCGCGAGTGGAGATCGACTTCGAGGACATCGAGCTCCGCGCGACGCCGTTCCCGGTTCCCGAGGGGCGGTACCGCCGGATCGCCGGCGTCACCGGAAAGGCGTTGTTCAGCGTGCACCCGGTGGAGGGCGCTCACGACACGGGTCATTGTGTGCTGGAGGCGTACGACTTCGACAAACAGGAGTCGGATCGGCTGGTCGAGGAGCTGGACGACTTCTGGCTGAGCCCCGACCACAAGACCGTGCTCTACCGGCTCTGGGACCGGCTACGGGTGATCAAGGCGGGACACAAGCCGGACGACTCCGACCAGCACAACCGAGCCTCCGGCTGGATCGACCTGTCCCGGGTGAAGGTCTCGGTGCTGCCAGAGGCCGAGTGGCGGCAGATGTTCCGGGAGGCGTGGCGGCTGCAGCGGGAGCACTTCTGGGCACAGGACATGTCCGGTGTCGACTGGGACGCCGCGTACCAGCGTTATCTGCCGCTGGTGGGTCGGGTCAGCACCCGTGCAGAACTCTCCGATCTGCTCTGGGAGATGCAGGGCGAGTTGAGCACCTCGCACGCGTATGAACGTGGCGGTGAGTACCGCCAGGGCCCGGACTACGCGCAGGGTTTTCTAGGCGTGGACTGGGAGCACGATCGAGACACCGGGCGGTTCCGGGTCGGCCGGGTGCTGCGCGGTGACCCCGGCCTCGACGCCGCCGCGTCGCCGCTGCGCCGGCCGGGAGTCGACGTACGCGAGGGCGATGTGGTTCTGGCGATCAACGGCCAGCCGGTGGGTCTTCGAGCCGACGGCGCGACCCTGGTCACGCCGGGTGAGCTGCTGGTGAATCAGGCCGATCAGGAGGTAAGGCTGACCACGCGGCGAGGCGACGGGGCGCCGCGGGTGTGCGACGTGCGGACGCTGGCGGACGAGCGTCCCGCCCGGCACCGGGACTGGGTGCGGGCGAATCGCGACCTGGTGCACGAGCGCACTCAGGGCCGGGTCGGTTACCTGCACGTCCCGGACATGATGGACAAAGGCTTCGCCGAGTTTCACCGCGGCTTCTTGACGGAGCTGGATCGCGAGGCGCTGATCGTGGACGTGCGATTCAACGGCGGTGGCAACATCTCGGGCCTGCTGTTGCAGAAGCTGGCCCGGCGCCGCATCGGGTACGACTTCCCGCGCTGGGGGATGCCGGTCCCGTACCTGGAGGAGTCACCACGGGGGCCCCTGGTCGCGATCGCCAACGAGCACTCCGCTTCGGACGCTGACCTGTTCAGCCACGGTTTCAAGATGCTCGGCCTGGGAACGTTGGTGGGCAAGCGCACCTGGGGTGGCGTGATCGGGTTCGAGCCGCGGCACACCTTGGCTGACGGCGCCCTCACCACGCAGCCGGAGTTCTCGTTCACGTTCGACGATGTCGGCTGGCGGGTGGAAAACCACGGCGTTGACCCGGACATCGATGTGGACGTCGCGCCGCAGGACTACGCCGCCGGCGCCGACCCGCAGCTGGAACGGGCGATCGCGGTGGCGCTGGAGCAGCTCACGCTACGACCGGCGCACGCCCCGGCGCCACCGGCTCGCCCCCGGCTGGCGCCGCCGCCGCTGCCGCCGCGTTGAACCCCGCCCGCCACGGCGCGGTGTGGCGTTGGAGGCGCCCCACGCCGGGAAACCCCACCGCGCCACCCCTGGCGCGCTGTGGCGCCCAAGGTCAACGCCTACTGTCTGGAGTGTGGGCAAGGACGACGACCGCGGCGCTCGACCGTACGTGGTGCTCAGCTGCGCGATCTCGGTTGACGGGTACCTGGACGACGCCACCGATCAGCGGCTGATCCTCTCCGGGGCGGACGATCTCGACCGGGTTGACGAGGTGCGCGCGGGTTGCGACGCGATCCTGGTCGGGGCGAACACCGTACGCAAAGACAACCCCCGACTGGTGCTGCGCTCGTCGGCGCGGCAGGCCCAGCGAGCCGCTCGCAGCCAGGCGCCACACCCGATGAAGGTGACCGTCACCCGCAGCGGCGACCTGGACCCCGACGCGGGTTTCTTCACCGCCGGCGACGCCGAGAAGCTGGTGTACGCGGCGAGCCCCGCGGCCCCGAAGCTGCGGGCGGAACTGCGCGGGCGGGGTGAGGTGATCGACGCCGGGGACCCGGTCCGGCTGGATTGGTTGCTGGACCACCTCGCCAGCCGGGGAGTCCGGCGGCTGATGGCAGAAGGCGGCGCTCAGATCCTCGGATGGTTCCTGAAAGATGGGCTCGCGGACGAGTTGCAGCTGGTGGTGGCGCCGGTGTTCGTCGGGGACCCCACCGCGCCGCACTGGGCGCCAGGCGGTCGGCCGGCGCACTCGGCGCACGGCGGCGCGGGCGGCGTGGGCGGAGCGGGCGGCCACCTTCCCGCCGGCCGGATGCGACTGCTGCAAAGCCGCGCGGTGAGCGATTGCGTGCTGCTGCGCTACGACCTGCGGCCCGCGCCGACCCGCTCCGAGCCTCGCGGCCACGCCTCGGATCGCGAGCAGCTAAGCCGTGCCATCGAGCTGTCACGGCGGTGCCCGCCGTCGACGACAGCCTTCTCGGTGGGCGCGCTGCTGGTGGACGCCGAGGGGGCCGAGCTGGCAACCGGCTTCTCCCGGGAAGCCGACCCTGCTGAGCATGCCGAAGAGGCGGCGCTGCGCAAAGTGGACCCCGCTGACCCGCGGCTCGCCGGCGCCACCATGTACAGCTCGCTGGAACCGTGCGGCGCACGCGCGTCCCGTCCCCGCACCTGCGCTGAGCTGATCATCGCTGCTGGCGTACGCCGAGTCGTGTACGCGCTTCGAGAGCCGACCCGCTTCGTCGACGGCCAAGGAGACGAGATGCTGCGGCGGGACGGGGTCGAAGTGATCGAGCTGTCGGATCTCGCCGCGCCGGTGCGTGAGGTCAACGCGCATCTCCTGTCATGACCCGGCAACGCCCGCACAAGACGGACTCGGACGCCGCGGATCAGCGGACCGGCGAGCCGCGGCCCGGGATCGATCAGGGTTGGAATGCCAGCCACCGCACTCCGGCGCGGCGTAGCTGCTCGATCTCAGCCTCTGATGCCGGCTCGCGACCGGTCGCCTTGCGTACCAGGGTGAGCTGATCCCATCCCGCCGGGCCCGCCCGCACCCCGCCCATCAGCAGCTCCGTCACCACCGCCGCCGCGTCGTCAGTGAGCCAGGGCGGGCGACGAAGCGCCAGGGCCAGGTCAAGACCGTGCACCGCGAGTTCCACCACCCGGGTGATCAGGAATTCATGAAGCGGCATCAGGTCGCCGTGGCGGGTGCTGACGGTCCGTCCCGGCGCTTCGGCGGCAACCAGTTGCAGCGCGTGCCGCCAATCCCGGTCGAAGGCGGCGGCCAGGGCACGCCCGCCGGCCCATGACGCGGCGGCGCATTGCGCGCTGGCGATCCGCTCCGCGTCCGTCTCGGGCGAGAACCGGTGGTCCCGACGGTAATAGCGAGCCGCGTCGATCAGCGGCCCTGGCCCCGTGGGTTGCGTGAGAGCCGTGGATATCCTCGCCACACCCATGTGGACGTGGGCGAACAGCTCCTGAACGTTCCACGGCGGGCACCCGGTCGACCAGTCGAAGGCCGGTTCCGGCAGCGTGGACATCACCTCAGACAGCCGTGCCGCCTCGTTCGCCAAGGCGTTGCCGACCCGCGACGCGACGCTGACCGCACCGGCCCCTGGAAACGGTGGAACCATGTCAGATGATCAGGCTCACAAGAGGTCGGGCCAGGTCACAGGTCACGGTCAACGGCCTCCGTTCGTCAAGCG
>JBOGDL010000473.1:0-1539 GCA_050701815.1 Micromonosporaceae bacterium | reverse complement strand
GAGGCAGGTGCAGACCGTCTGGCTGAAGCAGCAGTTCGCCGGCGACGGGCTCGGCGCCTTCCCCGGCGGGGCGCAACAACTACGCGACGCGCTACGCGACATCGTCACCATCGCGAAGAGCCGGTATCCGAACCTGCGGATCGTGCACCTGTCCAGCCGCAGCTACGGCGACTACTCCACCGCCGCCCGGGGCAAGGGCGCGTACGAGCAGGCGTTCGCGGTGAAATGGCTGATCAGAGACCAGATCTCCGGCGACCCACGCCTGGCGTACAACAGCGCAGACGCTCCCGCCCCCTGGCTCGCCTGGGGTCCCTACCTCTGGGCCGACGGCCTCGGCGCCGACGATGCCCCCGGCGGTACGCCCGGCCGCAGCGACGGAATGGAATGGTCCTGCGCCGACTTCCAGAGCGACGGGGTGCACCCCAGCGCGTCCGGGAAGGCCAAGGTCACCCAGGCGCTGACGGCCTTCTACCGCAACGACGCCACCGCGTCCTGGTTCACTCGCAGCTAACACCGGGCCCGACCGCTGCCCACATGCCGCACGGGTGTGGGCAGCGGCCGGGCGCGGCGCGGGACTGACACGAACACGGCGCTAGAAGGCTCTCGGTGTTATCGGGTGAACAGCTTCCAGTGCCCCTCGGATATGACTTCGAGTTCGCCGTCGATCACTTTGATGGCGGTCTCGTCGTCAATGGCGTACGCCGGACCTGGGATGCCGGCGGCCCATCGTTCTGCATCAGCCATCGAATTCTCCGGCATCGCCGGGTGATCCAGGTGCGGGAATATCGAGAAATCAACCACGCCGAGCGCTTCATCGCCGCCGGTGGGTGGCTTCCAGCCGACGAAGTCCTCACCGATGCTGGGGGTCATCACCATGCTCCCGCCGCTGAATCCCATCCAGACCGTCTCGCGCAGCGACGGCAACAGGTCTGCCAGCCCGGACTGGCGCATCCAGTAGCTCAGATACAGGGCATCTCCGCCTCCCACCAGCAGGATGTCCGTCTCGCGAACCTTGGGGACCCACAGCCCTTCATCGATGCTGGGCAGCGCGGTGAGCTCCAGCACCTTCAGGGACTTCCACCCCAATTCGCACATCGGGGTGTTGGATTTGCCGTTGATGAACCCCCATGCGCCGACGTTGCCTACGCCGTGCATGCCGTACGCCCCGGTGGGAATGAAGAGGGCGTTGCACTCGGCAATCGGTTTGCCCAGTAGGTCGACCAGCGCATCCTGGATGCTCGCGTTCTTGACGCCAGCCGAAGTGAGAAGAAGCTTCATAGCGCCTTTCCCTGGTTGGGTGCCCGATGAACCTATCCCTTACGTGACTGACCCACTACGCTGCGGCCGGTTTGTGTCAGGAGGTTGGCCAGCGTGCCACACACATGTGACACGCCAGGCAGTCAAGCGGTCAGTGGGCCCTGTTGGCGACGACACCAAGCCACTGCCCGCCGCAGCCACGAGCAACGCTGTGACCCCGCCACCAGCTCGGTTTCGCCGTCGGCTCAGAGATCCGCCACCCCGATTACATGATCAACGTTG
>JBOGDL010000472.1:0-5165 GCA_050701815.1 Micromonosporaceae bacterium | reverse complement strand
GATTGCTCACGGTGGGGAAGGCGCGCACCAGCTCGCAGAGCCCGAACGGGTCGCTCAGCCGCACCTGCAACGGCCCGATCCGGTAGCGGCCGCGGGCTTCGGCTCGAATCACGTACGCGACCGTGCTCGTGGATCGGCCGCTGAGCCGTTCCAGCACCAGCCGGGGCCGGCTGCCGAGCGCGTACGGCAGGTGATCTTCAAGCAGCAGGGTGCTGGTGGGGAACCCGGACGTGTTCTGCAGCCGAAGCAGCACCCGGACTGTGGTGCCCATCGGGGTGCGGTGCGGCTGCAGCGCCCGATGGCAGCTGAGCCGGTACCGAGCGCCAGCCACTGCCAGCAACGCCAGCACAGGCAGCGCTGCCAGCAGCACCGCGATCCGGAGCAGGTCTTCCTCGCCCAACACCACCGCGGACAGGCCGGCGGCCAGCGCCGCGGCCAGGAACGAGCGGCCTCGGGTGGTCAGCCCCCGGATCGCCTGCCGCACTAGCGTGTCCGATGCGGGTTGTGCGGATGCTGCGCGGCGCTCGGCGCCGGAAGCCTCAGGCCTGCTGTGTGGTCGACGGCGCCATGCCTCGAATTCGCGCTGTGCCCGGCGACGCCGGCGGTGGGCGGACCGGCGGAGGGTTGGCCCACGCTGGATTGCGGCCCCTTCGGGTGGGTGGTGCCGCGGGTGTGGGGCACCGGCAGTCGATGCACCAGATCGGCGATGATCGCCTCCGCGGTGCGCCTGGCGAGCTGAGCCTCGGGAGTGGGAATCAGCCGGTGCGCCAGCACAGGCGCCGCGAGGGTCTGCAAGTCGTCGGGGAGCACGTAGTCCCGGCCGTCGATGGCGGCGACCGCCCGCGCCGTGCGCAGCAGGTGCAGGCAGGAGCGTGGGCTGGCGCCGAGGCGCAGCTCGCTGGACTCCCGGGTGGCGTTGACCAGATTGACCGCGTACACCTTCACCGGCTCGGCGACGTGCACGGCACGCACCCCCGTGATCAGCGCCCGCACCGTCTCCGCGTCAGAGACCGCGGGAAGGGCATGCAGCGGATCGGTGGCGCCGTGCAGGTTGAGCATCTCCAACTCGGCCCGGGGGTCGGGGTACCCCATGGCGATCCGGGCGGTGAAGCGGTCCCGCTGCGCCTCAGGGAGCGGGTACGTGCCCTCCATCTCGATCGGATTCTGTGTCGCGATCACCATGAACGGGCTCTGCAGCGGGTACGTGTGGCCGTCGACGGTGACCTGGTGCTCCTCCATGCACTCCAGCAGCGCGGACTGCGTCTTCGGCGAGGCCCGGTTGATCTCATCGCCCACCACGAAGTTGGCGAACACGGCGCCGGGCTTGAACTCGAAGTCCTTGTCCTCCTGGTTGTAGACGCTGACCCCGGTCACGTCGCTGGGCAGCAGGTCGGGGGTGAACTGGATCCTCCGGACGGTGCTGTCCACAGACCTGGCCAGAGCCTTGGCCAGCTTCGTCTTGCCCACCCCGGGCACGTCCTCGATCAACAGATGGCCTTCGGCGAGCAGCACCGAGAGCGCGAGTCGTACGGTGGAGGACTTGCCTTCGATCACCTGTTCGATGTTCTGCGCGATCTTCTCGGCGTGCGATTTGATCTCATCGATAGGCATCGGCTGGCTGGTGTCGCTCCAGGTGTGCTGGGCCGTCACATGCTCCTCCTCGTACGGTCCGGGCGGTTTGCCCGATGGTTGAGGAGCAGTCGGCGGCGTGCCGCCGACGATGCCGCCTTCCCCACCCACCTCAACCAATTCGCATCTTCCCAGGCTAGCGACGAGCTCACAGCCGCCTGGGCGGCCAAGTTTCGGAAACGGTTCCATCACGCGTGCGTCGCCAAGGTCACGAGCTTGTGACAGCGCTGGGGGTGACCATGACATCACGTTGCGCCCCGGTGCGGACGTGCTCGGCGAGCACACCAGCGACTGCGCGCATGGGAGACATGGTGCGATGCGCACAAGTCGGAACACCGCGTAGACTTGCCGGCATGCGCATGCGGAGCCTGCTCCTTACGACGCCGTGCTGACGCGGTAACACGCGACCAGCACGGCGACCCCTCGTGACCCGAGGGGTTTTTTCGTGTTCGCGGGGCTGGCGTGCTGTGCTCGCCCGCCACCTGCCGGCCCGGCCGCCGGCCAGCCGAGCCGGGCAGCAGACCAGCAGTCCTAGCAAGCCGTTGAGATTCCACTGACGGAGAAGACGACGATGAGTGAGACGACCCAGGGCAGTCAGAGCGTCGCCGACGTGCCGCCGCACCGGTACACCGCCGCGATGGCGGCGCGACTGGAGACCCACTGGCAGGACTGGTGGACCGAGCACGGCACATTCCACGCGCCCAACCCGGTCGGGCCGTTGTCGGAGCCTGCGGGCAGCCCGCGGGCAGAGCTGGCGAAGCGCCCCAAGTTGTACGGCATGGACATGTTCCCGTATCCGTCCGGGGCCGGGCTGCACGTGGGGCACCCGTTGGGCTACATCGCCACCGACTGCCACACCCGGTACAAGCGGATGACCGGCTACAACGTGCTGCACCCGATGGGCTTCGACGCGTTCGGGCTGCCCGCCGAGCAGTACGCGGTGCAAACCGGCACCCACCCGCGGAAGACCACCGAGGAGAACATGGTCCGGTACCGGGCCCAGCTGCGCCGGCTGGGTCTGGCGTACGACGAGCGCCGCAGCTTCGCCACCACGGACCCGGACTATTACCGCTGGACCCAGTGGATCTTCCTGCAGATCTTCAACTCCTGGTACGACGTCGAGGCTCGCAAGGCCCGTCCGATCGCTGAGCTGGAGGCCGAGTTCGCGGCCGGAACCCGGTCCACGCCGGACGGTCGGGCGTGGAGTGAGCTGACCCGGGCCGAGCAGCGCCGGATCGTCGACGAGCGCCGGCTGGCGTACGCCTCCGAAGTGCCCGTGAACTGGTGCCCCGGGCTGGGCACGGTGCTGGCCAACGAGGAGGTCACCGCCGACGGCCGCTCCGAGCGCGGCAATTATCCGGTGTTCCGGAAGAACCTGAAGCAGTGGATGATGCGGATCACCGCGTACGCGGACCGGCTGATCGAGGATCTGGACGGGTTGGACTGGCCCGAGCCGGTGCGCCTGATGCAACGCAACTGGATCGGCCGTTCCGAGGGCGCCTACATTGACTTCCCGGTGTCCGGCGGGGCCGACCAGCCGGCGGGTGACGGTGTGATCCGGGTGTTCACCACCCGGCCGGACACCGTGTTCGGGGCCACGTACATGGTGTTGGCGCCCGAGCACGAGCTGGTCGACACGCTGGTCGGCGACTCGTGGCCGGCGAACACGCCGTTGACCTGGACCGGCGGGCATGCCACCCCGGCGGAAGCGGTGGCGGCGTACCGGTTGCAGGCGTCGATGGCCTCCGACGCCGAGCGCACCGCGGAGTCCCGGGAGAAGACCGGGGTCTTCGTCGGCGGGTACGCGACCAACCCGGTCAACGGCGAGAAGGTCCCGGTCTTCATCGCCGACTACGTGCTGGCCGGGTACGGCACCGGCGCGATCATGGCGGTGCCCGGGCAGGACGAGCGGGACTGGGATTTCGCCGAGGCTTTCGAGCTGCCGATCATCCGCACCGTGCAGCCGCCTGCGGGCTTCGATGGCAAGGCGTACCTGGGTGAGGGTCCGGCGATCAACTCGTCCGGTCCCGGGATCAGCCTGGACGGGCTGGGCGTCGCCGACGCGAAACGGAAGATCACCGACTGGCTGGTCGAGCATGGCTGCGGCGAGGGCGCGGTCACGTACCGGCTGCGGGACTGGCTGTTCTCGCGGCAGCGGTACTGGGGCGAGCCGTTCCCGATCGTGTGGGACGAGCACGGCCCCATCGCGCTGCCGGCCGACCAGCTGCCGGTGGAGCTGCCCGAGGTGGACGACTTCTCGCCCAAGACGTACGAGCCGACCGACCAGCACACCGAGCCGGAGCCCCCGCTGGGGCGCGCGAGCGAGTGGGTGGAGGTGACGCTGGACCTGGGTGACGGGCCGAAGACGTACCGTCGGGAGTCCAACACCATGCCCAACTGGGCGGGCTCCTGCTGGTACGAGCTGCGCTACCTCGACCCCACCAACTCCGAGCGCCTGGTCGACCTGGAGAACGAGCGGTACTGGATGGGGCCCCGTGGCGACGGCGACCCGGGCGGTGTGGACCTGTACGTGGGTGGCGTCGAGCACGCCGTGCTGCACCTGCTGTACGCCCGGTTCTGGCACAAGGTGCTGCACGACCTGGGCCACGTGTCGTCCTCGGAGCCGTTCCGCAAGCTGATCAACCAGGGCATGATCCAGGCGTACGTCTACCGGGACGAGCGCGGCTTCCCGGTGCCGGCGTCCGAAGTGGTCGAGGAAGCCGACGGATACCAGTGGCAGGGCGAGCCGGTCTCCAAGGAGCTGGGCAAGATCGGCAAGTCGCTGAAGAACGTGGTCACCCCGGACGCGATGTGCGCCGAGTACGGCGCCGACACCTTCCGGCTGTACGAGATGTCGATGGGCCCGTTGGAGGTGTCCCGGCCGTGGGAGACCCGCGCCGTGGTCGGCTCGTTCCGGTTCCTGCAGCGGGTGTGGCGCAACGTGGTGGACGAGCAGACCGGCGAATGCCGGGTGGTCGACGCGCCGGCGGATGAGGAGACCCGGCGGCTGCTGCACCGGGTGATCGACGCGGTGCGGACAGACATGGAGACCTTGCGCCACAACACCGCGATCGCCAAGTTGATCGAGCTGAACAACCGGCTGACCCAGGTCACGTCCGCTGGAGTGCCTCGGGAAGTCGCTGAGCCGCTGGTGCTGATGCTGTCCCCGTTCGCCCCGCACATCGCCGAGGAGCTGTGGCGCCGGCTGGGCCACTCCGACACCTTGGCGTACGCGGATTTCCCCACCGCCGACCCGGAGCTGCTGAAGGGCGAGACCGTGGTCTACCCGGTGCAGGTCAACGGGAAGGTGCGGGGTCGGGTCGAGGTCGACGCGGACGCCGACTCCGACACCGTCCAGGCTGCGGCGCTGGCCGATGAGAAGGTGGCGGAGTTCATCGCTGGCCGCACCCCGCGCAAGGTGATCGTGGTGCCGGGCCGGATGGTCAGCGTGGTGATCTAAGCCTGCGCTGTTCAGCGCAGTCTTTGCGGCTCTATCCGCGGGCCTAGCGTGGTCGGGCGCCCAGTCAGCTGAACTG
>JBOGDL010000471.1:0-5794 GCA_050701815.1 Micromonosporaceae bacterium | reverse complement strand
GGCGGGCGCCGACTCGCGCGCCGGCGCCGGGGTGGTCACGAGCACGACCACCGGGGCGAGCAGCAACATCGCCGGCAACACCGCGAGCGGCGCCAGCCGCCCCCGCTTGGCGGCGCGCTCGTCGCTCGGCGCGGCCGTCCCTCCCGGGGGTGAGAACGGACGCTCCCCCAGACCCAACACCCCGAGCAGCACCGCCGCGCCGATCGGGATCAGCCAGTTCGGGAACGGCAGTGGCATCTCGTAGTGCACCTGGTAGAGCAGCGTCACCAGCACGTAGCAGAGCCCGGCGGCAAGCCCCGCTGTCGCGAAGCCACCGCCGAGACCGCTACGGGGGCGGGACCGTAGCTTCGAGCCCATGGCGTCCGAGGTGGCTGCCGCGGTGGCCTCGAACTCCTCCTCGGACAGCTCCAGCTGCTCAGCGGCCCGCTGCTCAGCCGGGTCGGAGAACCGGCCCCGGGCCCAGGACGCCGGCTTGGCGGGGGTGAGCACCCTGGCCAAGGTCAACGCGGCGCCGACCTGGCCGATCAGGATTGCGATCAGGGCCGCGATCCCGGTGCTGAGCAACGCGCCGGCCACACCGATCGTGAGCATTCCGGCCGCGAACCCGCCTGCCCACCGTCCCGAGAGATCCGTCCAGCGCCCAGCACCACCGGGCAACGCGGATCGACTCAACGCCTCCACCGCGAACAGCGCGCCGACCAGCAGCGCCGCCGTGGCGTACGCCAGACTCAACCCGGACGCGGAGGCGAGGAAACCCGGGCTCCCCAGAATCAACAGCCACAGCGCCAGGTAACCGCCGACCGCCCCCACCCGGCCCACCGGATACGGGTCGGGGTGCAACTGGTGGTGCTCTCCTAGCGCGTAGATCAGGGCGACACACTCGGCTGCCACCACGATCCAGCCGACCACTCCGGGCTGCCACACCGGGTCCCAGGTGCCCAGCAGGGCACGTAGCGCCACGTCCGCGGCGCCGCCGAGCACCAGCCCGGTCACCGCCGGCACCGCACCGCCGGGCGCGAACGCCGTCAAGTGCGTCACCAGCATCACGGCGCCCAGTGCCACCACCGCGACGGCGCCCGCCACCCAGAGGTTCGGCGTCCCCATCGCCTGCGCCGCCAGCCGCGACGCCACCAACCCGATCACGGCGAGCGCCACCGCTTTACGGGCGCCTGCCACGGACACCAGGATCCCGAGCAGCGCCGGACACACGTACGTGATCAGCGCGACCCCCGCCGCCGCCAACACCCCGTGGTCGGAGACCACGCTGTCCAGCAACGGCCCGGTCATCCGCAGCGCCTCCAGCGCCACCAAGGTCACCATCGCGAGCAGCAACAGCGGCGGTCGCGACTTCGTCATCTCCGGTGACCCGTCAGTGTCCGGACCCGGGACCGCGCCCGGACCTGGGACCGCGCCCAGACCCGAGGCCGAGCCCGGGGCAGCGCCGTGAGACGGGGCATCTGCAGACTCGGATGGGGGTTCCGCCGCAGGGGCAGCGTGACTACTCATAGCGATAGGCACCCTAGCGCCTCAGCCGCTGCGGCGGCAGGTCTCATGTGACTGCGCGGATCGCAGCGTCGAGCGTGGCCGGCAGGTCCTCGAACAGCTGATGCACCCCGTCAGACACCACGAGTTGACCGCCGCTCACCACGTGCGACACGTCGCTTGCGGTAGCCGCGAACACCACTGCCGCGACCGGGTCAGCCGTGGGCGCGCCCGCCAGGCGTGGCGAATCCAGGCGTACCGCTACAAAATCCGCGCGGGCCCCCGGAGCGATCCGGCCTTCCGGACTGACGTCGGCGTCGCGAGAGCCGCCAGAGCTGCCCGAACGGCTAGGGCCGGCGAAGCCGGCGGCCACAGCGCCGCCCTCGGTGGCGGCCGCCAGCAGGGACTCGGCGGTGTGACGCCCACGCCGCCCGGTGACCAGTCGCTCGTCGAGTTCCACCGCACGGGCCTCTTCGAACAGGTCGATCACCGCGTGGCTGTCGCTGCCCACTGACAGCACCGCCCCGGCTCCGACCAGGGCGTGTGCCGGGCCAACGCCGTCGGCCAGATCACGCTCCGTCGTCGGGCAGAAACACACGCCGGTACGTGTGCCGCCCAGCAACGCCACGTCACCGTCCGTGAGATGGGTGGCGTGCACCGCCGTGGTGACCGGACCGAGCACCCCGGTGTCGGCACACAACTCGGTCGGGGTGCGACCGTACGCGGCGACGCAGGCCTCGTTCTCCCGGGGCTGTTCAGAAAGGTGCAGGTGAAGCGGGGCGCCGTGGTCGGCCGCGAGCTGCGCCGCTTGGCGCATCGCCTCCGGTGGGCAGGCCCGCACCGAGTGGATCGCGACACCCCCCTGGACGGGGGCGGCGCCGAGAAGCTCAGCTGCACGGGCCGCCCAGGTGTCGGCGTCGCCGTCGGAGAACCTCAGCTGCGGGCCCTGCAACGACGTGCCATCCACGTCGGCACGCAGATAGCAGGTGTCCAGCAGCCGCAGCCGGATTCCGGCGTCCTGGGCCGCCGCGCGTAGCGCATGACTCATCGCGTTCGGGTCCTGGTAGGGAACCCCGCCCGGGGCGTGGTGCAGGTAGTGGAACTCCACCACGGTGGTGATCCCAGCGAGAACCATCTCCGCGTACGTGGCCGCGGCCAACGTACGGTAACTGTCCGGATCCAGGGCCTGCGTGACCGCGTACATCTGCTGCCGCCAGGACCAGAAGTCGCCCCGCCCGCCGTGAGTGCGGCCCCGCAGCGCCCGATGGAACGCGTGGGAGTGCGCGTTCACCAGACCGGGGATCACCAGCCCCGGCAGCCTGGTCGCTCCGGGCGGCGCCGCCACCCCGGCGCGTACCTCGGAGATTTGATCCCCGGCGACGGTGATCAGCACCTGCTCGGCCAGCCCGCCGACAACCTCGCCGCGCGGGGCGCCGAGCCAGGCACGTTCGGCGTGCCACCGGGTCATGCCGCCAGGTCCTCGAGCACCGCGGCCAGCGCCTCGACACCAGCCAGGCAGTCGGACATCTCCGCGAACTCCTCCGGCGCGTGCGACACCCCCGTCGGGTTCCGCACGAACAGCATCCCGGACGGCACGTGCGGCGCCAGCACCCCGGCGTCGTGACCTGCCCCGGTGGCCAACACCGGCGCACCACCCAGCAATGTGGAGAGTCGACCCGAAAGGTGCGCATCGAAACTGACTTCCCCGCTGTACGACTCCCGGCGCACCGCCAGCGCGGTGCCGTCCCGTTCCGCGCGGGCCACGCTGGCCTGCTCGATCTCCGCCACCAGGCTGGCCAGGGTCGGCTCGTCCGGGGCGCGGGCGTCCAGCCAGGCGGTGACGCGGGACGGGATCGCGTTCACCCCGTTCGGCTCGCACAACACCCGTCCCACGGTGGCGCGGGCGCCCGCGAGCCGGGCCCGCTTCCGGGCGGCGAGCACGGTGTTGGCGTACGTCAGCATCGGGTCCTGGCGATCCTCGAGCAGTGTGGTGCCGGCGTGGTTGGCGGCGCCGGTGAACTCCAGCCGCCACCGTCCGTGCGGCCAGATCGCCGAGCCGACCGCCACCGGGGCGCCCAGGTCGATCTGGGCTCGACCCTGCTCGACGTGCAGTTCCACGTAACTGCCGATGCGGGCCAGGGCCTCATCGTCATGACCGATCCGCTCCGGGTCGAGACCTGCCCCGGCCATCGCGTCGGCGAGGCTGACGCCGTCCGCGTCGACCAGCTCACGCGCCCGCTCCGGCGCGATCGCCCCCGACAGCAGCCGGGATCCGAGACAGGCGACGCCGAAGCGGGCGCCTTCTTCCTCGGCGAACGCGACCACCGCGATCGGCTTGCGAGGGGTCACACCACGGGCCCGGAGCACGTCGATCGCGGCGAACCCGCTGGCGACCCCGAGCGGCCCGTCGTACGCCCCGCCGTCGGGCACCGAGTCCAAGTGGCTGCCGGTGACCACCGCGTCGCGGATCATGGGCCAGCCCGCATCCGCGCCGCCCACCGGACCCGCATCACTCACCGGACCCGCACCACTCACCGGATCGGCGTCAGTGGCCTCAGCGGCGCCGCCCGGGACCCAGCAGGCCCACAGGTTGCCGTTGCGATCGGTCTGCGTCGGCATGCCTCGCGCCGCCGCGGCCTGCTCGAACCAGGCCCGGCAGTCGAGTTCCGCGGGGGTGTACGCGTACCGCCGGTACCCGGTGGTGCGTGAGTGCCGCCCGATCGGCGCCAGCTCGCGCCACAGGGTCTCAAAACCCTCCACGGCCGCGGCCTTCCGCCGGCGCTGTCATAGCGTTGAAGCGACCCTGATCGTGGGGGGCCAGCACGGTGCGCGCCAGCAACGCGCCACCGGCCACCGCCGCCGGCATCACCACGATCGCCGCCAGCGGAATCGCGCAGACCAGGTACGCGGGCACCCCGAACCCGAGCGTCAACGCCCGCCGGGTCTTCAGGGCCCGGTGCCGGTCGCCGAGCCGCAGACCGCGCCGGTGAAACGGCACTCCGACCAGCTCCAACGTCAGGATCCAGCCGCCCACGCAGACCGCCAGCACGGGGATCACGGTCTGCCCGACGAGGGGAATGAACCCGAGGCAGAACAGCGGCAGCGCGCACAAGATCGACACCGTCACCAGCAGGATCGAGTCGCGCAGTCCGCGTACGAACATCCGCAGCCAGGAGGCGTGATAGTCGGGCGGCTTGTGCCCCAGCTGATCCTCGATCTTCTCCGCGATGTACTCGTAAAAGGGGCCGCCGATCAGCAACGTCACCGCGCTGTACGTGATCACCGCCACCGCGACCAGAGCCACCACCAGGGCGATGCTCGCCGCCCCGCGTACGGTGTCGCGCACCCCGGTCGACCAGTCGTTGGCGAACGGGGTCGCCCAGGTGACGAAGTCGCCGACCCAGACGCTGAACACCACGATCACGGTGATGATCAGCGCCATCGCGATCGCCGCGGGCACCGCTCCGAGCAGCCACAGCCGCTTGTTCCGCCTCATGATCGCGAAGCCTTGGCCGAACATCCTCGCGCCGGCTGCGAAATCGCGCGCTGCAGGTCCCACGGCGGCAGCCTATCGCTGCGCTCACAATGATGACCTTCCGCGCCCACGCTGACCGATCCGCCGCTCAACCCCGCAGCGGCTGGCGGGCGGTCAGTCGGCGAGCCGGATCCGCACCCGGCGGTTCTGCCGGCCCTTGTTCTCCACTTTCACCACCGTGACCTTGCCGACCTGGGATGTGGTGGCCACGTGGGTGCCGCCGTCGGCTTGCACGTCCAAGCCGTTGATGTCGATGATCCGGATGTCCGGCACGTCGCCGGGGATCAAATTCTGTTGGGTACGGATGATGTCCGGGATCGCCAGCGCGTCGTCTCGGGGCAGGATCCGCGCCTCGATCTGCCGGTTCGCAGCCACCTCAGCGTTCACCAGGTCCTCCACCAGCTGTTTGAAGCCCGTGGGGATCTCGGGGAGGTTGAAGTCCATCCGAGCCTCCCCGGGCTCCATGTTGCCGCCGGTGACCAACGCGCCGAAGTCCCGGAACACCACCCCGCCCAGCACGTGCAGCCCGGAATGGGTACGCATCAGCCGAGTCCGGCGGTCGTCCTCGATCGCGCCGTGCACCGAGGCGCCGACTGGCGGGAGCGGGTCACCTTCGGCCGGGATCAGGTAAAGGTCGTCACCCTTACGGGTGCCCACGATCCGGGTCTGCACGCCCTGCCAGAGCAACACCCCGTAATCCGGGGGCTGGCCGCCGCCACCCGGGTAGAACGCCGACCGGTCGAGCACAATCCCCTGCTCCGGGTCGGATGCGACCAC
>JBOGDL010000470.1:0-4680 GCA_050701815.1 Micromonosporaceae bacterium | reverse complement strand
TCGCTGATGTCGCTCGGCTCGACGTGGCCGTCTCGCCCGGCTTTCGGCGTCAGCAGCCAGATCACGCCCTCATCAGCGAGCGGGGTTCGCGCGTCCATCAGGGCGTCGACCAGATCGCCGTCGTCCTCCCGCCACCACAGCAGCACCACGTCGACAACTTCGTCAGTGTCTTCGTCAACGAGTTCGCCACAGCGTTCGACCACGACATCGCGGAGCTCCTGATCGGCGTCCTCGTCGTGGCCTACCTCCATGACGACCATGTCCGACTCGATTCCGAGACGGTCCGCCAGGCCCTTCAATCCATCGGCCCGACCAGCGGTCGCGCTCACTGTGGCGCCCTCCTTCTCTTTCCGGGTACGTGATCAGCTCCGTGCGCTTCGTCAGCGTCCATACCAGGACGCCAACTGGAGCACCATCAGCGGTAGTTCACACAGTCAAGCGCCTGAACGCAAGTGGCGCACCGAGGAACCACAATCTTGATCACCTGACATCTCATTTTCGTCACCTGCGGAACACGTCTGGCCCCGTTTCCCCAAGCTAGACCGTGGTCTGTGCTGTGGTGGGGGCCGGTCTGCGCCTCTCGGCATGGGTGACTCTTGCTCAACTCAAGGGGCCCTGACCAGCGGGGGTGATTTGGCTCTATTTACCCCCGAATGAGATCTTGACCTGAACCGCGATGGCCTCTTCCATCAGCTTCTTGTCGTAGCCCTGTGCGTTCGAGCCATCGTGATAAAGGGCCACCGAGAAGGCGACGTACTGCCTGTCGGAGGTCACGAAGGTGTACGGCCTGGTGTCTTCTTCGATCTCGGAGCCGTCCGGAATCAGGAACTTGAAGGCGGTGTCGCCGAAGCTGCCGTACTGCTTGGCTTCTCCTGCCTTCTTCGCCTTGGCCTTCGAGCCCACGTCGATGTAGCCGATGGTGACGGTGTACTCCTCCTCGTCGGAGACGTACGACGCGACATACGCGTTCTCGCAACCGTGCTCCGCGACGGCTTGTCGGGCGCGTTTGGTGGCGGTGACAGCGGCGCACTCGGCCTCCCCCACGGAGGCCCGGCTGTACTCCGGGTGCTTGATCAGCTCCAAGTTCTCGGGAAACAGCTTCTCCGCGCGCGGCGAGTCCGCCAGCGCGATGGTGGGCGCCGGACCCGTGTCTCGAGGGGTGGTGGACTTAGGTTCTGGCCCGCTGTTCGCAAGCCACACCACACCGATCACGATCATCAGCACCAACGCGCCGGCGCTGCCGATGATGGTGATGAGCGCCCCCTTCGAGTTCGTCTCAGCGGCGCCGGGTTCGCGCGCGACGTCGCCCGGAGGGTTCTCAAGGCCAGTCAGAGGCGCCTTGGAAAACCTCTGCTTGATCCGCTCCTTCACGCTCCTTTTGGCGCCACGCCGCCCCGGCGGACCTGATGGGCCGTCCGGACCGGGCGTGCCGGGGGGCCGGGGTGGCCCGGGCGGGCGGGGTGGCCCGGGCTGATCTGGCGGCCCTTGGTGGGCCTGATGGCCCGCGGTCCGGTCAGCTGGTCCGTGTCGGCGCTGATCCGCAGGCCGCCGTGGGTCCTGAGGCTGACCGTCGTACACCTGGCCTTGACGCCGGCCGCGTTGCCGCGGCGGCGGGGGGCCATGCGGACCCGCCGGGGTGGTGGGAATGGCCTGTGTGGGCGGATTCTGCGACGCGCGCGACGCCGCCTCCGGCACGCCGCGCCCGTCGAGCAGCCGTGTGTCGTCTTCGTCGTCGCGACGCCGCCGGCGTCCGGCGTAGCCCTCTGATCGGGCCCCAGAGGGCGCCGGCTGCTCCTGCTGGCCGGGCTGCCAGCCATGACCGGGGGGACGGCCCCGTTGCGTGGGAAAAGTCGCCGTCGGCTCTTCACCGGGATGACCCTGGCGCTGCGCCCGCGGATCCGGGTAGGAAGGTCGCCCGTCCCGCGGAGGGCCCTGGGGTTGGCGATGCGGGCCGGCCTGCCTCTGGTCGCGCCAGGGGTCTTGGGGCTGCGGCTCTTCCCATTTGTTCTGCTGGTACGACCGCTCCTGCCCACGAGGGTCCTGCCCGTCGTGGCCGGAGGGCGCCCGGCGCCGTCGCCGGGACTCACCGTGGGGGTCCGCCGGACCATCCCCAGAGGGACGCTGGTACGGCGGCCTGTCGTGACTCATCCTCCACCTCGCTGGAACCGACGTCGATCCAGCCATGGCTCCGCCATCTGGGAACCAGGCTGCGCGAGCGTCCGAGACGCGTGTGCCGATGGACCCGACGCCCCCCGCCGCCGTGCCGCTAGCACACGTAGACACTTGTGCATGCCGGACAGCGTACGGGGGCGGCTCACCCTCCACACAGGTCAGCCGCCCGACTCCTGATCGCACCTGGCCTGAGGCTCGCAGACATGGAATCTGCCCAGCCAGCACCACAGCCAGGGAACCTGGTGCTCACCAGTGCCCTGCGACCGGGCAAGCTCGGGGCGATCTGCGTCACCCCGCCAGGTACGACAGCCGCACCTGACGCGTCGGGTTGTCACCGTTGGTGTCCACCAGACAGATCGACTGCCAGGTGCCCAGAGCCAGCTCACCGTCCACGACCGGCACGGTGGCGTGCGGCGCCACGAACCCGGGCATCACATGATCGCGCCCGTGGCCCGGGCTGCCGTGCCGGTGGCGCCACCGATCGTCGGTCGGCAGCAGCTGATCCAGGGCTGCGAGCAGGTCGTCGTCGCTGCCCGCGCCGGTCTCGATGATCGCGACCCCGGCCGTGGCGTGCGGCACGAAAATGCTCGCCAGACCGTTGCGGGCCCCTCGCTCCCGCAGGAACCGCCGCACCTCACCGGTGATGTCCCGGACCGTCGGCTGCCCGCCGGTGCGCACCGTGATCACGTCGCTGTCCATAGACCGGAGCCTGCCAGAAGCCGCGGCGGCGGTGAAATCAACGGGCGAGCGGCGCCCCGTCCGGGGCCGACGTGACGACGACCGTCCGCAGCAGGCAGGATGGAACGAGAACGACCGCAGGACGACGCTGCATGACGATGTGAAGGACCCGCCTCGTGGCCACCGAACGCAAGCGCCCCGTGATCAGCGATGGGCTGCCGAGCCAGATGCCGGACATCGACCCGGAGGAGACCGCCGAGTGGATCGCCTCGCTCGATGGTGTGATCAACAGCCGGGACCGGCAGCGTGCCCGTTACATCATGCTGCGGCTGTTGGAGCGGGCCCGGGAGCACCAGGTCGGGGTCCCGGCGCTGACCAGCACCGACTACATCAACTCGATCCCGCCGGAGCGCGAGCCGTGGTTCCCCGGCGACGAGCACACTGAGCGGCGGATCCGGGCGTACATCCGGTGGAATGCCGCGATGCTGGTGCACCGGGCGCAGCGGCCCGGCGTCGAGGTGGGCGGCCACATCTCGACGTACGCCAGCGCGGCCAGCTTGTACGAGGTCGGCCTGAACCACTTCTTCCGGGGCCCGAACCACCCCGGCGGCGGCGACCAGATCTACTACCAGGGCCACGCCTCCCCCGGCATGTACGCCCGCGCGTACCTCGAGGGGCGGCTCACCGAGCAGCAGCTGGACGGGTTCCGCCAGGAACTCTCCCACCCGGGCGGCGGGCTGCCGTCGTACCCGCACCCCCGGCTGATGCCGGACTTCTGGGAGTTCCCCACGGTCTCCATGGGGTTGGGCCCGTTGAACGCGATCTTCCAGGCCCGGTTCAACCGGTACCTGCGCGACCGCGGCATCAAGGACACCAGCGATCAGCGGGTGTGGGCGTTCCTGGGCGACGGCGAGATGGACGAGCCGGAGTCGCTGGGCGCGATCTCGGTCGCCGCGCGGGAAGAGCTGGACAACCTGATCTTCGTGGTGAACTGCAACCTGCAGCGGCTGGATGGCCCGGTGCGGGGCAACGGCAAGATCATCCAGGAGCTGGAGAGCCTGTTCCGGGGTGCCGGCTGGAACGTGATCAAGGTGATCTGGGGCCGCGAGTGGGACCCGCTGCTCGCCGCCGACACCGACAGCGCTCTGGTCAACCTGATGAACACCACCCCCGACGGCGACTACCAGACGTACAAGGCCGAGTCCGGCGGGTTCGTCCGGGAGCACTTCTTCGGCCGTGACCCGCGCACCCGTCGCATGGTGGAGCACCTCAGCGACGACGAGATCTGGAACCTCAAGCGCGGCGGCCACGATTACCACAAGCTGTACGCGGCGTACAAAGCGGCGGTCGAGCACACCGGGCAGCCGACGGTGATCCTGGCCAAGACCATCAAGGGCTACACCCTCGGTAAGCATTTCGAGGGCCGTAATGCCACCCATCAGATGAAGAAGCTGACCCTGCAGGATCTCAAGGACTTCCGTGACCTGCAGCGGATCCCGATCAGCGATGCGGAGCTGGAGAAGGATCCGTACCTGCCCCCGTACTACCATCCGGGCGCGGAAACCAAGGAGGTCCAGTACATGCTGGACCGCCGTAAGACGCTCGGTGGTTACCTGCCGGAGCGGCGCACCACTACGAAACCGCTGCAGCTGCCCGGCGACGAAGCGTACAAATCGGTGCGCAAGGGGTCCGGGAAGCAGAGCGTGGCCACCACCATGGCGCTGGTGCGGTTGATGAAGGAACTGCTGCGCGATAAGGAGATCGGCAAGCGCATTGTGCCGATCATCCCGGACGAGGCCCGCACCTTCGGGATGGATTCCTGGTTCCCGT
>JBOGDL010000469.1:0-7111 GCA_050701815.1 Micromonosporaceae bacterium | reverse complement strand
TGCCTCGCCAGAACCGGCACCGGCGGGCTGACGGCTGGCAGCACGCCACCGTCCGGGCGATTCTCGACAACCCGAAGTACACCGGGTACGCGATCTACGGTCGCTGGCAGAAAGTCGAAGAACTGCTCGACCCCGACGACGTCGCCGCAGGGCACGTGGTGAAGTTCCGCCGATCTCCCCAGTCCAAGGTCGTACGGTCCCGGGAGCCGGCCCACCCGACGATCGTCACCGTCGAGGACTTCACCCGTGTGCAGCTCGCGATGCGGGCGCGTGCCGGAGGGGGCCGTCGATCCTGGTCAGCTCTGGAACGCACCCGGGTCAGCAGCAAACGGACATACGTGTTGCGTGGGCTGCTCCGGTGCTCGCTGTGCGGCCGGAAGATGGAGGGATCTGCCCGGAAGCACGCCGTGCTCTACCGCTGCTCCGCCCGGACGCTTGTGCCGGGCTCGGAGCTTGCTACCAGCCACCCGCCGCACGTCTACCTCCGCGAGGATCATGTGTGCCGAGCACTCAATGGGTGGATCAGCCGGCTGTTCGCCGCCGAGCACCGCGACGCCACGATCGCCGTTTTGGCAGATGCCGATGACACCGGGCGGCGAACCGGCGAGCATCTACAAGCCGTTCGTCAGCGGGTCGCCACAGCCGAGTCGACCATGCGGCGTCTCCAGAGAGCTCTGGAGGCCGGCTGGGATCCAGAGAGCATGCGGGAGCAGTACAACGCCGCCGCCGCCGAGAAGCGCTCCGCTGAAGCTGATCTCGCGGCCGTGCCCGAACAGCGCGGTATCAGCCGCGATGAGCTGCGGGCCGTGGTCGACGCGATCGGCGACATGACGGGCGTGATCAACAAAGCTGAGCCCCAGGACCTGGCCGATCTCTACCAGGCATTACGGCTCACGATGACCTACGATCACGCTGCAAAAATGGTCGAAGCGACCATGCGGCCGATCCCGTGTGTGGATAAGTCTGGTGTCCGAGGGGGGACTTGAACCCCCACGCCCTAAACCGGGCACTAGCACCTCAAGCTAGCGCGTCTGCCATTCCGCCACTCGGACTTGCGCGGATCCACTCTACCTGTTCGGCCTCGAAGAAGACCGCGATGGTGGTGCGCCGCGAGCGCACACTCTACACGTAGGCCGGGCTGGAGCTATCTTCGCCTGGCCGTCAAGACAGGGCATAACGCACGCTGACGAAAATCACGCCGAAACGCCCGCACCGCCCTCTTCACCTGGTCAGCCGGTTCGCCGTAGGAGCAGGTCGGCGATGTGGCCGGCGACCACCGCCATGTCATCGGTCCCCATCCCAAGCCGCACCAGCTCCTGCGGGCCGCAGCTGAACGCCGGGCATGCCAGGCGCCGCACCCGGCTCACTAGCCGCACCAAGCTCACTGGCCGTACCCAGCGCACCCAGCTCGTTCGCCGTAGCGGAATCACCAGCCGCATGTCCCGCGCCCGGTTCAGCCGTCGGACCCGATCCCGCAGCTGTGCGCCCACAAGACGCGGCCCCACGTGAAGGTTGGGCAGGTTAGTGGCTGGGTTGAGGTTCAGGCATTCCAGGTCGGCCAGCCGCCGCTGCGCTTCGACGGGCTCGGGAATTCAGGCCATTCGCAGTTCAGCCGGCATGTCGATGTGCCGGTTGACCAGCTACGCGAAGCGTCGTTCACGGTGTCGTCCGCCCATGGTCCCCAGATCGGCACCATCCGCGCACTCCCCTCACCGGCATCTCTCCGACACCCTAGGGAGCCATCTCGGGGCACAGGCTGCCCTCGGACCGGGTGGCGGCACCCGGCGAAACGCGTACGCGAACGCACAGCCGGCCGACCCCGTGGGGCCGGCCGGCTGTGTCAGTCACATCGGCGATGAGTTGTCACGGGGTGTTGTTGGCAAGCGCCAGCAGCCGGGTCATGTCGCCGTTGAAGTGGTTGCGGTCCACGCTTCCGGAGATGCCGGAGACGCTGCCGGTGCTGGTGTACTGCCACATGGTCCAGACGCTCCAGCCTGCCGGAATGCTGGGCGAGCTGACGCCCCAGTGGGCGACCCACATCGGGGAGCGGGTGCCCATGCCGGTCCAGCTGCCGGTGCAGGTGGTCCACCAGCTGCGGGTGGTGTAGATGACCATGTCCCGGCTGGTCCGCGCCTTGTACGTGTTGTAGAAGTCGAGGATCCAGCTGCGCATCGCGGTCTGGCTCAGGCCGTGACAGCCAGCTTCCAGGTCAAGCGCGGCGGGCAGGGTGCGGTTGTCCGCTGACCAGGCGCCACCGTTGCTGGCGAGGAAGTTCGCCTGGGTGGCGCCACTGGACACGCCCGGACGGGCGAAGTGGTACGCCCCCCGGATCACGCCCGCGTAGTACGCGTTGGTGTAGTTCGCGCCGAACTGCGGGTCTTTGTACGTCGTGCCTTCAGTGGCCTTGATGTAGGCCCACCGGATGCCGGCGTTGCGCACCGAGGTCCAGTTGATGCTCCCCTGCCAGTGGGAGACGTCGATGCCAGGCACCGTGGCCTGCGTGCCGATGTCACCGGACTTGGACTGGGCGGGGGCTTGGGCTGACGCGGCCTGCGAGGTGAGCCCCAGCGTCGCGACGAGCGCCAGGGCTGAGATCGCGGCGCCGAGCAGGCGCCCCGATCGGGTGCGGTGGATCTTCACTGCGAACCTCCCCTTGTGTGGAGATCGCCGCGTCCGCGGCGATCTCCGTTCCGAATGGAGCGCCGCGGGTTACGGCGTGCCTCCGGTTCCGCGACTGTCACCCCAGCGCCTGCGCGACTCGATTGCGCAGCTCGGGCAGCCGGGCGTAGAGCACATCGCCTGGGCACTGGGTGGCGTTGTAGTCGCGGTGGCCAACAATCGCCTGGTGCGGGTCCAGGCTGTACGCGGTGCAGAGCCAGGCGCAGGTCTGCACCAGCGATTCGAAGAGCATCGTGGTGGTGTCTTGCGAGACGTAGATGCCTTCGTTCTCGATCCCGATGGTGTGGTCGTTCTCGCCGCCGGTGTGGGCGCCGAGCACGTGGTAGCCGGTCTCGATGGCCCACAGACTGCGGTCCCGGCCTTCCATCACGTAGCCGCCCCGGCTGATCGTCAGCTGTTGACCGGAGTCAATCCAGCCGTTGTTGTCCATGTGCAGGTCTTGAATCCAGTGCGACAAGGCGTACGCCTGCGACAACGAGTAGTCGGTGGTGTTCGCGCTGGCCGTGTGGTGCACCACGATGTGGTCGGGGAACCGGCTGAGCACAGTGACCGGAGACTTTGGGGGGCGGGCGTTCCAGTCGCCTCGGGTGTGCACGTTCGGCGCCGCGAACGCGGCCCCCTTGGGTGAACCGAGCTCAACCGCGCCTCCCAGCATCATGCCGCCGGCCACGGCTGCCGCGCCGCCGAGCAGGTTTCGTCGAGACAATGCCCGGGCGGCGGAACCGGGACGATTCCGTTTGCTGATGTGGTCCATCGCTGTCCCTCCCGAAGACCGGCCCGCCGCGGAGAAATCGGCGAAGATTCTCCACAGCGGACCCGGTAGACAGTTTCTTACCACACAGCAAAGTACTTCTGGAGAAAAGTGTCAATAGCTGGTGAAGTTGCCAAATAGGATCTTCAGCGTCAACCTCCGCAGTGCTCCAATGGGCTGTTGTAAACCACGGAGCCAATCGCGCCACCCCAACGGACACAGCCAGGCGCCGCCTTGCGCACCGGACCGGCGTAGTTGAAATACGCCCCGGTGTCCGTCACCCGGGTGGAGCCCTCCGGCTCGATGTACGCCGTCACCGTGCTGGTCGCGCCGCGGTTGCGGTGTTTCACCGTGACCACACAGTTGGACGTGCCGTTCCACGTCAGGTAGACGGTGCCGTGGTGCACGCCGCTCGCGTCCAGGTGGTCCAGGTCGATCGCGTCGTACCCCGCGCCGCACAGCGCTTCCGGGTCGTCGCAATTTCGCGATGTGAGGTCCTGGCTGCCTGCCGTGTAATTGAACCGAATACCGTCGAAATGCGCGGGCTTGATGTTCGACGGATAGCTCGGTCCATTGCGCAGCTCGAAATGAAGGTGCGGAGTGATGTTGTTGCCGGGCGCGCTGGTGTTGCCCACGATTCCAATTTGCTGGCCCTGTTTCACGCTGGCGCCCACGCTGACGTCCATTCGGTTCAAATGGGCGTAATAACTGAACCAACCTCCGGGGTGCTCGATCTTGATCAGGTTTCCGTAGCGGTTGACCGAGCCTTGATGTGCCGCGGTTCGGACGATGCCTGCGTCCGCGGCCACCACCGGGTCGTTCACATCGTCGGTGCGGTTGAAATCAATCTCGTACGACTGATGCGCACTGCTGTTGGACGAGTTGCCATTCCACGTCTGGCCACAAGGGAATGGCATCTGGAACAAGGGGCCGCCTGTCAGAGCGGCGTCGGCGCGATCCGCTGGCACGAGCACCATCGCGATCGCGATCGCGAGCCCGGCGCAGGTCGCGAGGGCCGCCTTGCCAAACGCACTGAGCGCACGTGTGGTCATCTCATCTCCTCCTCATCACGCCTGAAAGCGTGCGAAGGAGGATGCCAATCCTGCGTACAACAAATCTCCAGGCCGGATACATATCGCTGCCCTTCCACCCTGGACATACACCGAGCATCGGGCCGAAACTTATTCCCTGACCCGGATGGCAGGGCTGCCTTATGGCTTTCGGTGAGCTTGAGTTCGGCATTCTTGGAACGCTTGATGTCAGAGCTGGTCGACGCATCGTGCCCGTGAACGGCACCAAACCCCGGATGCTCCTGGCAACCCTGCTGCTGCACCCGAATGAGCCAGTCTCCACCGACCTGTTGACCGACGTGCTCTGGCCCACCTCGCCGCCGCGCTCAGCGGTGGCGAACCTGCGCACGTACGTGAGCACGCTGCGGACCGCGCTCGGCGGCTCGCTGATCTCCGCCCGCCCCCGCGGGTACGTGATCCACCTGGGTCCCCGACACCTGGACCTTTTCATGTTCGAGGAGCTGACGGGGCGCGCCAGCCAGTTGAGCCGGGCCGGGCAGCAGGAGCCGTCGCTGGAGTTGCTGGAACAGGCGATCCGGATCTGGCGCGGACCCCCGCTGGCCGATCTGCCCAGCAGCGACGCCTGGTCCGCCCCGCTGCGGAAGCTGGCGGAGCGCCGCCTCGCCGCGATCGAGACCCGGCTCGATCTGCTGGTGTCGCTGGCGCACCACTCGACCGCGATATGCGAGCTGCGTGACCTGTTGACCGAGGATCCGCTGCGGGAGAACCTCTGGCACAAACTGCTGCTGGCCCTGCTTGCCGCCGGTCGGCGCGCGGAAGCCCTGGCCGCGTACACGCAGCTGCGCCAGGTGTTGAACGACGAGCTCGGGATCGAGCCCAGCCCCGAGTCGCAGCGAATCCACGCGATGATCCTGGCCGGCGAGGACCACCCCCAAGCGACCTTCGCCAGCACCTTCCCGATCTGTCAGCTGCCCGCGGACCTGAGCGACTTCACCGGACGGGCATCGGAGCTGCAGGCGGTACGCCAGGCGGCAGACCACGCGGCGGCGTCCACCGCGCCCACGGTGATCGTGGTGTCGGGCCCACCCGGGGTGGGGAAGACCAGCCTGGCGGTGCACGCCGCACATGAGCTGCGGCGGCGCCACCCCGATGGCCAGCTGCACGTCGAGTTGGGCGGCGCCGCGTCGCCGCTGGCGCCGGAAGAGGCGCTCGCCGGGCTGCTGCGCGCCCTCGGAGTCAGCGCCGAGGCGATCCCGGAGACGTTGCGGGAAAGAGCGGCGCTCTACCGTTCCCGGCTCGCCGACCGCAAGGTGCTGCTGCTGCTCGACGACGCAGCCAGCTTCTCGCAGGTGCAGCCGCTGCTGCCGGCGACGGCAGGATGCGTCACGCTGGTGACCTGCCGCGCCCGGCTGCTGGAGCTGGCGGGCGGACGCCAGATCGAGCTGTCCGAGTTGCCTGATCGGGACGCGATGGAGCTGTTCTCCCGGGTCGCGGGCCGGGACCGCACCACCGCCGACCCGCAGAGCGCCGGCCGGGTCGCCAGTGCGTGCTCCGGGCTGCCGTTGGCGTTGCGGATCGCCGGGGCCAAGCTGGCTCACCATCACTCCGCGTCGCTGCGCCAGCTGGCCGACCGGCTCGAGGACGAGTCCCGCCGGCTCGGGGAGTTGCGCCTGGGCGCCCTCGACGTGATGTCCGGGCTGGCCGCGAGCGTCCAGAACCTGTCCCCGGACACGGCTCGCGCGTTGCGGCTGCTCGCTTCGCTGGGCCCCCCGCCACCGACCGGCTGGCCAGATTGGGTGGTCGGCGCGGCGCTGGACCGTCATGACGTGAGCGGGGTCTTGGAGGCGTTGAGCGACGCCAACCTGGTGCACTTCACTTCCTGCGAGACGGTGGGCGGCCCGCGGCGCCGGATCGGCCAATTGCTCCGGCTGCACGCCAGCCAGCAAGCCGTCCCGGAACTCGAACGGGCCGCGGCTCTGGCCCGCGTGCTATCCGGTTGGCTGGCGTTGGCCGAGGCAGCCGCGAGCCGGCTGCACGGCAACATTCAGATCTGCCGGGTCGGCGACGCCGAGAGATGGAGGCCGGACGACACCACGTTCCGCGAGGTGTTGAGCCATCCGCTCGCCTGGTTCGACACCGAGCGGCCGACGCTGGTGAACGCGGTCGGGAAAGCCGCCGCTGCCGGCCTGGACGGGGTGTCCGCGGAGTTGGCCATCGCGATCACGCCGTACCTGGACCTTCGTAGCCACCACGACGACTGGCTGCGCACCCACTGCTGCGCTCTGGCCGCGGCCCGACGCGGCGGCGCCACCCGCGCGGAAGCCGCGTTGCAACGAGGCCTGGGGCAACTCGCGGTCTATCAGGATCGCGATCACGAGGCGGTGACCCACTTCCAACAGGCTGCCGCACTCTTCACCCAGGCCAAGGACGAAAGCGGCGCCGCGATGGCTGCCTGCGGGGTGGCCACCTGCGCCCGCCTGAGTGGCCGGCACCAGGAGGCGCTGGCGCTGTACCGGCGCGCGTTGGCGGTGTTTCAGCGCCTGGACGAACCACACAACGAGGCGTACGCGCGGTATGCCATCGGCACCGCCTCGCTCTCCCTCGGGCGGTTGGACGAAGCCCAGTCGTGGTACGAGAGCGCGCTCCGGGG
>JBOGDL010000468.1:0-20910 GCA_050701815.1 Micromonosporaceae bacterium | reverse complement strand
GGTGTGCACCGCGATCAGGAAGGTGCGGACCACGTCCTCCTGACCGAAGAGCAACGGGTCGCGCAGCAGGTCGTACGCCGCGTCAGCGAACCGGGTCACAGCCCTCCGGTACATGGCGTCGCCGGGTCGTACGCCACTGTGCGTGACACGAAGCTCGTCAAGCCTCAGCACGCCTTCCCGAGCCAGCGCCAGCGACCGCTCCGAAAGCGCACGCCGCACCCGCCGGCTCCGGTTTTCCCGGTACGGGTTCGTGCCGTCAGGGTCGAGGTATGCCTGCTCCGTGGCGAAGGTCAAACGCCAGCGGCTGATAGCCGTGAGCATCCGGTTCAGCGTCACCGCGGTGATGGGTTGTTCGCGGAGATTGGCGAGTAGCTGATTGGCGAGGCTTGCCTGCTCCTCCGCGAGACGCTCGGCTTCCGGTCCAGCGGCGCCAACCCGGGCGCCGGTGGGGTCGAGGACGTGGTAGTGGTGCGGGTGGATGGCGGCCCACGCGTCGACCGGCGGGTTCAGCGGCGTGCCGTGCTGACGATGGTCAAGCACGGTCTGCAGCTGGGTGGCGATCTGGTCGCCCAGAGCCAGGGTCCGGGCCCCACGCGGCAGTCGCACCACGTACCGGTCGCCGGTGCGGCTGGCGGCGATGCGGACGGCGGTCTCGTTGAAGGACTCACCGCTGGTCACCATGACCTGGAACACGTTCCGACTGGCGTCCTCCACCAGCACCTCGACCCCGTGCGGGCTGGGTTCCACCACGACGCCTTGGGCATGTCCGGCCAGTTGCCGGGTCACCATCCGCTCGATCGTCGCCACGTCCGCCGCGTCCACCCGGGCGCCGCCGAGCGCCACCACCAGGTCCATCGCGTACGCCGGCAGATGCGGAGCGATCCCGTTTCGCCGTCCATCAGATCCGGGCGTGCTCTCGTTCAAGCCGAGGTGGTCGATGGTCCCGGCCAGATCCCGCTCCAGCGCCGCGACTTCGGCCGGGTCCGTGGTCTCGACCAGCTTGTGAGCCAGGATCCGCAGCTGAGCGATGCGGCCCTCATCCTCGGGTGTCAGCTTGCCGTGGGGTTCGCCGCCAACCCGCAGCACGTCCGGGCAGGACCGGCTGGACACAAGGTTCCGGAGCCGGGTCAGCCGGCCCGTGTTCCGGGCGATCGTCTCCCGGATCTCGTGCGCCACCGCCGCGTCGATCTCGCTGTCCGGCGCCTGGTCTGAGACCACCACGTGGTGTGGCCCGTGGCCCCGGCGGCCCCGGATCACATCGGCCGCGGTGTCCCGCCGCGACATGGTCCTGGCGAGCACGTCACGCAGCTCGCCGGTCACCGGATCCAGCTTCGGCTCGAGGTGGCCCGAGGTCACCCGTACCGTGAAAGATCTGCCCTTGTGCGGCGTGACCTGGTACGTGTCATGGCCCTGACGCTGGACCTCAGCCACCATGCCGCTGTCGACCAGTTCCTGCATCGCGTCCGGCAGCCGCTCCTCGACGGCGGCGGGATCCGCCGTGGCGCGGGTGTTGGCGTGGCGGGTGCCGGGCACCTCGGTGTCGGTGACCGACGCGCCGCTGCCCGGCGCCGGAGACGAGTGCACCGCGGCGGCGCCTTCGCCCCGTGCCCCGCCCTTGGGGCGCGGCAGCTCTCGACCGTAGATATCCGGTGGGTTGCGCAACTGGGACAGCACCGCGGCGGTGAAGGAGTCATAGAAGGCGGCGTGCTCACTCCACACCTGGCGCAGGTCAACGCCTTCCCGGTTCGCCTGACGGACCAGCTCGGGGTCGAGGGTGCGCCGCGCGGAGACGAATCCACCGTCGGGAAGCGGGCTGACCAGGTCGCCGCTGGGCAGCGCGCCGTACACCCGGTTGGTGCTTCCGGCTTCCCGCACCTGAAGCTGCACGTCGATGCCTTCAAGCGCCACTGACCGCGCGATCTGGATCGGATCGACGTCGTGCGGCCCATACGTGGCCGACCTCGCGGTGATCCGCACCCGCACCACTGATGCGTCTGAGACCCGGCGGCCCAGGCGGGCCCGGATCTCCTGCGCCAAGGCGGCGCCGGGCTTGTCCGGCTGGTACTCGGGACGTTGCGAGGCGGCAGGGAGCAACTCCTCAAGAGCGAGCACCGGCCGCCGCATGTCATGGCGAGCCAGGGTTCGCAACACCCGCTGCAGACGGCTGGCGTCCTCCTGCTGCTCGCCGAGCTGCCAACGCGACCTGCCGCGCCCGGTCTCCATGTCCGCGCGCAGCGCTTCCAGCTCCTCGTGCAGCATCGTCCCGTAGAACCGGCCACGAGCCGCGTACGGCAGCCGCACGGTCCGGACCACCTGCCGGTTGTCGTCGCTGTCCCGGCGCAGCACCTCGATCGTCACGTGGTAGTGCGCGATGGCGCTCGCGGTCGACACCCAACCACGTTGGAAGTCGCTGGTCTCGTCCCGGTCGCCGACCCAGACCTCGTCGCCCAGGGTCGCGCTCGCCGAGACCCCGCCCTTCTGGCTGCCGTCCGCGCGATTGGCGTCGACCGACCCCTGGAACTTACGGGTGGCGGACTCGCTGTCGGTGGCGGTCTCGTGCTCGCGGTGCACGCCACCCTGCTCCACGTTCGGGCGAGTGGCCCCTTCCCGCCTCCAGTCGTGCGGATCGGTGCCCTCGATCCGGATCCGGATCAGGGTGCGGGCGTCACCCGGCATCGGGATCTCGGCGAGTTGGTGCCCCCCGGGCGCCAGGAACTTCCGCAGCGCGGAATCAAACGCCATCCCGGCGAACCGCCGCCGCACTTCCCTGCTGACCGCCCTGGCTTTCCTCCGGCCGAACAGATCACGCTTGCCCAGCCGCCGAATCACGGCCTCGTCTAGGCTGCCGAAATCGGCCTTGTGCAGCTTGAACTTCTCCGGCAGCCATCTGGTGGCACGTGGGTCGGTGAGCGCGTGCTTGGCGGCGTTGGGCGGGTCCGCGGGCTGCAGCACACCCTTGGGCACCAGCCTGGACACGGCCCCATGCACCGACGTCATCATGCTGTGCCTGCTACCCGACACCAGGTTCCCGGTCCAGCGCCACACGTTGCTGATTGGCCGTCCTGGTTCGGTGGCGTACCGGAACCGCGCGTTCAACGTGAGCTCAAGCCGCTGGTTCCAGGTGTCTGTGCCGGCGAACGAGCTTTCCCGGTCCATCTGGGTGTTGGTGACCGAGACCGTCATGCCCCGATCGCGCTTGTGCTCCCCGCCGAGTCCGACGATCCCGCCCAGCTGCCCGGCGATATTGAGGATGTACGCCTTCGCCTTACGCCACGACGCGATCACGCCCTGGTAGCGGTAGTGCTGTCCAATCTGGCCGGTGGTGGCACTGCTGTGTCCCCGCTCGCCGCCGCTGAGCATGCCGACCAGGTCAATCTCCACCTCACCCTTGAGCTGCCCGAACCTTCCGTAAATCGGGATGCTCGCGAGCGGCAGCCCGACACCCTTTTCCACCGCCTCCGCGAGGGTGAGCCCACGCTTCCGCAGGATGCTGTCCACCTGGCCCACCCACCGCTTGCCGGCCAGCTGCGTGTACAGCGCCGTGCCGAGCAGCGGGTTGTCCGCCTGCGCCCGGCCAGGCACCACGGACTCCACGATCTGCATCGCCTGCTCCGCCAGGTCGACCGGGAGGCCGTGCTCGTCCCGCAGCGCGACGTGGGTGATCCCGGTCGGCCCGAGAGCCTCGGAGAGGTAGTCGGGCAACTGCTGCTCTTCGGACGCGCCGGGGGTCTGATCCAGCAGGAAGTCGACGCGTTGCGCCACGGTCGTCACATCGTCCGGGAACGTCACGTGGCTGAACAGGTCGAGGAGCTGCTCGTCCAGCTGCGCGGCGAGCCCCTCTGCCGTGTCGAACTGGGCGTCCGGAAGGTGCGGCAGGTCCGGATTGCCGGCAGCGGCGAGCTCGTCGCGGTAGCGGGTCAACAGCTCCAGCGCGAGGGCCCCGTCAAGTTCCAGGCTGCCGTTGCCGAATCGCGTGATGACGTCGGCGATCTGCTCCAGTGGCACGGCCAGCTCGCCGTCCAGGTACGCCTGCAGCGCGATCCGTTCCGGCAGCAGGTACACCGCCTTGTTGCCGCGCACCGGGTCGGGCCGGTGAGTCTTGCTCTTGCGGCCCAGACGACGCTCGACGCCGGTGATCTCGGCGTCCACATCCACCTCGTAGATGTACGCGATCCCGGTGTCGATGGTGAGGCTCTCGGACCCGGTGGCCTGGAACCACTTCTTGACCCTGTTCATGACCCTCTGGAAGCCGCCAGTCAGGCCGCCCTTCCCGGGTTCGCTGATGTCGGAGGCTTCTTCCGCGTCCTCTGACAGCCCGGAAGTCTCCTCGATCTTCCAGCCCTTGCTCTCCTCCAGGGAGATTTCTTCGTTCACGGTGTGCAGCTTGATGTCGCCGGTCACCATCGGCGCGGCGCCCACGAAGGTTGATCCGCCGAAGCTCAGCCGCACCCCCAGAGTCGCGGCGGCCGGTGGCAGACCCTGCGCGCCCGGGTCCCCGTGCAGCACCGTCTGATGCCCTGCCGACACCGGGAGTCTGGACATCAGCGAGGTCGGGCTCACCGCCATCCGGGCGGTGAACTCACCCGGGGAGCCAGGCTTGGTCGCGTCAGGCGCGGCCTGACGTGCCGCGTCCAACATCCCCTGGTTGTCCATCGAGACGAACACCGCTTCGTGAATCACGTGATCAGGGGTGGCCAGCGACGCCGGCGCCGGCAGCTGGAACGGCGTGTCGGACGCGAGCATCTCAGCCGGGAACAGCCCAGTCGCGACGCCACCTTGATGTGTCGCCAACGGCTCGTGCCGTCCGTCGGGCTTCACTTCCACCACGCTGAGATTGACGGGCGCGGTGAAGACGGCGGCCTGGCCGGTGTCCTCCGCCAACACCACCTGGTTAGCCATGCTGGGAGCGGCGCGACCGGTGGCCTTGGTGGTCTCTCGGGGGGTTCCCGAAAATTCTCCTGGCGAGGAGTACGCCCCCGGAAGCGGCACATCGCCGGAGTGCTTGAAAACGTGGGAGCGAATCCGCTTCATGGTCTGCGAGACCGAGACGATCCCGGAGTTGATGAAGAGCCTGACCATCGTCAGCCAGTTGGTGTGACCGACAACTTCTGCGTTCTGCCAGTCCAGGTCCATCTTGACCAGCAGGGTGACTCGTTCCGGCAGCTCACCCTTGCGCTTACGCTCCAGGACCAGCGGGAGCCCGTCGTGCTCGGCGATGTTGACGTTGGCCCTCATCCGCTTGGCGTTGTTGCGGAAGAACTCGGCCACCTCGCGCAGGTTCGGGTCGCCCGGACCCGTCAACAGCCCAGCCTTGGTGAGGCTGTCGATCAGCTGCTCTTGCAGACCACCGGTTCCGTAGACGCCCGTGATGTTCCGGAACATCGCGAACGCGCCAGCCCAGTGCGGCACCTTGTTGCTCTTGCCAGGGGGAGGGCCGGGTTCCGGGTCGTCTGACAGCCGCACCGTGCCGTCCGGGTGCCGCAACGGGTTGCCGTTCTGGTCGCGCTGCACCGCCTCCTGGTGCACCGGCCAGTTGGCGCGGAGCGCGTCCGCCGCCGGGGCGCCCAGCAGACCGGTCAGGTCCAGCGGCCCGGAGTCTGCCTCCGGTCCTGTGACCGGACGCCAGACCGCCCTCACGGCGATGTCCGCCTGGTACGTGCCCTGCCGGGTGCGCAACACCTCCACGTTGATCGCGGTGTCCTCTTGGGTCAGGCTCTGCCCGACGCCGCTGCCCATTCCATGGGTGTATGACGTCTGCGACACCCGCGACGCCTTGACCCCCACGGTGCCTTCGAGGCTCGCAGACCGGGCGCCGCCCATGGTGCTTCCGGTCTTCTCGAACGTGACCGCCAAGTCCTCGCCGTGCAGCTCAGAGTTGTCGTTGTAGCCGCCCACCGGCGTCACCCGGCTGATCGTCGGCTCAAGCCGAATCGAACCCACCCGATGCCCGTCGATCACGATCGGACGGTCGATCGGCCCGTCGAGATGGCTGGGCAGGTCACCCAGGATCAGGGCGTCCACGCGGCGGCGCAACTCACCCATCGCGTCCGGGTCGCGCACCACCCCGTTCGCGTTGCCCACCAGTTCCAGCACGGCGTCCCGGGCGTTCACCAACCCGGTCAGACCCACCACACTTCCCGGTGGCAACCCCGGCTTGGGCGGCTTGCCGGGTTCGACGACGAACGTCTCATCAGGGGCCGGGCCTGGCTCGGCGAGCAGATCCGGCAGGTGCAGCTGCAGCGGGTCCCCCACCGGGACGCTTTCCCGCACCAGACTTCCCTGAAGGTCGCGGGCCTCCACCACGAACGCGCCATCCAAACTGAAGCGCGAGGACGGGCCGCGGTTGTTCAGCACCCCCCCGCCCTGGGTCCAGCTACCGGCGGACGAGCTGAGTGTGCCTTCGCGGCCGAGTCTGCCGCTGAGGCGCAGCACCACGTACTTCGTCGTCTGCTTGACGAAGGACTGCCAGCCGCCGTCGTCCTGAAGCGTGAGTTCGAGCCACTTGCTCAGCGGGAGCACTGCCGAGAAGTCACGGGCCCAGGTCCTGATGGTGCTGCCGGACCTTCCTGCCTGGTGCAACTCACCGCCGATCGTCTCCGAGCTCTCTCCCGGCATTGCGACCAGGTCGCCCTTCTGGAGCCGCAGCACGACCTCGCCGGCCGTGCCATCGGCGCCGACCCGGATCAGCACCCCGTCGTTTACGACCACCCGGAACTGGGCGCGGATAGCGGAGTCCAACTGGTTCTCGGAGACCCGGTTCTCGGCGAGGCTGGTGTCCACCCCGGCCTGCTCCAGCTGCCAGTTCACGGTGGCGGTCAGCTGAGCGATGTTGGACAACGGCCCCACCAAGGTGGCGGCGTGCAGCGCGGCCTGCGTCGGGGTGGCTTCCTGCCACGCGACCCGGTACTCCCGGTACGCGGCGGTCGCCTTCAGCATCAGCTCCTGCACCCGGTCCGCGTGCTCGACGTTCTCCGTCGGGGTGAATCGACCAGCCCGCGGGTGGCGCAGCGCGTTGCCCACCTCTTGGTACGCGTCCCGCGCGGAGCGGAGCTGACGCAGCGCCTCCTGGTAGCGACCCGCAGCCCGCAGGTGCATGTTCGCCGCGCTCTCGGCCTTCCGGGCGTTTTCGGTCGCCTTGCGCTCCCGCTCCCTGCTGCCCCGGTCGGTGCGATCGCGTTCCGCCTCGATCTTCTCCTGCTCGGCTCTTGCGCGCTGCTGTGCCTTGACCGCTTTGAGGCGGTACATCCGCACCACGTCGTCCAGCTGCTCGGCCGCCTCGTCCAGCGATTGGGTCATCCGGCGCACCGGGCCCGCGACCCAGTTGCCGATCGCGACGGCGTCGGGAGTGACGCCGCCCTGTTCGGCCTGCTCGGCGGCGGCAAGCTCGAACCCGCGTGCGATCTGCTCCATCAGGTCGGTGTGCGTGCCGGGTCGCAACGCCACGTACGGGTCGCTGAATTCGGATTGCTCGGGCGTGACGCCCGGGGTGAACCGCTCCACCAGCACCAGCGCCGCGGGCGGCAGTTCGCTCAGGTTCCACGACGGCAGCACCTGGCGCTCGTCGTACGAGAGATCGCCAGGCTCCGGCCACGAGCTCGGCGGGTAGTCCAGCACCACCTCGCGGGTGACGTCTTCCACCGCGGCCCGGGTCTGCTGGTCTGCCTCGGGACTCTCGTGCAGGCGAGCCAGGGAGCTGAGCGCGCCCACCACGCCGGTCCGACCGATCACGAGCGCGGCGTCCTTGCCGAGATGCACCGCGAGCTCAGCCCGGATCCGATGCGGGTCAGCGCCATCCACGAGCCGGGTGTGCAGCCATTCCACGATCTCGTTGACGGCTGCTGCGGGCAGTGCGCGGCCCGAGCCCGTCAGGTCGATCTGCCCGCTGGGAAGCAACTCGGCGCGCAGCGCGAGATCCTGGTCGCTCGGTCCTGCCAGGTTCGGCGTCGCCTCCGCCAACAACGCCTCAGCCAGGCGCTGCCGCACCGCGAAGCGTTGCGGACGTGTCAGCTGCTCAGCCCGCAGCTCGGTGAGCTGCTGAACTGACATTCCCTCAAGCCAGAGCCGAAGGCCAGCTCGGTATTCCCCGCGCAGAGCGCCCCTGGCCACCTTGCCGGCGCGGGCCAGCGCTCGCGCCGCCGCCACATCTGGGTCCACGTTCCACGACGGATCGAGCTGGCCGCGCAGCGTCTCGGTGAGGTGATGTGTGAGCATCCCGGTGGCCTGTGCCTGCAGCTGGCGCCCGACCAGCCCGGATTCGGCCAGCTCCCGCATCAACTCGCCGATCGGGACTTCGATGTCTCGTCCGGTGACGGTCCGCCCCACCAGAGACTGGCTCTCGTCGAGCTGCTGCGGGGTGACGGCAGCGGTGTCCAGCAACCCGACCTTCCGGTGGGTGAGCAGCCCCAACGCGTCGCGGGCAGCGGTCTCGACCTCTTGGGTACGCTCCGGCGCGATCCGCGGGCGGCCCTGTCCTCGCAATTCGGCGTCTGGACGGGCGCGGAACGACTCCACGGCCGCGGCGACGCCGTTAGCTGTCTGCCGCATCGTCACGGTGGCTGTCATCACCACCGGCGTCCCGCGACGGGTCAGCACGTTGCCGTCGTCGTCGTGAGCCACGTGCTGGAACGCCACCCGCGCCACGCCATTAGCGCCGCGGGTCACCGTGACCTTCTCGGCCCGCGCCAACGTCACGTCGAGCGCGCGGTGATAGCGAGCGAACCTGCTTTGATCTCCTGCCGGAGGAGTGGCATCGGTGAGGTCCACGACCCGGTTGGCCGGGTTGCTCACCTGGTACGCGGCGGTGGTGGCGGAGTCGAACCCCAGCGACCCGATGTGCCGGCGCAGCTCCGCCGCCAACTGACCGTCGGTCCCGTTGATGTCCGTCAGGGACAACGTCACAGGGCCATGGCCCACTGTCGCGTTCGACACCCGGTCCTGGTCGAGCTGCTGTTCCAGCTGCTGCAGGTGGTAGCTGTCGAGCGTGGTCGCCCGCCCCAGACCGACGCGCCGGGCGAGTCTGGCGCCGAGTCCAGAGCGTTGCGTGGCGACCACTCCGGAGTGGTAGTAGCCGACCAGGTTCGCGAGGTCTTCCAGCCGCACTGTCTGCGTCTGGCTGCCGTCGGGGTTGGCAGTCGTCTCCACCCCGCCGTTGTCGGCTGCGAACCTGATCGCGCTGGCGAGCAGCCGCGGCGAGACCCGGCCCCTGAAGGCCATGTCTGCGATCACGCGCGCCAGGGCGTTCCAGCCGGAGTTCGAGCTGACGCGAACATCCGGCGGGAACAGCGTGGCCATGTCGAGGCCGAGGCCGGCCAGGTCGGACGCCGCGGCCTGCAACGCCTGTTCGGCCTGCACGCTCGCGAGTTCCACGGCGCCCGGTGTCTGCGCGCCCTGGCTCAGCGCCGCGCGCAGCCAACGTGTGAAGCCGTCCTGGCTGCCGTGGCTGTGGGCGGCCAGGTCCGCGGGCAGCTGCGGGGCGTACCCGAAAATCTCGGTGTGCGCGACGGTGAGCAAGGTGCGCACCATGTCCGACTGGCCTGTGACCGGCGGCTGTTGCAGCAGGTGGTAGGCGGCCTCAGCGAACTGTTCCAGGGCGCGACGGTGTGCTTTGCTCCCGGGCCGCGGCCGTGCCCGGGTGATCAGATCTGGACGCCCTGCTTGCGGTCCGGGCAGCAACTCCGCCAGCAACTGCGCGCCCAGCTGCTGCGGCGCCTGGCCGGCTTGGTCACCGGCCGGGAGGTTGGCGAATGGGCTGTCGTTGAACGCCCGGTAGGGGTTCTCCGACGTCGGATCCAGGTACGCGTTCTCTATCGCGTACGCCTGCCGCCACGAGGTGGCCGCGGCGAGCGCCGCCTCCAGCAACGTCACGCCGAAGCGCTTGACGTCCGTGCGCACCGCGTCGAGTTGCTGGTTGGCGATGGCCGCCTGCTGCTCGGCGAGCCGCTGCTGTGGGTCGACCGCACTCGACGGACGCGTTCCGTCAGGTCCGGACGCACCCACAGCAGAGCTGAAGTGGTGCGGGTGAAGTGCCGCCCAGGGGTCGCTCGACGGAGTGGGCAGCGGCGCCCCGTCGAGCCGGTTCGTCAGCACCGCGTCGAGTTGCGCGGCGAGATCGGCCGTCACTGTCGATTCGGTGAGGCTGGTGGGGAGCCGGAGCACGTACCGGTCGCCGTCTGGGTTGACCGCGATCCGGGCTTGGGTGTCGCCGTAGTCGGCGCCGCTGGTGACCAGCACGTCGAAGACGTTGCCTTGCGCGTCCTGCACGGTGGCTGTGATCCCGTGCGGTGTCAAGTCGAGCGCGACTCCCCGCACCCGGTTGCCGAGTTGGCTCTCCAGCTCGGATTCCAGTGCCCGCAGGGTTTCCGGCGAAGGACGTGGCTGCCCGAGCGCGGCCACCATCTGCATCACGTACGGCGGTAGGTGCGGCCGGATCGCGGCCCGGCGCATTCCAGAGCCGAAGTCGCTCTGATTCAGGCCCAGATGGTCGATCAAGCCGGCGAGGTCACGCTCCAGCTCGGCGATCTCCGCCGGGTCGGTTTCCACCGTGAGTCGCTGCGCCAAGGTCCAGACCTGGCCGATCCGGCCGTGGTCCTCGGGGGTGAGGGCTTCCCTGCCGGTGCTCTCTCGACTGAGGGCCACCCGGTCCGGCCGCGAGGTCAACAGGCGCTTGAGCCGGTGCCTGCGGTGGGCGCGTTCGGCGGTGATCTCGTCGATCTCGTGCCCGAGGGCAGAGGTGATCTCGGCGTCCGGGAGCCTGTGGTTGAGCGTGATGTAGTGCGACTCGGCGTCGGCGCGGCCGCGCACCGCGTCGAACACCGTGTCGTGCGCCAGGTCCGTCAACGCCATCACCTCACGCGGCTTCGGGTCGCCGGTGACCGGGTCGATCACGGCCTCCCCGGTCGCGGGGTCGGTCTCCGGAACCGGGTCGATGTGCCCCGCGGCGAGCTGCACGGTGAACGGCTTGCCACGGTGCGGTGTCACCCGGAAGCTGCCGTTGCCCAGGTCTTCCGCGCTACGTACCCGACCAGAGTTGACCAGCTCCGCCATCGACCGCTGCGCGCCAGCCATCACCGCGTCCCGGTCGGGCGTAGCCCGGGTGGGCGCATGCCGGGTGCCTGGGACCGCGGTGTCAGTGATCTCGTGAGGGCCCAACCTCCGCAAGGAGAGATTCGTCTTCGGCAGGTACGCCGTCGCCGGCCCGCCTACCAAGATGGCCTCCCGGTAGAGGATGCCGTCCTCCCCCCGCCCTTCCGTCATGATCTTCAACTCGGATCCGCGGGGGAACAGAACCTTGCCTCCGCCCATCGGGATGAGTTGGGCGCCCGCGGGGACGTAAATGGTGGTGTCAGTGAAGTCGCCGGAGCTGGGCTCAGCGTGGGGCGATGCCTCAGCGACGATGTAGCCGTCTTCCAGGTAACCGTCGTACCGGTCGTGGTTGTCCCACCGGTCGTTCTCACGGGTGCGGCTGAGCATTCGCAGTCTGACCGGCCCGGACGACAGCGGCGCCGCGGGGAGTGAGTAATCCAGCGCCCAGATGATCTTGGCATCCGAAAGAGCCTGGTCGTAGTGGGGCCCGTCCGACCAGATGGCCCCGTGTCGGTATCCGTACGAGTCAGCGATATCTTTCCGCGCTTGTTCCCGCCGATACGGAAGCCCGGTGCGCGAAATCCAGCCTCTGATGTAGGCGTTGATCCGGGTCTGGGTCTTGATCCCGAACCGCCGTATGGCGAGGTGGGCCCTGGAGGAATATTTGAACGGCATCTGGTCGGCGAACGTGGCGCCGTCGGGCGTGAGCCTGGACAACGCCTCCTCGCCACCCACGGAGTCCCGCTTCAACCGTTCGAACAAATCCCGTTCCGGTGTGCGGGCAAGTTCTGTCGAAGGCGCAGCCGGCGTGCCGGGTGACGCGGCCAGTGGAGCGTCTGGTGTCCCCGCAGACTCAGCCGTGGCGGGTTGCTCGAAGTCAACGATGTCTTGCTGGCGCACGTCCTGATCGGACGTGGCCTCGCGGGACTCCGACTGGTCACGGCTGGCGTCAGTTTCGGTGACTTCCGGAGCCGCCGGCCCGCCGACCAGCACCGCCTCCAGGTGCAGGCCGTCGCCTCTCGTCTCCTGGGACAGGAAACGCAGCGTGGATCCACGAGGCAGCACCACGCGGCCACGGCCCGAAGTGTGCGAGTTGACGAACAGCGCCTTCGTGCCTTCGGGAAGATAGAGCGTGACGTCGACGTAATCCCCGTCGGTCTCGGACGCACCGAGCCCGACATCGCCGACGAGGTACTCGTACGCCGTGTGCTCGTTGCCCACCACAGCGTGCGGGTCGGTGAAGAAGCTCGAACTCCCGTCGAGCCGTACCCGAACCTTCACCGGGCCCGTGGTGCGGGGAGCCTTACCGGTCGCCTCGTCGATAATGCTGATCGTCTGCGAGTCTCTGTCGGCGATCGTCTGCTCGTAGTCGGAGGGCGCCCGAAGCTCTGATCTGCGGTGGCGCGGATCAGACGCGGGGTATGTCTCGGTTTCTCGTGGGCCGAGATGCCGCAGGAAGGCGTTGATCCGCTCCCGGGCGACGCCGTCATGCAGTTTGCCGCCGTCGTACCAGTGCAGGGCGGCCTTGAGCATCCGGGAGAAGCCGGTCTTGGCGTTCAGGTTCGGCGCGGCGTCCGGGTTCAGCCGGGCAATCGCTTCCGGACCGCCCGGGGCGCGCCTGAGCCGCGCGATGCGCTGCTCTTCCGGGTTCGGAGCGCTGTCCTGTTCGGAGGCTGCCTGCTGCTCGGGCGCGAACGAATAAGGAGTGTCCGGGTGCAGTGGGTCTCCGGGCCGCGCCAACTCACTGGCGAGTGCCGCGAGGTGCCGGTTGACCAGTCCCAGCTCTCGCTTCAACTGCGAGTCCATGCGGTCGCCCGGCATCGGGTAGAAGTCGTGGCTGTCCAACAGAGCGGTCAGATCAGGCTCGGCCTGGTGACTGTGCTTGAAACGGGATCGGGCATGCGGTCGCAGCTGCTGTAGCCGCCTCATCTCCTGATCCCCGAGACCCCTTGTGTTGCCAGGCACCGGCGTGCCCCAACCCGTTTCGGGGACGAACCTGTGTTTGGGGAGATTGTGGTCGAGCCGGGGCACGCTGGCTGGCTGGTACGGGCTGAGATCGATCTCCCCACCGGGCGGAATCATGCCCGGCTTGCCATCCACTAACCGGAACCCCTGCTCCCGGACCATTTCCGCGAGCAACGGCGCGTGGCGCGCCAACTCAGCCAACTGGGCCTCGCTGGCCCACACCACCTCAGTGGCGCCCTTCCCTGCGCGCAGCCAGGCGTTGACGCCTTGGCCAGCTTCGGGGCGGCCTCCGGTCACCGCGAAGGGGTCGGACGCCTGTGCCACCTCGGCCTCCGGCGCCAGGCCCGGGGCCAGAGCGCCCAATTCCTGATCCCACCGTGCGGCGAGGTTTTCCTCCAGGCTCACCCGATGAGCGGCGGCTTGGGCCGCCGCAACGTTCAGCATCCGCTCCAGGAGCGAGACCTCCCCGTCCGCTGCCTGGTGCAGGGCATGGAACTGTCGCCGAGCGCGGGAGTCGGTGAACTCGTGATACATCCGCTCCAAATGAGCAGGCAAGCGCGGTGAGATGTCCAGGTTGCGCAGCGCCACCTCTGCGGCCCGCCGGATCACGGGCGCCCGGTCCGGAAGTTCTTGGTTCCTGACGTACGCCGGCGTCGGCGGCTGTGAACTGATCTCGCTGAGCGCTCGCATTGACAGCGGCACCGGGTTACGGGCGCCATCCAGCATCAGGACATCAAGGTCGGTGACCGTGGGGCTGAGCTTGGGGCGTCTGCTGGTGGCCTTCTTGCCGTTCGCGGTGACGTAGTAGAGCTTTCCGGCCGCGTGGATCACGATCATGCCGTCTCGCTCGCCGAGCGGGTCGTCCTTGCTCCGTGGCAGCACCATCGCCATGCAGCCTTCGGCCCCACGCAGCTGCTCCTCGATGGAAAGTTGACCTTGGTGCAGAGAGTCGTCCCGGAACTTGGGATCCTCCAGGCGCTCCAGTCCCTGGCGGATTGACTGCACTCGAGCGCCCGTCACCTGCTCGACCCGCGCGACGACGCCGTGCTCGCGCCCGTACGGCTTCGTCAGGTCACCATCGACGCCGCCCTCGACAGTCAACGGCGCCGCTGTCATGGGCTCGCCGTGGTAGCTGGAAAGGACCGCCAGGAACCGTTCGTAAATGTCGGTCTCTTGGGCTGGCGCCGTCAGCCCAAGCCAGTCTCCGCTCGGATCCGGGTACGTCAGGTATGTGCCGTCTTGCCGCCGCAGCGCGTCCCGGATCGCGTCCACGTGGGCCTGCAACCGGGCTCGCCGTCCGCCCGGTTGACCGGTGGGCGTCCCTCGACGCAGCGCGCCGCGATTCAGATCGCTGAGGGACCGGTCCATCGAGGCCAGGTCGGCGCGCACGTCCGGGTGGTCCTCGTCCGCCGTGGCCAGCGCCTCGTCCGTCGCCTGCTGGTCTAGCGTCGTCTCGTCCACGAACACGTCGCCGTAGACCGCGTTGATCAGCCGCCACAACTGGGGGTTGGACTCGGCCAGGTTCTCCCGTGCCTTGGCGGTGGTGAAGTTGTTGATGTGGTGGATGGCGCGAGTGCGGTGGTTCTGGTTGATCCTGGCCAGTTCATCGGGTGACGACGTTTCAGCGTCGTACCGCTCCGGGGGCGCGATCATCTGGTCGGCCGGCAACTGCGCCTCGGCCAGCGCGCCCAGGCCGTTGGCCCAGTGCTCGACCAGCAGCGCCTCCAGCGACACGTCACGCCACTTCGCGAGCAGGCTCAAGTGCTGCGTCGCCCGCACAAGGCTGTCGGGGTCGTTCCCAATCGCTTCCCTGATCGCCCGCAGCTGCAACCGGGCCCGACGATCGGAAAGCTCGTAGTACAGCGCGGCGACTTCGGAAGGCCAGGCGCTCAGTGGCACGTCCGAGGCCGCGTTGTCAAGCTCCACCTGAACCAGGAACGCCGCTCGCTCTGCCCATTCCTGCCGGGTGCGGGGGCGCCCGTCCTGGCTTTCGGTCTGCCCTGGTTGGCCGCCCGGCCCGATCTCAGCAGCGGCGTCAAGGTACGCCGGCGTGGGCGGGCGCTGATTCAGGGAACTCAACGGGCGGCCCGGTAGCGGGACCGGGTTGTCCTCGCCGTCGAAGATCAGCACGTCCATCCCGACGATGTCGGGCAGGCCTTGACGGGATCCGTCCGCGGGGTAGAGCCAGATCGCGGTCGCCAGGTCGTGGTGTTGCTGCGAGGTGCCGTTCACCTGGTCGATGGTGACGACTTTGTCGTCCTGTCTGCGGACCACGATGGTTTGCGGAGGGCCTTCTGCCCGGTGCAGGAACACGTACCCGAACGACCCCTCGCCCGCGTCCTGCACCGCCCGCGCGACTGCGGAGTATCCCGCGTCGATCGCCGCCTTCCGGGTGGGTCGATCCGCGGACGAAACGTCATCGACGACGATTTGAATTGAGCCGCCTTGGGCGCCACCGAGGTCCTGGATCCGTCCCTTGCTGTCCAGCGGCTGCCCAGTGGGCCGGCGCACGTCACCGTCTGCGAACCCGTCGTACGTCGCGGGCGCCGCCACTGTCGGGAAGCCTCGCGCGGTGCTGTGCAGCGCCATCGCGGCCTCATCGCCGTTGTGGATCCCTCGGGTCGGGTCGGCGTCGGGACCGGGCCCGTTGCCCACAACCACCGCGTCTCGGCTCAGCGGCGCCACCGTGCCGTCATCCCCCGTGACGAGTTCCTCAATAGCCCGTTGGTGGGCGAGCAGCGGGCGGCGGTGGCTGTGTGGCTCCCCGTACACCCGGGTGGCGTGGGCGGGCGGCATCTTGCTCGCCCGTCGAGTCTGTCCCGCCACCGGGTCCTGGTCGGACATCAACGGGCCCGCGTCCCGGTTCGCGCTGTCGAATTGGCTCTCGGGGAGCCGGCGCTGATCCTCCGGGTCCGGCAGCTCTTCGGGGAGGCCTTCCCGCACCTCCCGCTGATTCTGCAGGTACGCCACCTCATGGAGCAGGCGCTGCGCGTCGGGGGCCATGTGCTTGGCGACGATCGCGTCCCACTCGGTCTCGCTCAGGTTGGGAAGCTCTCGCCGCCTCAGGTGTGCGACGAGCGCGTTGGCTTCGTCACGCAGCCACTGTTGCCGCTCAACCTCCGGCCGGGACGGCTTGCCAAATCGCCACTCGGCGTTGAGCTGTTGTTCCCTGAGCTGGCGGGCGATCACCTCTAGCTCCGCGAAGCGCCCCATGATGTGGCCGTCGACGCGCCCCCTTTCCATGGGACGCGTGAACCGCCTCGTCTTCATGTCGTGGTTGTGCTGCATCTCGGCCAGCTCGTGGGCCAAAGCACGCTCGATGAGCTCTTCCTTCAGCTCCGATGAGACGTAGATGTGCACCGTCAGGGACTTCTTGTCCACCTCGTGGGCCGCGACCGGGGTGGTGCCGTCTTTCGCCTTCGGCATCTCGTCCGGAGACACAGCTCTCAGGTCGAAGTGGTACCTGTCCCGACCCAACTTGATCTGAGGACTGGCGCCGGCGCCCCAACCCGGCGTGAATCCCTTGATCTTCACTGAGAGGTCCTTCAGCGCCAGGTTCACGGCGATTTGAGGGTCTCCGTGCCGCTGCGGCGCGGAGCGCGGGTGGAAGTCCGAGTCCGGCACTGCTGTCGCGGTGCCCCACGGGTTGTCCGACGGCGGCAGACGCAGTTGCATGGTCTGCTCGGAATCGCCGGTCTGGTCCGCCAACCAGGGCAGGCGCAGGTTCAGGGTCTGTTCGGACTCGCTCTCCGGCTCGACGCTCGGAGCCGTCCGGCTGGGCTGCGGCGCCATGGGGTCGAACGCCGGGCCGCCGACCAGCTCCACGTCGGCCCTGAGAACGCCGTCGTCGCCCAGCTGCGGGTCTGCCAGGAGCCGGAATTCGGAGCCGCCCGGGAAGAGCACCTCCCGCTCGCTGGTTTCCGATGAGATCTCGCCCAGGTAGATGAGCTTGGCGCCCGCCCGCGCGTGAATCCTCACCTCGGCGGCCTTCACCCCGATGCGGGGATGTGCCGCCGAAGCGGAGACCGGCGCGCTGGACGTGAACACGTGGCCCTGCCTGGCGTGCTGGAGCCCGAAGTACGCCGCGTCGTCAAGCTGCCACAGCAGGCTCACCGACCCGGTGGACGGGACCGCGTACGCGAACGCACGCATCGTCCCGTTGATGATCTCCACGTCACGCAGCACCGTGTTGACAAACGCCGGCTCGTCTTGCTGCCAGCCACGCTGTTGCCAGTGCGCCTGGTACACGCCGGTGCTCAGGAGCTGTTCGTAACTGATCGGACTGCGCGAGAACGCCTGCACCTGCTCGGGGGTCATGGCCTGGGTGAGCACGCGAATCGCGGCGTTGCGCAACTCGTACCCGAGGCCGCTCGAGCCACGCAGCGCGGATATCTCCGCATCGGTGATTCCGGCGGGCCGCCGGCCGTTGGTCCACCCGACCCCGTTGCCGACACGGTCGACGGCTTGCCAGTCGACGGCGCTGTAGCGTTCGCGCTCCTGACGCTGTTCCTCGGTCAGCTCCAGCCGGGTGGCCGGACTGGCCGGGCCCGCCCCGGTGGGGGTTGCGGACGATGGAGTCTGGACTGACCCGGGCGCCGCAGGCGAAGGCCCGGTGGGAGTGGCGGGACCGCCCGGCTGGGTCGAGGGCGAACTCGGAGCGGCTGTCGGCCCTGCCCCGTCGTCCAGCGCCGGCCCTCCGACGAGGACCACTTCAAGATGGTGTACGCCATTCTCGCCCTTGTCGTGCGAGATGATCTTGAACCTCGATCCCCGGGGGAGCAGAATCTCCTGCTCCGAGAGGATCGACGACATCTCCCCGGTGTAGATCAGCTTGGCCCCACCGTCCACGTAGATCGTGATCTGGGCGTCGCCGTCCTCAAGGGAGAAATTGCCCCGCCCGACCGTTGTGGAAGAGAAGGCGTCGTCGCTGAACTCCATGCCCTTCAGATCATGATCGCGGCCCAGAATCTCGGTCAGGTTCCGCACCTGTCGCCGGAGATTGACCGGCTCAGTCGTGGGCTCCATGTGTGGGTACGCCCGGGTGACCAGGTTGACCGCGTTCGCATCCTGCCGCGCCTGCTGGTGGCGCTCCTGCACGTCGGTGATGTGCGCGTACGCATCAGTGACGGCGAGTTCGTCGGCTGAGATGTCACGCCGCGCGAACTCCGCCCGTTGCTCTGGCGTCAGACCACGCGTCAACTCGCGGAGCGCGTTATTGATCCGGATGTAGTGCCTCGGTTCGACGCTCGTGTAGTGCTGGAACGCCGCGATCGTCTCGTCGGTGATAGCCGCCGGACGATCACCGAGGAGCCATCCTCGACCGTTCGGAATCAGGTTCAACGCGTTTCGACCGGTGACAGACTCACGCTGGAGCCGTTCGTCGCGCTGCGTTTCGAATGTGTCAGCCGACTGGGGTTCGGCGTCCGGTTGCGGCGCTGCCTCAAGCCTGAGCGCGTTGCGGATGGACCGGGGCACGATCCCGTTGAAGCTCGCCTTCAAGCGACTGCTGTGGGAACGGTTGTCGCTGGAGCCGGCGTGACCCTCCGCGGCCTGCTGCCTGCGCTGCACGTCGTCCAGAGGAGCTTGCCGCGGATCGGCAGGCGGCTGCTCGGTCTCGGGCTGTTGTGACGTCTCTGTGGCAGGCTGCGTCGTGCTCCACGGCGTCCCCGGCTGCGATAGTGGGGCCAGCGCCCACTGCACCGCCGTCGGAGGCTGGGCGGTGTGCGGCTGAGTCGTGGTGGGCGTGGGTGACGCAGGCGCCTGCGGCGCGCGGGGCAGGCCGGTGGCCTCCAACACGTCCTGGTGGGGGACGTTGGTCACGGTCGAGTACACGATGACGTTGTCGCCCTGGTCCTCGAGTAGCCGGACGCCCGTGACATCGACATGTCGGGCGCGGAGTTCTTCGACGGCGCGCTGGGTCTGGACATGCTTGGGCCAGTAGTGGCCGCTGTCGTTGCCCATCCGCTTGATCACACCGTCATGCACGATCCAGGTGCCGCCCGCGGCGATTGGGCGCCCGTCAAGGAAGGTCGCGTGGTTGACCTCCATGTTGTTTATGGACGGACTGGTGAAGCTGTAGATGTTGCCGGCGGCGTCCATCACGAAGTTGGCGGCGCCAACGTCGTATCCAGCCCAGGTGCGGGCACGCCGGGTGTCAAATAGCTTGCCTTTGCCATCGCGGAGCCTGCCATCGGGGCCGACCCTGATCCGCGCCTCTTCACGTTCGGTGTCGTTGAAGCGGTACTCGTTCCGCGCTCCCTGGAACTTGTCCCGCATCGGGAACGTCTCGTGCTTGGGCTCAGTGAGCGGACCCGCATCATCTGCAAGTGACTCTTCCGCCACGGCCTGGGCCTGCGATTCCAGGTCCAAACTGCTGGCGGTGACGACGACACCGACGCTGCCCGGCTCCGACGCGCCGGACCACAATCTGCCCGCTGTCTCACTGGACGATGCGCTATCGAAGGGTGAGCTTGGGGCCCAGCTCAGGGTCCACTCGGCCGCACCACGGCGAGTCTCACCGGCGGGATTCGGAGGAACATCCGTGTAGAACTCGAAGCCCAGAGTTCCAGGTGGCAGGCGCCCCTCGATCGCACGCGCCGTGGGCGCCCTGCCCAGGACGTCGGACCCCATGCCGGACAACTCCTGGGCGCCAATCATTTGCTGCGCCACTTCAGGAGTCATCTTCGCGTTCAGCGGCACATGGAAAGGCCCGTACTTCGCGGGACCGTTCTGGTCGATCCACTGCGGCCTGACCGTTTCCAGGAAGCTCGGCAGCGGTGCGCCCTCTGGTCGAGTACGCAGGAAAGCGGCGGCCTCCGCGTCAGTCCTCGGTGTGGTGATGTTGATCTGGTGGGGCTCCAGGGCAATCCCGGCGTCTTCCAGCTTGCCCAGAAACTGGTACGTGTACCGGGCGTAGGTCCGGTACGCGGCCACACTGCTGTCGGAAACGCCGACGACCCGTCCGTTCTCCACCTCCAATGTCACGGCAGCGGCAGCGTCCGCTCCCCCCAACAGACTCGAGTGGTGGAAGGCCCCCGGCTCGAACTGATTCGACGCGTAGATCCGGCCGTCCTTGTCCATCACGGCCATGGCGGCAGGGAAACCATTGACTCTGGCCTGCCCGTCACTCGTGTCGAAGGGCTGGCCGTTGAAGTACAGCAACGGTTCGCCGTTCTGGTCGCGTTCGATCGTCAGCTCGTAGGAACCGCGATCCTCAGGCTTCACGTACCGGGCGGGGTTGTAGTCGTACGACTGCTCGTCCTCGTACTCATTCCGCAATGGTGTGAGCAGCAGCGGCTGCCCGTGCTGCCGCTGGGCGGCGTCGGCCATGTCGGACTGTTCGTCGACGGCGCCCTCAGAACGGCCACCGCCGTTCAGCAGTGTCTCCAGAGGACCCGGCTCAAAGTCGGGGAGTGACGGGGTGTCGACCAGCCGGCGCAGATCCGAGGACGGCTCATGGTCAAGGTCGTCAGAGCTCGCCGATCTAGTTCTGCCGGTGGCCTCGTCTGAGTTGGCGGATCGCCTGACCTGAGCCGGGTCCGGCATCGCGGCGAAACCGTCGACGTCCCGGTACGGCTCGGACGTCACGAACGACGCCTTCGCGCCCTCCAGCTGCAGCACCTGCGCATGCCGTAGCAGCTTGACGCCCTCGACCGAAACGCCCGCGGACCGCAACCGCTCAACGAACTCTTGCGTCTTGCCGTGCTTCGTCTGGTAATGGCCGGTGTTGTTCGTGATGACCTTGACAACCCCGTTGATCACCTGAATCTCGCCAGCAGCCATCACCTGCTCGCCTGCCAGGAAGCTTGAATGCTTGATCGATCTGTCGCCTAGCATCTCCTCAGTGGCGGCGTAGATGTTGCC
>JBOGDL010000467.1:0-5230 GCA_050701815.1 Micromonosporaceae bacterium | reverse complement strand
CTTATAAAACCCGGGGACGCGGGATAGTTTCTCGGGTGGAACGCGCTTGACTCCGCGCTGACTCGAGGAAGCCCCAAATGCCTGAGGATCGCAGCCACGACCTGGTCTTGTTCGGCGCCACCGGTTTCACCGGCGGCCTGACCGCGCGCTACCTCGCCAGACACGCGCCGACCGACTGCCGCTGGGCGATCGCGGGGCGCAACCGGGGCAAGCTGGAGGCGCTGCGTTCCCAGCTCGCGGAGATCAACCCCAAGTTGGCCGAGTTGCCGCTGCTGCACGCCGACGCGAACGAGCCTGATTCGCTGCGCGCAGTCGCCGTCGACACCCGCGCCGTGGTCACCACGGTCGGCCCCTATCTGCGGTACGGCGAGCCGCTCGTCGCCGCGTGCGCCAACGCCGGCACGGACTACCTCGACCTGACAGGTGAGCCCGAGTTCGTGGACCTGATGTACCTGCGCCACCACGAGAAGGCGCAGCAGACCGGCGCCCGGCTGATCCACGCCTGCGGGTTCGACTCGGTGCCGTACGACCTTGGGGTGCTTCACACGGTGCAGCGGCTCCCCGAGGGGGTGCCGTTGAAGCTGGAGAGTTTCGTACGGGTCGGCGCCGCGTTCTCGGGCGGCACGTACCGTTCTGCGATCGGCGCGCTGTCGCGACTGCGTGAGGCATCCCGGGTGGCGAAGCAACGGCGGGACGTGGAAGGGGCGCCGTCGCACCGCCGGGTCGCCAGGGTGAAACGCGGCTTCCACCGCACCAAGCATGTGCGCCGGTGGGCGCTGCCGGCCCCCACCATCGACCCGCAGATCGTGCTCCGCTCCGCCGCCGCGCTGCCCCGCTACGGGCCCAACTTCACGTACGGGCATTACCTGGCGATGCGGCTGCCGGCGGCTCTCGCGTTGGCCGGCGGCGCCGGCGCGCTGATCGCCGCGACTCAGGTGCGGCCGGTGCGCTCCTGGCTGCTGGAGCGCAAGCAGTCCGGCGAAGGCCCCAGCGAGGAACGACGCGCCAAGAGCTGGTTCAGCGTGCACATCGTGGGTCACGGCGGCGGCAACCACGTGGTCACCAAGGTCAGCGGCGGTGACCCCGGCTATGACGAGACCTCCAAGATCCTCGCCGAGTCAGCCCTGTGCCTGCTGTACGACGACGTGCCGAAGACCTCCGGCCAAGTCACCACCGCGGCGGCGATGGGCAACCCGCTGATCGAGCGGCTACGCAAAGCCGGCATCGCCTTCACCGACCTGTAGCCGCCCGGGCGGCGGGCGGCGGGATGCCGGGGGTGTCACTCAGGTTCTTCCAGCCGGAACCCGACCTTGAGCGTGACCTGGAAGTGGCCGACTTCGCCGTTGTTGATGTGGCCACGGGTCTCCACCACCTCGAACCAGTCCAGGTGTCGCAGCGTGACGTTCGCGCGGGCGATCGCGCGACGAACGGCATCGTCAATTGAGTCGGGCGAGGATCCCACAATCTCGGTGACTCGGTACACGTGGTCCATGCGGCGCTCCCGGTTCTGTTTGTCCGTTTCCGGCATTCCCGGTCTCTTCTCGCACCGTAGGCCCGCCGGCCCGGGTCGGCTACCGGTACGGCCAACGAGCACGAGCGTGTGCCGTGACGGCGCCCCGTGGTTGCCGTACGTGATGCTGGCTTGCAATCAACCGCAAACAGCAACGTCTCTGAATCGTGACGTGCCCTGCCTAGGCTGCGAAGCACCGTGGAATTTCGACTTCTGGGACCGTTCGAAGCACGCCACAACGGTCAACGCATCGAAGTGGGCAGCCGCCGTCAGGAGCGGTGCCTGCTGGCCATCTTGTTGCTGGAAGCTGGTCGGATCGTTCCGTTGAGCCGGATCACGGACCTGCTCTGGGATGGCAACCCGCCGGCGTCCGCTCGTGGTGTGGTCCACACGTACGTGGGTCGGCTGCGCAGCGCGCTCAGCCCGTACGGGGTGCGGATCGCCACCCGTAACGACGGCTATCTGATCGTGGCCGATCAGCACACCATCGACGTCGCGGACTTCACCCGGATGGCGTACCAGGCGGCGGGCGTGGTCGAGCCCGGCGAACGGGTGCGGCTGCTCGATCAGGCGCTTGACCTGTGGCGCGGCCCGTTCCTGGTCGACCTCGCCGACGAGCGGCTGCGGGAGCGGCTCGAGCCCAACCTGGTCGAGTTGCGATTGTCCAGCCATGAGCTTCGCGCGGAGTCGCAGCTGATCCTGGGGCACCACGACCGGGTGGTCGCCGACCTGACCCCGTTGCTCAGGCAGCATCCGACCCGGGAGCGGATGGTCACCCATCTGATGACCGCGTTGTACCGGTGCGCCCGCCAAGCTGACGCGCTCAGCCTGTACCGGGCCACCCGCCAGGCGTTGGTGGATGAGCTGGGAATTGAGCCGGGCCTGGAGTTGCGGCGACTGCACCGGCGGATGCTGCGGGGCGACCCGACCTTGGAAAAGCCAACCTCACCTGTGTACGCCGTGAAGGTGCGCGGCTACTCATTGCCGTGGGCGGTGGGGGGCCATCCCGCGTTGGAGTTCTGCAACACGTACGCCGGATGGGGCGAGCCACCACAGCCCGGGTCGGACTGGCTGCGTGATTACGAGACTCTCGCGGTGTGGACCGGATACATGGACCTCGCCCCGGAGAACACCGTGACCTGGCTGCTTCAGGAGGCGCAACGCGACCCCGACCAGGCGCGCGCCACCTTGGAGGAGGCGCGGGTGCTGCGCGCGAACCTGTACGCGTACCTGACTGACGCCAACGACACCCGGGCGTTCAAAGTGGTCGCCCAGTACGCCGAAGCGGCCGCGAAGATGTCCGTGTTCGACCGCAGGGAGGACGGGCTTGGACGGTGGAGCCTGTCCAGCGCTGCCGGGCTGGACCTGCCGGTGCACGCGGCGGCCCGCGCCGGCGCCGAGCTGATCGCTGATCCTCGCAGGTTCACCGTCCGCGCCTGCCCCAGCCAGGAATGCGGCTGGCTGTTCCTGGACGAGACCGGGATGCGCCGCTGGTGCAGCATGGGCGTCTGCGGCAGAGCCGAGTTCCGGCTCCGAGCGCACTGCTAGACATACGCCGCGCCTGACCCGCCCAGAACGCGCCGGGCCGCAAGCTCGCCCGTCTAACCACAGCGGCCTCACCACGACCAGCCAATGCAGCGCGAGCAGGCCAAATTAAACGAGCGCCCGGACATGGTCACTGCTCATACACCGCTTCATCGCAACACGTGGTCGGGACGCTTCGCCATCACTGCCATCGGTGGCTTACCCGAGAAGTGGCACGTGTCGATCTCCACCCACCCGTGCCGAAGGTAAATGCCATACGCATCTGCGTCACGGTTGACGGTCAGGGTCGTCCACTCGGGACGCTGATCTAGTAGCTGTTCGAACAGCTTGCGGCCGACACCCGTACCCCTGTGAGGCTTGGACACTGCCCATTCGTACACGACGAACTTTTCCGCATCGCGAATGTCTGCCGGTGGGTCAGAGTCGCAATCGCGCCACCACCAGCCCGCAGGTCGAGTGCAGCCGTAGGCGAACCCGATCAGCCTGTCCGCTTCCTGCGCCGTCACGAGTCTGAAGCCTGGTTGACGGGCGTGCCGCTCTAGAACCCTGGCGAAGGCTGCGGCGTCGTCATCGGTCTCGTGGTACGGAGGCTCGGCGAACACCTCGGCGAACAGGGCGACCACGTCGGCGGCCACGTCGCGAAGATCAGGCTGAGAGTAGGTGATCATGCCATCATCCTGGCCAGTTCTAACACCGTGTCGCGGCTTCGCTCCGACTTGGGAACCGCCTCAAGCACCTTGCGTCCCACAGCCATCACCAGCTCGTTTGACTGATGGCCGTCTGGGAGGTTTTCGATGGTGTTTCGAGCATGCTCTATGCCGTCGGCGATCTCGCCGTCCCGGACCAGGCAAGCCGCACGATGCATGCGCATCTGGGCCCGCTCGCGGAACATGCTGTCCGGGTAGAGCTGAAAAGCACGGTCCTGCGCGGCGTAGGCACGTTTTGTATTGCCAAGGTGCGAGTGCACGTACGACTCGGTGTGCCGTAACCGGTACTCGTGCCATCCGTACATGCTGTCGGCGTCACGTGGCTCACACACAGGTAGTCGATCGGCTAGAGCTTCTACCTGATGCAATGCACGCTCAGCCTCGTCAGTTCGCCCAATCACAGCGTTAGCTTGCGCGATCCCGGCCCATAACCCGACAGTGCCGGGAGTCGGACGACCCCCACCGAGAGCCACGGCCTCATCAGCCCGATTAAGGATCACCCGCATTGGCCGCTGTTCATACAGGCCGTTGACCACTTCCCAATCGCGGCACCATAGCTTGGTGTCCAGGTCTTGAGACGCGTCGGCTGTCACGCGAGCAGTCCGCCACCATCGCCACGCCTGGCGATGCTCCCCAAGACTTGCCGAGGTCATCGCAGTGATCACCGCAAGCCGTGACGCGACACGACAGTAGCCGGCGCGGGTGCGGTCTGTGCTTTCCTCAATCAGCTGCTGCGCTGTCAAGAAGTCAGTCGACAGGTCCCGTATGAGCACGTTGGGGGGCGTTGTCATGAAGGTGTGGCCGTACTCCCAGGCAAGCTCGTCCCACTCCTCGAGGTTCACTACGTCGGCACTGGCTCCAGCCACCGACCGGGCCAGACCCTTGCGGATTGTCTCCATCGCAGCCAATGGCGCCAGCGTCCCGATGCCGAGCACGGTCCGCCGTTCCACATCCACCTCCTTCGTCAGCAACGCGGTCAAGGCCCCGTCCGCATCTAGCGCGCGGTCACAGGCGTTCGCGAATGCGGTCGTGGGGGGCTTCCGTCCGGTCTCCTGCTCCCATACGTACTGGTAGGTGTAGCCGATTCGGTCGGCGAGCCCTGTTCGGGACCATCCGTGTGCATTACGCAGGCGAGTGAGCGTCCTGCGGAAATCCTCGCTCATGCCGTCCCCTGTCGACCAGTGCAACTACTGACACAGGCCGTCGATGTAAGCCGATCTAAGCAGAGTTGCCTTATCTGTCCAATGCGGAGCGTGCCCGACAGGCTACCTACCCAAGAACCCGTGCCGGGGGCCGCTGGTAAGCGCTGCTGATCCGGCCAAATGACATGCCCTGGGTTTGCGCTGCGGCAAGCCGCAAGCCCAGGTGCCATACGGGGCGGCGCGTGCCTTCGAGGGTTCCGCCACGCGCCGCCCCGTCCCGAAAGGCGGAGGGGGAAGCCATGTTCGATAACCGGCTGCCGGCAGAA
>JBOGDL010000466.1:0-4828 GCA_050701815.1 Micromonosporaceae bacterium | reverse complement strand
GGGGTGGCGGCCAATGCCACGATCACCGCGCCCGCCGCCACCCAACGTGACCGCCGATCCCGCAGCGAGGGAAGCAACAACGCCAACAGCCCGGCGGGGAACGCGGCATCCAAGCCCATCATGTCCGGGTCGCCGATGGCCTGGCCGGCGACCACTCCCACCAGCACCCCCAGGTTCCACGACACGAAAAGCGCGATCCCGGTGGCCCAGTACGTGATCCGCCGCCGCCGCGGATCGGTCTCCGCCATGGTGAACGCCGCCGACCCGTCGGTGAGCAGGTGGCTGCCGATCAGCCTGCTGGTCCACCCCCGATTGAGCAGGTCGCCCACGGCCAGCCCCAGCGGAAGGTGCCGCGCGTTGAGCAGCAGGCCGCCGATCACCGCGGTGATGACGCTTCCTCCGGACGCGAGCACCGCGACCGCGGTGAACTGGGAGCCGCCGCCGAACACCAGGACCGACATCGTCATCGCCAGCCAGGCGGGCACCCCGGCGGCGAGCGCGATGGCGCCGAACGACGCCCCCACGATGGCGGTGGCCACCGCGAGCGCGCCGCAGTCACGGGTCAGGTCGGAGTCGATTGCTCGCCGTATCGAACGCATGGTTCTCCCGTTCGGGTCGCGGGACAGGATACGCCCCCGCCTGGGCGCCCCCGGGTGAGCAGGGACAATGGTCGGGTGAGCGCCTCGACTATCCCCAACGTCCTCGCAGCGCGGTACGCCTCCGCCGAACTGACCCGGATCTGGTCCGCCGAGCACAAGATCGTGTTGGAGCGCCAGCTCTGGATCGCGGTGCTCAAGGCGCAGGCTGATCTCGGCGTCGAGACTCCTCCCGAGGCGATCGATGCGTACCAGCGGGTGGCTGACCAGGTTGACCTGGACTCGATCAACGCCCGCGAGCGGGTCACCCTGCACGACGTGAAGGCTCGGCTTGAGGAGTTCTCCGCGCTCGCCGGGCACGAGCACGTCCACAAGGGAATGACCAGTCGCGACCTCACCGAGAACGTGGAGCAGCTGCAGATCCGGCAGTCCCTGGAGTTGATCCGGGACCGGGTCCTCGCCGCGCTGGCCCGGCTGGCGGCGCGCGCCACGCAGCATGCCAACCTGGTGATGGTGGGGCGATCGCACCACGTGCCGGCCCAGGCCACCACGTTGGGCAAACGGTTCGCGTCGGCTGCGGAGGAGCTGCTGCTGGCGTACCACCGGATCGCGGGCGTGCTGGCGAACTACCCGCTACGTGGGTTGAAGGGCCCGGTGGGCACCGCCGCCGATCAGCTCGACGTGCTGGGCGGCGACCGGCAGAAACTGGCGCAGCTGGAGCAGGCCGTGGCCCGCCACCTGGGTTTCGGCCGGGTGATGCGCAGCGTGGGCCAGGTCTACCCGCGCTCGCTGGATTTCGACGTGGTCTCGGCATTGACCCAGTGCGCGGCGGCGCCGTCCTCGCTGGCGATCACGCTGCGGCTGATGGCCGGACACGAGCTGGCGACCGAAGGGTTCCAGCCCGGACAGGTCGGCTCCAGCGCAATGCCGCACAAGATGAACAGCCGCTCCAGCGAACGCATCAACGGTCTGGCGGTGGTGTTGCGGGGCTACCTGTCCATGGTCAGCGAGCTCGCCGGGGGGCAGTGGAGTGAGGGCGACGTCTCCTGTTCGGTGGTGCGGCGGGTGGCGCTGCCGGACGCGTTCTTCGCCGCTGACGGGCTGTACCAGACCTTCCTGACCGTGCTGGACGGGATGGGCGCCTACCCGGCGCTGATCAACCGGGAGCTGGACCGGTACCTGCCTTTCCTCGCCACCACGAAGGTGCTGATGGAGGCGGTACGCAGAGGCGTCGGACGGGAGCATGCGCACGAAGTGATCAAGGAGCACGCGGTGGCGGTGGCGCTCGCGATGCGTGACAAGGGCCTTGACCACAATGACCTGCTGGAACGGCTCGCGGCCGATCAGCGGTTGCGGTTGGATCCCGCGACGGTACGGGCGATGGTCGCCGACCCGGAGAGCTTCACCGGCGCGGCCGACCAGCAGGTCGCCGCCGTGACCGAGGCGGTGCAGGAGGTGCTCGCCGAGCACCCGGAGGCCGCGGCGTACCAGCCGGCGCCGATCCTGTAGCCGGCCGGCCCTTTAGTCCGCTTTGCTCAGGCCGCGAGGCGTACCCAGGGAAGCTGGTCGCCCACGGCTTTCGCCAGCTTCGCGTCGGTTGTCCACAGGTCGACTCCGAGTCGTTGCGCGAGCGCCAGGTAATGCGCGTCGTACGTCGCCGGCAACCCGTGGCGTACCGCGATGTCGGCGGCCTCGAGATTTAACTCCGAATCGTCGTGGTACTCGATCACCGTTTCCAGAGCACGAGACAGTTGCGTGCGGGCTTCCTGTTTCGTCATTTCGCCGGCCTTGGCGATGCGGTGGAATGCATTGGTGATCTCGTACCGCAACAAGATTGGGGCGACGAGGGTCGCCCGAGCTGCGCGAAACCGCGCCCAGAGGTCTCGCACTTCGGGGTAACCAGGCTCAAAGCGGCGGACGAGCACCCCAGCATCAAGGCAGTAGGTCACCGAGGACCGCGCGGTCGCGCTACTCGTGGCCGACATTGATCTCCTCGTCGACATCGAACCCCGCGAAGTGGTCGGGCGGATACTTCGTCATCTCCTCGTCGGACTCCCGGAAGATCCGGTCCATCTTGTCCCAGGGGTCTTCTGGGCGGCCGTGCCAGTGCTTCCAGCTCTCCACAGAGACGATCACGGCGCTGGGACGCCCGCTGCGCTCGATGATCACCACGTCGCCCTTTTTCGCCACGTCATCGAGCACCTCGCCGAAGTGCACTCTGGCCTCGGTCGCGCTCATCCTGCGTTCCACATTCCACCTCGATCCATCGATCGATCCATCAATGTTAAGGATATCTCGCTGGGTCGGCAATCACCGCAGGTCCCGGATGAAGCGGCGCCCCGGGCGGCCGTTCAGCTCGATCTCGCCGGCCGGCTCGAATCCGGCGCGGGCGAGCACCGCGAGCGAGCCGAGGTTGTCCAGCGTGGTCTTGGCATGCAGCGTGGCCAGGCCGTACTCCCGAGCGGCCCGAGTGCACATCTCACGTACGGCGGCAGTGGCCACACCCCGTCCGGCGACGCTCTCGGCGATCCGGTACCCGAGCTCAGCCGATCCGTCCGCCACGTCGATCACGTTGATCCGTCCCACCACGGCGCCGTCTTGTTCGACCAGCACGTGGAACTGGCAGACACCCGCCGCCTGCTCCGCGAGCCGGTCGCGGAGCCTGGCGTCGAAATCCGCGAAATAGTCGTCCCCGCGGTCCGGGACCCACGTCGCGAAATAGGCGCGGTTCGCCAGCTCGAACGCCAGCAGGGACGGACCGTGATCATCGCGGAGGCGCTGCAGTTCCGGCACCCGCGGAACGCTACTCACCGAACTCATCTGACCGCGAATGTTTTGCATCTGGCGTCCCGCTCGCCTAGGGCCCGGGTGGTTCTCGCCCAGCACCCGGCGGGTAGGCTCGCACCCGCAACTGGCATCCCGCTCAGTCGCTCGGGCGGGGCCTCACCTGGGAGTTTGTCGACAGGAGCGCCGCGTGCCCCGCGTCATTGTGGATGTCATGCTGAAACCCGAAATCCTTGATCCACAGGGCGAGGCCGTGATCAACGCGCTGCCTCGGGTAGGTGTGGAAAGCGTCACCTCGGTACGGATCGGGAAGCGGGTCGAGATTGAATTCGACGGCGACCCGGACCTCGAAGCGGCTCGTCTGATCGCGGACAAGCTGCTCGCCAACCCGGTGATCGAGGACTTCACCGTACGGCTGGAGCAGCCCGAGGACGCCACTGACGGGTCACGGGCATGAGTCCCGGCGGCGCCAGGGGCCGCATCGCGCCGGGCCGGGCCGCAGCTGAGCGGTCCGTCGGAGGGCCGGCGGCATGAGGCTCGGAGTGGTCACGTTCCCGGGCTCGCTCGACGACCGGGACGCGTTGCGCGCGGCCCGGCTCGCCGGTGCTGAGCCGGTTGCGCTGTGGCACGGAGATCCCGATCTGCACAGGGTTGACGCCGTGATCCTGCCGGGCGGCTTCTCGTACGGGGATCACCTGCGCGCGGGCGCGATCGCCCGGTTCGCCCCGGTGATGGACTCCGTGGTCGACGCCGCGCGGGGCGGGATGCCGGTGCTGGGGATCTGCAACGGGTTCCAGGTGCTGTGCGAGGCGCACCTGCTGCCGGGCGCCCTGTCCCGCAACAGCCACCTGCGGTTCCGGTGCCGGCCGCAGACTCTGAAGGTCGTCAACACCGACACCGCGTGGACCAACGGGTACGCCGACGGCCAGGAGATCGTGATCCCGGTGAAGAACATGGACGGCTGCTTCGTGGCCGACCAGCCGACCCTGGATCAGCTGGAAGCCGAGGGCCGGGTGATCGCGCGGTACGTGGGCGGCAACCCGAACGGCTCGCAACGTGACATCGCCGGAATCGTCAATCAGGAGGGCAACGTGGTGGGCATGATGCCCCACCCGGAGCACGCGATCGAAGACCTGACCGGCCCTTCCGTGGACGGGCTCGCCATCTTCACGTCCGTGCTGACACACCTGAGCCGGGCGGGGGTCGCCGGATGAGCGCGTCGGTGAGGGGCACCCCGACGGGGGTCGCTGTTGACTCGGTGGAGCAGGCGGCGGCCACGCCGAACCTGGAACAGCCGTACCCGGAGTTGGGGTTGCGCCCCGACGAGTACGCCAGCATCCGCAAGGTGCTCGGCCGCCGTCCGACCCAGTCGGAGCTGGCGATGTACTCGATCATGTGGAGCGAGCACTGCTCGTACAAGTCAAGCAAGATCCATCTGCGGCAGTTCA
>JBOGDL010000465.1:0-20705 GCA_050701815.1 Micromonosporaceae bacterium | reverse complement strand
CGTGGTCCTCGGCCAGCCTCTCCGCCACCGCCATGCCTTCCGGAAGCAGCGGGTCGCGACCGCAGCCGGCGAAGAACCCGCCCCAGTCTTTCGGACGCTTGGACAGGTGGTGCAGCCGATGCCGCACATCTGCCACGGTCGCGTCGATGTCCAGCACCGCGTACGGCCGGCTCAACCCGCCACCTGCCTCCGGTAGATCATTCCCCAAACAAGCGCAGGGGGAATCATGCCACCCGGAGCGCTACAACTCGCCCATATCTGCCCTCAGTCACGCCTGGTGAGATCCACAGGTTGCATCCCACTGCGGCAACCACAGGCTGCGACGAGCACTTCATGGGGCCGGTTTCGGGCGCGCCCTGCTGGGCACTGTTGTCTGGATAGCCACTGCGACCCGCGGGAGGGGCAACCATGGCCGGTCCCATCGGCCCCCCAGACGACGACGGGATCAGCCCGTTCGACGAACTGCTGGCACGCTTCTTCGGCGGCGACGCGCCGCGTCGCTCATTTCAGCGGGTGGACATCACCCAGCTGATGAGCGAACAGGCGCGGGAACTGCTCGCCTTGGCGGTGACCCAGGTGACCGAGCGCGGCGGCGCCGATGTGGACGCTGAGCATCTGCTCTGGGCCACCACCCAGGTGGAGCCGACCCGGCATCTGCTGAGCCGGGCCGGCGCCGACCCTGAGGTGCTGAGCCACGAGATCGACAAGAGAGCGCCCAACGGGGGGAGCACCGGCCAACCGGCCCTCACCCCGGCGGCGAAACGAGCCCTGCTGGACGCGCATCAGATCTCCCGAGCGCTCGAGTCGTCGTACATCGGACCGGAGCACGTGCTGCTGGCGCTGGCGGCGAACCCGGAATCCACCGCGGGGCAACTGCTCGCCACCGCACGCATCACCCCGGACTCGCTGCAGCGGGCCGCGTCTCCGCACGGGCATCCGGAACGGGAGCCGAGCAGCACCCCCACCGTGGACGAGTTCGGACGAGACCTCACGTCCCTTGCCCGCGAAGGCGTCTTGGATCCGGTGGTGGGTCGCGACGAGGAGATCGAGCAGACCATCGAGGTGCTGTCCCGGCGTACCAAGAACAACCCGGTGCTGATCGGCGAGGCGGGCGTGGGCAAGACCTCAGTCGTGGAAGGCATCGCGCAGCGCATCGTCGACGGCGAGGTGCCCGACACCATCGCCGACCGCCGGGTGGTGCAGCTTGACCTGACCGGCCTGGTCGCCGGCACCCGCTACCGGGGCGACTTCGAGGAACGGATCAAGCAGGTGATCGACGAGATCCGGGAGCACCGCAACGATCTCATCGTGTTCATCGACGAGCTGCACACCGTGGTGGGCGCCGGCGGCGCAGAGGGCGCGATGGGCGCCGGCAACATCCTGAAACCGTCGCTGTCTCGGGGTGAGCTGCACATCGTGGGCGCCACCACGCTTGACGAGTACCGAAAGAACGTGGAGAAGGACGCAGCTCTAGAGCGCCGCTTCCAACCGGTCACAGTGTCAGAGCCGAACGTCGCCGACACCGTGGCGATCCTGCGTGGGTTGCGAGACCGGTACGAGGCCCACCATCAGGTCAGGTTCACCGGTCAGGCGCTGGTGTCGGCAGCTGAGCTGTCACACCAATACATCACGGACCGCTTCCTGCCGGACAAGGCCATCGACCTGATCGATCAGGCGGGCGCCCGGGTGCGGCTGCGCAGCCGGCGGCCCGGAGCGGACGTCCGCGCGCTGGAACACCGGCTCGACAGCATGGTTCGGAACAAGGACCAGGCCGTCGCCGACGAACAGTACGAGCGGGCCAGCGTGCTCCGCGATCAGATGGCTGACCTGAGAACCGAGATCGAGCAGGCGCGCGGCGACAAGCGGTCACGAGTCCCCGAGGTCACCGAGCAGGACATCGCCGAGGTGGTGTCCCGTACCACGGGCATCCCGGCGAGCCGGCTCACCGAGGAGGAGCGGGAACGGCTGCGGCACCTGGAAGAGCAGCTGCACCAGCGGGTGATCGGGCAGCAGGAGCCGGTGCACGCGGTCGCTGAGGCGGTGCGTCGCTCCCGCGCCGGGCTCGGGGACCCCAAGCGGCCCATCGGCAGCTTCCTGTTCCTCGGGCCCACCGGAGTCGGCAAGACCGAGTTGGCGCGTGCGCTGGCTGAGGCGCTGTTCGGCGACGAAGACCGGATGGTGCGGCTGGACATGAGCGAGTTCCAGGAGTCCCACACGGTGAGCCGGCTGGTGGGCGCCCCGCCCGGGTACGTGGGCCACGACGAGGCCGGGCAACTGACCGAGTCGGTGCGCCGCCGCCCGTACTCGGTGGTGCTGTTGGACGAGATCGAGAAGGCGAACGGCGACGTCTTCAACCTGCTGCTTCAGGTGCTCGACGACGGTCGGCTCACCGACGCCCAGGGGCGTGTCGTCGACTTCCGGAACACCGTCCTGATCATGACCAGCAACCTCGGCTCCGAACTGATCACCAGCACCGGGGGCGCGCTCGGCTTCACCGCTGCCGGCCCGGAGTCCAACGCTGTGGAAGGCGGATCCGGCGAGGGCCCCAGCCAGACGGTGGACGACGAAGCTCGGCGCTCGTTGCGGGACCGGATCATGCGAAGGCTCCGGGAGGGGTTCCGGCCCGAGTTCCTGAACCGGGTGGACGAAGTGATCATCTTCCGGCAGCTCAACACCTCCCAACTGCACCGGATCACCGAGCTGCTGCTGGAGCAGACCCGGGAGCGGGTGGGCGCGCGGGGGATCACCCTGAAGATCACACCGTCGGCCGTGGACTGGCTGGTGGAGCACGGGTACGAGCCCGAGTTCGGCGCCCGTCCGATGCGCCGCACCATCCAGCGGGAGGTCGACAACCGGCTTTCCGCGCTGCTGCTCGACGGGCAGGTGGCGCCCGGCCAGAAGGTCACCGTCGACGCCGCTCACGATCGAATTGAGGTCGCTGTGTCCGATTGAAGCTGCCGCTATCGGCCATCGGCCGCCGGTCACGGCGCTACACTCCGGGCTCATGCCGATGCACGTCGCGCTGCTTCGAGGGATCAACCTTGGCGCCCACGCCAGGGTTGGCATGGCGGATCTGCGGCAACTCTTCGCCGACCTGGGCCACACGGACGTCACCACGTACCTGCAGAGCGGGAATGTGGTGTTCGCCAGCTCGCGGCGGGCCCCGGCGCCGCTCGAAGCCGAGATCTCCGAGCGAATCCACGACCAGCTCGGCCTCGCGGTGGGGGTGCTGGTGCGCACCGCTGACGAGATGGCGGACGTGGTCGCCGGCAACCCCTTTCTGGAGTCCGAGTCCGACCTGGCCAAGCTGCATGTGACGTACCTTGGCGGTGCGCCGGACCCGGAAGCCGTCGAGAGTTTCGCGGCGCCGCCGGGCGAGCCGGCCCGATTCGCGATCGCCGGTCGAGAGGTCTACCTGCACTGCCCCGAGGGGTACGGCAGGACGAAGCTGAACAACGCGTTCATCGAACGCAAGCTCGGCAAGACCGCGACCACCCGAAACTGGCGAACCACCGCCAAGCTGCACCAGCTGGCGACTGCCTGAGGTACGGCGCGCCACGCCGCTCGGGTACCACAGATGGGCTTGTGCGCGCCCGCAAGCGCGAGTTTTGGCCGCGAAGCCGGTCCAGAGTGTGAATCTGTAGTCACGCCTAGTTGCGGACGCGCCCCGCCCTGACCTGACCCACAGTCCGCGGACCAGCGCCGTCCCGCCGATCTGACGCTGACGAAAGGGGGGTCATGCAGCCGCTGAACGACCCTGATCAGCCGGGCTATCGGCGTGAACCCCCGGCTGGCTATCACGGTCCGCCGCCGAAGAACCGGGGCAGCCGGCTCGCCATCGGCATGCTGATCGGCGCGCTGGGGTTGTTGCTCTGCGTGTGCGGGGGCGGCGCCATCCTGATGGCCGCCACCGACGACGCAGACCGTGGCGGCAGCAGCCTGGGTGACGGCATCGACGCGGTGCCACCAAAAGTGGCGCGGGTGGGCGAGCCGGTCCGGGACGGGGACCTCGAGATCGTGGTGCACGACGTCTCCTGCGGCAAGACGCAGATCGGCCCTGACTTCATGGCCGAGACCGCACAAGGGAAGTTCTGCCTGGTCGACCTCAGCGTGAAGAACACCGGAAACGACGTGGCGGCGTTCTGGGACACAGATCAAAAGGCGATCGACTCCCAGGGCAGGCGCCACAGCGTCGACTCCTGGGCCGGGCTTGAGGCGAACGAGGACGACGCCTTCTTGGAAGACATCAACCCCGGGAACACGGTGCGAGGCTTCATCGTGTTCGACATCCCCAAAGATGCCGAGTTGACCAAACTTGTGCTGCAAGGACCCAATCTCGGCGAACCCGTCATGGTCACGCTCAAGAAGTAGACGGCGCAGGAGATGACATGCCATCACGAAATTCACGGCAGCAGCGAAAACCACGATGGTCGGCGAACCACCCGTACGGCCCACGCCCCAAGAACCGCAGCGGGCTGGCGATCGGGATTGTGATCGCGGTGCTCGCGGTGATGGTGGGTGTGTTCGTGGCGGGAGTCGTGCTGGTGGGGACGAACCATGACGGACCTCGGACCGCACATCTGGGCAAACCGGTCCGGGATGGCGGGTTCGAGTTCGTGGTCAGCGACGTCGCATGTGGCGAGACCCGGGTCGGCAACATCCTGAGCGCACCGGCGAACGGACAGTTCTGCATCGTCAACCTGAGTGTGCGGAACGTCGGCGATGAGGCCGCGAGGTTCTACGACAACGATCAGCGGGCGATTGACTCCGCTGGCAGGAGCCACCAGTTGGACCCCGCGGCCGGGGCCAGCGCCAACGGCGACGCCGAGCCCTTCACCGGGGCCATCGACCCGGGAGAGAAGCTGCAGGGGTCGATCGTGTTCGACATCCCCGAGGACGCTGAGCTGGTGGAACTGAGGTTGCGGGCCTCCGGCCTCGGCTCCGGGGTGACGGTCAAGCTGAGAGCGGGGGCGACGCGCGGCACCGCGTCCGACAAGCCCCACCAGCCCGACCAGAGCGCGCCACCCAGCCGCGACAACGGCTGAGCGGCGCGCCTCCTGTCCATCGCTGGCCCGCCAGCGACCGTTCACTTCGCGAAGACCGCGCTCGGGAGCGCGGTGATCACCTCCGGGAAGAACGAAAACAGCACGATCGACAACCCCAGGATCACCACGTACGGGATCGAGCCCACCAGGATGTCCCGCAACGGCACGTCCGGCGCGATCCCCTTGACCACGAACAGGTTCAGACCCACCGGCGGGGTGATCAGGCCCATCTCCATGTTGATCGACACGATCACGCCGAACCAGATCGGGTCGAAATCGAGCGCCGTGATGATCGGGAAGATCACCGGCATCACCATCAGGATGATCGACACCGGAGGCAGGAAGCAGCCCAACACCAGCAGCAGCAGGTTGATCACCAGCATCACCACCCACCGGTTCACATCCAGGCCATTGATCGACTCCGCCAGATCCTGCGGGATGGAAAGGAAGCTCATCACGGTGCCCAGCACAGCGGAGAACGCGACGATCATCATCACCATCGTGGACTCGCTGGCTGACTCCAGCAGCATCTTGGACAACCGTTTCCAGGTCATCGAGCGGTACGCCACCACCACCAGCAGCATCGATAGCAACGCGCCGATGGCGGCCGCCTCGCTGGGTGTGGCGTAACCCAGGTACAGCGCGCACAGCACGCCCACGATGAGCAGGGTGAACGGCAGCACCTTCAGCAGCGACTTGATCCGGTCCGCCCAGTAGTAGCGTTCCGCCTCCGCGACTCGCTCCGCCACCTCGGACCCGGACGGCAACGGCGTCGTGCGGGAAACACCCCGGCGCTTCTCCAGCCAGGTCGCGATCGCGATCCAGACGCAGAACAGCCCCACCAGCGCGATGCCCGGCGCCACCCCGCCCAGGAACAGCTGCCCGATCGACTGCTCGGTGGCGATCCCGTACAGGATCAACGTCACGCTGGGCGGGATCAGGATCCCCAACGTGCCGCCGGCCACCACCGCGCCGGTGGAGACCTCGTTGGAGTAGCCGCGTTTGCGCATCTCCGGGATCGCCACCCGCCCGATCGCGGCGGCGGTCGCCGCACTGGAGCCACACAGCGCCGCGAAGAAGCCGGACGCGACCACGCTGCTCATCGCCAGGCCGCCACGTAGCCGGACCAGCCACACATGCGCGGCCTCGAAGAGATCGGAGCCCGCCTTGGATCCACCGAACACCGCGCCCATGAACAGGAACAACGGGATCGACAGCAAGGTGAAGTCGTTGACCGAGCCGAAGACGAACTCACCGAAGAACGACAGCTGATCGGTGCCCAGGAAGAGCACGATCGCCACCAGCGACGTCAGCCCCAACGCGAACGCGATGGGCATGCCGATCGCCATCGAGATCATCAGCACCGCGACGATGATCAAGCCGACTGTCTGTGAACTCATGGCAACCGACCCTTCTCGGCGCCGTCACCGCTCGGGTGCGGCTCGGCGCTGTCACCGCTTGGACGCGACAACTTCGAGACCGCGCGAGCGATGATCGCCAGGTATTGAAGCGCGATCAGCAGCATGCCCAGCGGCAAGATCGCGTAGACCAGGGTCAGCGGCACGTCCCATGCCGTGCCCGAGGTGGCTCCCCTGGCGGTGGCGTCCCACCAGGTCAGAATCGCGAACCAGGCGACGACCCCGATCAGCACCAGCGAAAGCGCGCCTCTGACCACCTGCAGGATCAGTTGGCCCCGGACCGACAGCCGATGGGCGAACAATTCAACGCTCACGTGCGAGCCGTGCTTGAGCCCGTACGCGCCCCCCACGAAGGTGACGAACACCAACAGGTACACGGCCAGCTCCGTCTGCCAGATCGCGCTGTGACCGGTGGCGCGCACCGCCACCGCGTAACAGACGATCACTGTGGCGAGCAGGACGCAGATGCCGCTGATCTGGCCCGCCGCCTCAGTGAGGCGGTCGATCCAACGCAGCAGAAAGAACTCCTGCTCACGGGCGCCCGTGCCCGCCGTGGCCCCGCCCCCCGTCGAATGGTCATGCTCTGACATGACTGCTCCTCTCCACGGCGCGCGCCCCAACCCGTGGGCTGGGACGGGCGCCAGGGATCGCGTCCGCTACTCGGCAGGGACGTTCTTGGCCATGTCCACCAGCTCTGCGCCGTTCGGAACCTTCTCGGCGAACTCCGCCCACAGCGGCTCGGAGAGCTGCTTCCATTCGGCGAGCGCGGCGTCGTCCATCTTTTTCACGGTGACGTCGGAATCCGCCGCCTTCTGCTCCGTGGCGAGGTCGTCCTCCTCCGACGCCCCGAAGGCGAACTTCTGCATCTGGGCGCCCACGTCCTCGAACACGGTCTGCACGTCCTTGGGCAGTTCCTTGAACTGGTCCAACCCGATCAGCAACGGCTCGAAGAAGAAGCCCACCGTGTTCTCGGTCGGCGAGGTGTACGCGGAGGTCTGCTCGTACAGCCGGTACGACCGGTACGAGCTGGGCGAGGTGATGAACCCGTCCAGGGTCCCGGTCTGCATCGCGTTGTACACCTCGGACGAGTCCATGCTGGTGATGCTGGCGCCGGCTTTCTGCAGCAGTTTCTCGATCAGCGGGCTGGCGCCACGCCACACCGCGCCGTCCTCAATGTCATCGGGTCTCACCACCGGAGGACCGCCCTTGACGCCCAGGCACAGCGAATCCCAGTTCCACGCCAGGATCTTGGTTCCGGCCTCCTCGAAAATGGCCTCCACGCGGGCGCCCAGCTTCGATTTCTGCCAGTTCTGCGCCTGGGTGTGGTTCTGGATCAGGCACGGCAGGGCGGTGACGTCGAACGCGGGGTGGTCGCCGACCGCGTACACCACCGGGTAGACCGTCATGTCGATGGTGCCTTTGCGCATGGCCTCGTACTGCGCCTCCGCCTCGACGAGTGACGCGGCGGGGAACACCTTGATCTCGACCTCGCCGTCGGTCTCCTTGCCGATCTTGCGCGCGAACTCCTGCGCGAACCAGGCGCGGAAGTCGCCGTCCTCGTTCTTGGCGTTGGGCCACTGGTGCGACAGCCGCAACCGGCTCTTGTTGCCGCCCAGCACACCTTTTTCGCTACAGCCGCTGGCGCCGAGGACAACCCCGCCGGCCACGCCGGCGCCGACTGTGCGCAGCATCTGTCTGCGGGTGATGTTTGTGGCCATGAGTGCTCCTTAGACTCTGCGTGCTCCTTTTCTGGGTCGGCCGGCGCTCCGACTCCGTTGTGGGTTCTGCGCCGGTGACACAGGGACGGGTGGGGGTGCGTATCGTGAAGCGCCGCGCGTTCCGGAGGGGAACCAGAACGCCGGCACGGTGGGGCCGTGTGCGTCAACACCGGTCATCGTCACCCCTGGGGATGGCGATGACCGCGCGGGACCGCAACTCGTCACGGCGCTCCGCGTCGATTCCAAGCTCTGCCAAGACCTCGTCGGTGTGCTCCCCGTGCCGCGGCGGATGGCGCCGCACCTGTTGCGCCTGGCCGTTCAGCCACAACGGGCCTCGTACCAGGGAAACCCGACCCAACGTGGGGTGCGTCGTCGGCGACGCCAGTCCCAGCGCCGCGACCTGTTCGTCATTGAAGACGCTGTCCATGGTGTGAATGGGTCCACACGGCACCCCGACCGATCGCAGCCGCTCCAGCCAGTGCGCGTGCCCGGCCTGCGCCAACCGCTCCTCAAGCAGATTGGTGAGGCGATCACGATTCAGGCGGCGATCCTCCGCGGTGGCGAAAGCGGGCTCGTCCGCCAGATGTTCCAGACCGGCCACGGCGGCGAGGGCACGCCACTGGCGCTCGCTCGCCGCCGCGATGTTGATCGGACGGTCAGCGGTGGCGAAAACCCCGTACGGGGCGAGGATGGGGTGGTGGTTACCCTGCGGCGCGGGGACCTCACCCAGGCTCAGGAAGCGCTGCGCCTGGAAGGTCATCACCGCTGCCGCGCTCTCCAAGAGCGAGGTCTCCACCCGGTTGACGCTGGCGCTGTGGCCGCGACTATGCAGGCTCCCCAGCACCCCGATGGCGCAGAACAACCCGGCGAGCACGTCCGCGATCGGGATGCCGACCCGCATCGGGGTGTCGGTCGGGCCCCCGGTGACCGCCATCAGCCCCGCCATGCCTTGGGCGATCTGGTCATAACCCGGGTCAGTGCGGCGCGGTCCCACCGGACCGAAGCCCGTGACGCTGGCCACGATCAGATCGGGGTGTGCCCGCGCCCGCTCCGCCTCGGACAGACCCAGCGCGTCCAGCACGCCGGGGCGGAAGTTCTCCACCAGCACATCGGCGCTCTGCGCGAGCTGATGCAGCAGCGCCCGGCCTTCCTCAGCACGAAGATCAATGGCGACCGAACGTTTGTTGCGATTGACCGCCAGGTGGTAGACGCTCACGTCGTCGTGGTACGGCCCCCAGAGCCGGATCACATCGCCGTGCGGCATCGGCTCGACCTTCACCACGTCCGCGCCCAGGTCGGCGAGCACGGTCGTGCACAGCGGCCCCGACAGGGCGCGGGTGAGATCCAGGATGCGGACACCGGTGAGAGGCAGCACAGCTCACTCAGTCCCTTCCACCCGGAGGCGACCCGGGTTGCCCCGCTGCTGGTCCCCGGAGGCGGCGCCCGGACTCGTCAAGGGCCCCTGCTCGGGCAGCTGGCTGAGCGAACCATCCCGGAGCCGCTCCGCGAGCAGCTCGCCGGCGCGAGCCACGTGAGCCTCCGCCAACGTGCGTGAGCGCTCGCCGTCTCCGGCTTCCAGCGCGTCCAGGATCGCCCGATGATCCTGCGCGGTGATCTCCGCCTGATCCGGGATCAGCTCCAGGAACCGCGCTGGCACCACCCGGCTGGTGCGCCGGAGCAACGATCGCAGCCGCTCTGACTGGGCCGCGAGGTTGATCTCGCGATGGAACTTCCAGTTCGCCAGCACCAGGTCCTCAGGACGTTCGGCCACCGCGGACTCAACCCGATCGTTGAGATCGTGAATTCGTCGCAACCGTTCCGGGGTCATCCGCTGGCTGGCCCATTCGGCCGCGACCCCGGACAGCACCGCGAACAGCGAGAAGTTGTCCACCAGCTCGCGCGAGCTGACGCTGGCCACCCTGACCCCCGACCGTGGGGTGATCTTGACGAGGCCGTCTTGTTCCAGCTCAATCAGCGCCTCGCGCACCGGGGTGCGGCTGGAACCGAACACCGTGGCGAGCTGGTCCAGCCCCAGAGCGCTGCCCGCTGGCACCTGACCGGTGAGGATCCCTTCCCGGAGCTCATGGGCGATCCGGGCACGCAGAGTGGCCGAAAACGACGCCAGGCGAGGCCCTTCGCCAGGCCCGATCGCGGCGCCGGGGGCGCGACTGCGTTCATACGGTCGTGGCACGATCGCTCCCGGAGTCAGTCTCGGCTGCCGCACGCACCGCCGCCACCACATCATCAATCGGGGTCGATGTCGGCAGCACCGCCGCCACCCCGAGGTCCAGCAGGACGGGGATGTCGCGCACCGGGATCGTCCCGCCCACCAAGACCGGGATGTCCGCGGCGTCGCGAGCGGAGAGCTCATCCATCACCCGACGCGCGAGTTTCAGGTGCGAACCAGACAGGATGGACAGTCCGACCACGTCGACGTCCTCCTGGACCGCCACCCCCGCGATTTCAGCCGGGGTTTGCCGGATTCCCAGATAGACGACTTCCATACCGGCGTCGCGCAACGCGCGGGCGATCACCTTCGCGCCCCGGTCATGCCCGTCCAGGCCGGGCTTGGCCACCAGCACGGAAACCCTTTGGTCAGCTGCCATGGTCAGAACACCTTCGGCTGCTGGAACACACCGAACACGTCGGTGAGCGCGCGGGTCATCTCGCCCACCGTGCAGTACGCCTTGACGCAGTCGAGCAGGTGGGGCATCAGGTTGTCGTCACCGCGGGCCGCCGTGACCAGCGCCTGCAAGGCCTTCTGGACCGCGGCGTCATCCCGGGTTCGCCTGGTTTCGGCCAGCCGCCGCTGCTGCCGCGCGATGTCGGCCTCGCTGGTCTCGTACAGCTCGATGTCGGGCGGAGACGTTTCTCGGCGGTACGTGTTGACGCCCACCACCAGGCGGTCCCCGTCCCGCAGCGCCCGCTCCGCCTCGTACGCGGTGGCGCTGATCTCCTGCTGCACCCACCCGGCTTCGATGCAGGGAACCATCCCACCGCGCTCTTCGACGTCCGCGATGATGGCGCGGATCCGCTGCTCGTACTTGTCGGTGAGCTCCTCGACGTAGTGGGAGCCACCGAGCGGGTCCGCGACCGCGGGCACGCCAGTCTCGTACGCGAGCACCTGCTGGGTGCGCAGCGCCAGTTCGGCGGTCTCCTCGGAGGGCAGCGTGAGCGCCTCGTCCCAGGCGCACGTGAACATGGACTGCACTCCGCCAAGCACCGACGCCAGCGCCTCGTACGCGATCCGCACGATGTTGTTCTGCGGTTGCTCCGCCGTCAGGGAGCTGCCACCGCACACCACGCCCACCCGGAACTGCAGCGCCTTCGGATCGGTCACCTCGAACCGGTCGCGCATCAGTTGTGCCCAGAGGCGGCGTCCCGCCCGGTACTTCGCGACCTCTTCGAAGATGTCGGTGTGGGTGTAGAAGAAGAAGGACAGTCGGCGGCCGAACACGTTCGGGTCGAGCCCGCGTGCCACGCACCGCTCCACGTACGCCAGCCCGTCAGCCAACGTGAACGCCATCTCCTGCGCCGCGTCGGCCCCGGCGTCCCGGAAGTGGGCGCCGGCGATGCTGACCGGGTTGAAGCGCGGCACGTGTTTCATGCAGTGCTCGATGGTGTCGGCGACCAGGCGCAACGACGGGTCGACCGGGAAGATCCAGGTTCCCCGTGCCACGAACTCCTTGAGGATGTCGTTCTGGATGGTCCCGGTCACCTTGTCGTGGGCCACCCCCTGGCGCTCCGCCACCGCCAGGTACATCGCCAACATGATCGCCGCTGTGCCGTTGATGGTGAACGAGGTGCTGATGCGGTCCAACGGGATGCCGTCGAAGACCAGCTCCATGTCCGCCAGCGTGTCGATGGGGACTCCCACCCTGCCGACCTCGTCCTCGGCGTCGGGGTGGTCGGAGTCGTAGCCGATCTGGCTCGGCAAATCGAAAGCCACCGACAGACCGGTCTGGCCCTGCTCGAGCAGGAACTTGTAACGCTGGTTGGTGGCCTCGGGGCTGCCGAAGCCCGCGTACTGGCGCATCGTCCACAACCGGCCCCGATACATGTCGGGGTGGACCCCCCGGGTGTACGGGAACTCGCCCGGCAGTGACTGCCGGTCCCGGTGTTCCGGGGCGTCGTACACCACGTCCACGTCGATTCCCGACGGCGTTGCCGTACGGAGTCGGGGTGGCTGGTTGAGGCTCACAGTTCCCTCCTCATTTGCCTTGGAACTGGGGGGCGCGGCGCTCCCGGAACGCCAGCGGGCCTTCGGCCGCGTCGGCGCTGCGCCAGACCTGCAGCTGGATCTGATCCAGTTCGACGTGCTCGGCTTCGGTCCAGCTGGGGGCCGCGGCGAGCAGCCCCAAACTGCGTTTGCTGCCCGCCACTGAAAGCGGAGCGTTGGCGACCAGCCGGTCGCAGCACTGCCGGGCTCGCGTGAGCAATTCCTCCGGCTCCACGACCTCGGCCAGCAGCGCGACCTGCTCCGCTCGACGGGCGTCGATCGGATCGCCCGTCAACAGCATGTGGCGAGCGGTGGAGTCACCGGCCCGCTGCACCAGCCGGCGCATGCCGTCCACCGCGTAGAGCACACCGAGCCTGGCCGGTGGCATCCCGAGCCGGGCGGCAGTGCTGCCCAGCCGGATGTCGCATGAGACCGCCAGATCACATCCGCCGCCGATCGCCGGCCCGTGCACGGCGGCGACCACCGGCAGTGAAAGGTTTTCGATCAGCGTGCCGAGCCGGTCCACCAGGTCACGCTCGGACCCATGGTTGCCGCTCGCGCCGATCCCGCCTATGTCGTAGCCGGCGCAGAACGCCCCACCGCGGCCGCCGAGCAGGACACAGCGCAGCCCGTCCGTCTCGGCGCCCCACTCCAGCGTCTCGCTGAGGCAACGCACCAGCTCAGGGTTGAGCACGTTGCGGCGCTCCGGCCGGTTCAGGAACAGCTCCAGCGTCCCGCCGCGCACCTGCACCTCAAGCCCTGCCGCGTGGCATCTCTCGTGCAGGGCCGCGGGTGGCGTCGAGGTCTCACTCATCCCGGCCTCCCTGAGCCGACGGCGCTTGCTCTCCCTCGCTGGCGGCCGCGGCCTCCGCCAGCACCTCTTCGGTGTGTTCGCCGAGCAGCGGCGCGGGGCGTGCCGGCATCTGGGCGCCGGGGAACTTCAGTGGATTGCCCACCGCCTGGTAGGCCCCGTAGTGGGGGTGGCGCAGTTGCAGCACCATGTCACGCGCCCTGGCCTGCTCGCCGGCCAGCGCGTCCGGCACTGACTGCACCGGGGCTGCTGGCACCCCTGCCGCCACCAGGGCGTCCACCCAGTGCGCGGTCGGCTCCTCACGTAGTCGTTCGGAGAGGATCGACGCCAGCTCGTCCCGGTGCGTGAGCCGGCTCGCCGCGTCGGCGAACCGGGGGTCGGCTGCCAGCTGGGGCATCTGGAGGGCGTGGCACATGGGGGGCCAGAAGTGGTCCGCCAGAACCATGATCACGACGTGTCCGTCGGCGGTGTCGAACACCTGCGACGGCACCAACGTGGGGTGCGCCGACGCGGCCTGTCGAGTCGGCACGGCGTTGCAGTTGAGCTGCCAGCCAGCGAGGTAACTCAACAAGGACAGGTGGGAGTCGTACAGCGAGACGTCCACGGCCCGAAGTTCGCCGCCGCGTTGCCGCGAGACCATCGCGGTCAGGATGCCGATCACCGCGAACAGCCCGCCCACGTGATCGACGATGGACACCCCGTATTTGGTGGGTGGCCCGTCGGGGTCGCCGGTCAGGCTCATCGTCCCAGCCAGCGCCTGCACCAGGTAGTCGTACGCGGGGCGGTCCTTCCACGGGCCGCTCTGCCCGTACCCGCTGAGCGAGCAGACGATGATGTCGGGGTTGTGCGCCTCCAGCTCGGCGCGGCCGATTCCCAGCCGGTCGGCGACGCCGGGGCGGAAGTTCTCGAACACGACGTCAGCGCTTCGGACCAGGCTCAGGAAGCGCTTCAGGTCGCCTGGCGCCTTAAGGTCCAGCGTCACGCTGCGCTTGTTGCGGTTGAGGCTCAGGTAATAGGCGGACTGGTCTCCCACCCGCCACGGGGGCACCGATCGTGCTCGGTCGGGACGGTCCGGGGACTCCACTTTCACCACGTCAGCCCCGAGGTCACCCAGCAGCATCGAGGCGTACGGACCAGACAGCATGTGCGTCAGGTCGAGGATGCGCACACCGTTGAGGGGGGGCTCGTGTGACACCAAGTCACCTCCGCTGAAGGTTGATATACGGTATATCAGCGTCTATATGTTCTACGCAACCATGTGACCTGCGAAAATGTCCCCGCGTTGCCGAGACAAGGCAACGTCCACAGTGGAGCGAGTGCACTATTCACGGCCGCCACCCGCACAATGCGTAGCTAGCCGCCGCTCACAGTTGCGATCAGGCGCCCACTGCCATCTCGTGAGGCTCAGCAATTTCCGCGGTGGAGCTGCTGTCCAACCCCAGTTGGCCGGGCCGACATCCGCCGACCCGTCCACCTGGCCGTACATGCAACCGGTTTGCATCTTCATATACTGCCCAGCTATGGCTTCTCGTCCGGGCGTCGCCCGTCCGATCACCCGCCACGGCGCCGCCGTGCTGCACACTCCGTGCGAGCCCGTCACCTCGTACGACGACGATCTGGCTCGACTGATCGACGACATGTTCGCCTCCATGTACGCCGCCCGCGGCGTCGGCTTGGCCGCCAACCAGATCGGTGTCGGGCTGCGCGTCTTCGTCTACGACTGCCGGGACGCCGACGAGATCCGCCACGTGGGGCACGTGATCAACCCGACCCTGCAGTCCGCCTCGGCGCTCGGGGGCTCACGCTCCGACGTCGAAGGATGCCTGTCCATCCCGGGCGCGCAGGCCCGCGTCCCCCGGGACGCGCTGGCCACGGTCACCGGCTTCGACCGGGCAGGCAGCCCCATCACCGTGTCGGGCACCGGCAACCTCTCGCGCTGCCTGCAACACGAGTCCGACCACCTGAACGGAATCGTCTACCTCGACCGGCTCCCACAGCAGCAGCGCGAGACCATCCTCGCCGCAGCCGGCCTGGACAGCGATGGTTGACACCTCGACGCCCGATCACCCCGGCCTGGCGCCGGCGCCCTCGGCTGCCGAACGGGCCCGTCAGGTGTGGCAGACCTTGAAGGCCGGCGGCGCCAGGCACACTGTCGCCCGGTCACTGGTGATCGATGTGCTCGCGGCAACTGCCGGGCATCTGTCCATCGCCGCTGTTCATCACCGGGTCGCGGCGCTACGCCCCGAGATCAACATCTCCACGGTGCACCGCACCGTCGGCTACCTCGTGAGCCAAGGTGTCGCGCACGTCCTGCCGTGGCCCGGTGAAGCGTTGTACGGGCTCAACGAACGTCCGCACGTGCACGCCGTCTGCCGTGGCTGCGGCGACCTGTCGGAGATCGCCGCCGCCGACCTGGCGGGCGTGGTCGGGGAAGCCAAGAAAGCCAGCGCGCTCGACCTCGACGTCACCGGCCTCGCCCTCTTCGGACGGTGCCCGTCATGTCGACCCGACCCGCAGCTGGACGGCGCGAGCGTCGATGCCGCCTGGTCACCGCCCGAATAGGAGTCCCCTGCCGTGATGCGAGTGGTGTCTCTGGTGCCGTCGTTGACTGAAGCGGTCGCGCACACCGCGCCGGAGCTGCTGGTCGGCGCCACCGACTGGTGCACCCATCCACCGGACCTGGACGTGGCTCGGGTGGGCGGCAGCAAGTACCCCGACCTGGGCCGGGTGCGCACGTTGCGACCCGATCTGGTGCTGGTCAACGAGGAGGAGAACCGGCGCTCCGACGCGGAGCAGCTGCAAGCGGCCGGGGTGCGGCTGTTCACCACGTTCCCCCGTACGGTCGACGGGGCGCTGCGCGAGCTCGCCGATCTGGTACGGGCTCTGGGCGTACGACATGATCCGGAGTGGCTGCTGCGCGCCCGCAGCGCATGGTCCGAGCTGGACCCGGAACCAAAGCCCCGCCGAGCGGTGACGCTGGTGTGGCGCCGGCCGTGGGTGGTGCTCGGCGGGGACACGTTCGCCAACGATGTGTTGCGACGGCTAGGCGTGTCCAACCTGTACCAGACCGCGCCGCAGCGCTATCCCCGGCCGAAGCTCCCGCAGATCCTCGAGCAGCGGCCGGACCTGGTGGTGCTGCCGGATGAGCCTTATCGCTTCACCGCGGACGACGGCCCGGAGGCGTTTCCTGAGATCCCCGCAGCTCTGGTGTCGGGGCGGCACCTGACCTGGTACGGCCCATCGCTGGCCGAGGCCCCGGCGCTGCTGGCCGACCAGCTCGCCAGATCCGTCGGATAGTTGTCCCCGGCAGCCTCGCGTGCCTTGACCAGCGTGAAGCTGCCCGACCGGGTCGCCGGCCCGGGCAGCTTCTGATCTGGCGGGCGGTCTGGGTCACCAGTCGCTTTCCTTGCAGGACTTGGCGCCGTCGGGACCGATCGCGAACCATTTGTCAGCCACGCCGTGACCAGAGGTCTCGCCGAGTTCCTGGTCGTTCTTGAAGTAGTACAGCGGCCAACCGTCCAACGTGACCTGCTGGCCTTCCGGACGGTCGATCAGACCCACCTGATTCGCGTCGATCCCGTCGCCCTGAATCCGCCATTCGCCGTTCGGGGCCAGCACAGGCTCCCAGGTTTTGGCGCACTCGTCGAAGCAGGTCGACTTGGACGGGTTGGCGCTGTCGTCGTCGAAGCGGTAGATGGTCCGCCCCTTGTCGTTGGTGACGAACGGCATCCAGCCTTCCAGCTTGGTGACCTTCAGGACCTTGGGCGGTTCCGCGGTTCTCGACGCGGCGGCCTGCGCCTGCTCCCTGACGGCGGGCCGGGCGGCTGGCTCGCCACTTGACTGGGTCGAGTGACCGTACTGGCCGCCGCACGCGCTGAGCGCGAGAACGGTCGCGGCAAGTGGTCCACAAAGGACCAGCTTCTTGAGGCTCATGTGGGACTCCTGTCAACTGTCGAATTCAAATTCAGCTCCGCGCGGCAGGTGCACCGGCAACACGGGACGGCGACAGGAAACCGTTCAACGAAAGAGCTCGGATGTGACTGCCATCACAGCGGGGTGCTCACTTGCCGGCGGGTACGCGCGCCGGGCGGCGCCGGTCAGGCCCGTACGGTCACGAGCACCTTGCCCGCCACGGTCGCGATTTCCACCGCGGCGAGATCATCGGGTGCGACCACGGCGGACCCCGACACCGGTGGCGCGTCGGGGTCGGGCTTCGCAGCCACCACCCAACTCCCCGCCGCGACCCGGTCCCCGGACCTGGTGATCGCGGTCAGCCGGCAATGCTCCCCCGGGTCGATCCCCTGGGCTTTCACCGCGAGCCGGATCCACCCCTTCGCGGGGGTGACGGTGACCCTGGCGTTCACACCGGTGCGGGTGTCGGAGGCGGTGAGCACCCGCGACCCGGCTGGCAGCGTGGGCGAAGCCGACACCGACGGCTCGGCCGTTGATCGATCCGCCGTCTGCGCCCCGGCCAGGAACCCGCCGCCCACCGCCGCGGCTGCCAGCACCGCGACCCCGGCCGCGGCCGCGAGCGCTCGACGCAGCCGGCCGCCGCGCTGCTCCGAGCGCATCGCCCGCAGCGTGCGTCGCAGCACCAGATCGTCCGCGCCACCGGGGGCCGCACTCGCCGCCGCGGGCTCCTGAATAAGCGCGGCGACCGCTTCCTGGCGCGGCGGGCACGCCAGCAGCCGGCCGGCGTCAGCGACCTCCCCCAGCTCCGCCCAACACGCGGGGCAGTGTGGGAGGTGCTCATCGACTGCGCGACGCTCGGAATCGTCCAGCAGGCCGAGGGCGTAGCCGCCGAGCAATTCGGTGACGTGCCCTCCGGACGCGTGTGAACCGGTCATGCCGATGCCTCCCCTCTCACGTCCTGGACCGCCCTTCGCAGGCCCCGCAAAGCGTGGTGCAACCGGGATTTGACGGTGCCGGGCGGGATCTGGAGTATTTCGGCCGCCTCGGTCGCGGTCTTACCGCCGTAGTACACCGTGAGCAGCACCGCCCGGTGCTCAGGGCTCAACGTCTGCAGCGCGTGCTTCACGTACACCGACGTGACCACGGTTTCCGCGTGATCATGCGCGATCGGGGGCGCCGACGGATTTTCCGCCACTTCGACCGGGCGCGACGATCGCGCTCGGACCCGGTCAACCACGATGTTCCGCGCGACCGTGAGCAGCCATGCCCGGACCGAACCCTGGTCGTCGGTGAGCTTTCCGGCGTTACGCCAGGCGCGCAGCAACGTCTCCTGCACCACGTCCTCGGCGCTGTGCCGGTCGCCGGTGAGCTTGGTGACATACCCCAGCAGCACCCGGCCATGCTCGGCGTAGAGCCATCTGATCAATGTCTCATCGGCAGACGCTGGCCCATCAGCCGACGCTGGGCTGGCGCCACGGCGGCTCCCCCGTGCCAGGCTCCTGCGCAGCTGGGCCATCATGTGCGTCTTCCTACCATGCGGCGTCACACCCCAGCCGGTGCTGACGGCGGCCCCCCATGCCGTGCTGCCACAGGTCGCCTGCGCGCTCACTGTCACTGCGCCACCTGCCGTTTCATTTGCCGCCTCTGCCAACACGGATGGCGGCGGAGCCGGGTTCAATCGGCCCCACGGGCGGCACGCGACGGGCTGGCGGCGGCGAGCGGGGCGGCCTGGCGGCACGCGGCACGCGACGGACCGGCTAAGCCGGCGGCGCCTCAGCTGTTCGGGCGGCTCCACCCGAGCAGTGGCCCGGCGCTGGAATGCCTGGCACGGGACTGGAAGGCAGCTCGGCTGGCGCGGGAACGAATCTCGGGGCGGCGCAGCACGTCGAGCGTGTTAGCCAGGTGGGCGGCAACCGCCTCGGACGCGGCATCCGGATCCTGGTCGCTGAGCGCTTTCAGGATCGCGTTGTGTTCGGCCAGCACGGTGCGGGCTCGTCCCTCGGCGGAGACGACCGCGTACAGGCCCATCCGGATCTGGCGCTCCCGCAGCGAGGCGTAGAAATTGGTCAGGTACGGGTTCCCCGCGGCGTTCACAATCATCAGGTGGAAATCCCGGTCGCACTCGATAAACCCGACCGGGTCCCCCAGCAGCTGCTCCTGCTCCTTGATGCTGTCGGCCAATTCGGCCACCAAGTCATCGCTGACCTGCAGCGACTGCCGTACGCACCAGTCCTCCACGATCAGGCGCGCCTGCATCACCGCTTCGACTTCCGCGTCGGAGATGGGCGGGATGTAGGCGCCTTTCTTGGGGACGATTTCCAGGAACCCTTCGGCTTCCAGACGCAGCAGCGCTTCCCGCACCGGGGTTCGGGAGGTCCCCGAGGCGGCCGCGACCTCGGCCTCGGTGATGAACCCGCCGGTGGTGCGGGGGATGGACCCAATGTGCTCACGCAACCATCGGTACGTGATGTCTTGGGCGCTCATCCTCGCGCCTGATTTACGCCCGGTGCTCATAGACAAAATGTATACGATTACCCAAAGCGACTCCCGCCCGGAATTCCGATGCCACCCTCACATGATTTCCCTGACCTCATAACCGCACCTCGATCACGCTGAGCCTTCCGCTGCTCAGGGCCGCGGCGAGCCCCTCGCGGAATTCAGATCCGGAACCCGCGCGGTAACCATCGGCCCCGAAGACCTCAGCCAACCGTGAAAAGTCCAGATCCCCCAGCTCACTACCGGCAGACCTGCCCTGGTAGCCCGATTTCTGGTGTCGCACGATGCTGCCGTACGCGCGATTGTTGAAAACCACCAGCATCACCGGAATGTCGCACCGCGCAGCCGTCTCAAGTTCCTGGATCGTCATCATGGCGCCGCCATCGCCGCAGAGCGCCACCACGCTCCGCGCCGGCGCCGCCAGCTTCGCCGCCAGAGCGGCGGGCAACCCGTACCCCATGCTTCCTGACGTGGGGCCCAGGTACCGGCGATCGTGCCGCAGGTCGATCAGCGCCCCGCAGGCGAGGAAGAAGTCACCCGCGTCGGACGTGATCACCGCATCGTCCGGCAGCAGCTGATCCAGCTCGGCAGCCACCTCAGCCGCCAACCGGGTGAACGGATCCGCTGCCGTGAGCCGAGCCAACCGGGCCGGCCGGGCTTCCTGGTGACTCGTCCACCAGGCGGCCGGGCCTCGGACTCCGCGACGTCGGCACTCGTCCCGAAGCGCCCGCACCGTCAGCCGGGCGTCCGCCGTGACCCGCAGCGCCGCCGCTGACCCGCCGGCGCCGTCCGGGTTGCGGTCAATGTCGACGTGCGCCAACCGCTGCCCCGAATGCGGGATCGCGTAGCGCATCGTGGTGATCTCAGAGAGCCGGGTGCCCACCGCGATGATCAGGTCGGCCGCCAACACCGCCTCCCGCACCTCCGGCGAGGTCGAGAGCGAGAGGGCGCCCACGTACTGCGGGTGTTCGTTGGGGAACGCGTCGGCACGGCGGAACCCGGTGACCACCGGCAGGCCCACCTCGTCGGCCACCCCGATCAGCTCGTCTCTGCCCCCGGACGCGCGAATCCCGCCGCCCGCGATGA
>JBOGDL010000464.1:0-7159 GCA_050701815.1 Micromonosporaceae bacterium | reverse complement strand
AAGAGCTGCTGCTTCAGCTGGGGAATGGCGTACGCCCCGATGCCGCTGAGGATCAGCGCGATCATGATCACGAGACTTCGGTTCGCGAGGCTGAGCCTGGCCAGTGCTGTCATGCTCGCTGCGCCTTTCCCCCGGTGAGCTGGATTTGAGTTGTCGCTGCGAGCGACAGTAACATTTGGCCTTACACAAACTATTTGCCCCCCGGATAGTTCCTGGAAGCAGCAGAATGTCCGTCAGCGAAGCCCGCTCGGCGTTCGCCAGCCGTCCCGCAGTCGTCCCACGGAGGAGCGCACAACTTGGTCCGCAGCGATGAGGCCAGCCATGCCGATGACGGGAGAGCTGCCAGCGAGGCCCACGACGATCCGGCGCCCGGCGATGCCCGGCAGGAGCTGATCGACCGGATCAGCGATCTGCAGCGCGACCTTGGCCGGATCTGGGCGCATGACCGCTCTCTGCCGCTGCTCGCCTCGATGCTCACCATGCAGCAGCTCAAAGTGGTCATGATCTTGAGTTTTCAGGACTCCGCGTCCGGGCAGGAGCTCGCCAAGAGCCTGGACGTCAGCCTTGGCACCGTCACCGGGATCGTGGACCGGTTGGTGGCGCGCAAGCTGGTGCGCCGCCGGGAGGACCCGGAAGACCGGCGGGTACGGCGGGTGGCGCTCACCACGGCGGGCCGCGCGCTCGCTGACGAGCTGCGAAACGCCGGCCTGGCAAAGTTCCGGACAGTGCTGGATCAGCTCGACGTGGAGACGCTGCGCTCGTTCCACGAAGTCATGCAGAAGATCCGCGACGTCGCACTGCGCCAGGACGCCGAGGCCTGAGCGCCGGGCGCCCGCGACGCCCGTGTGACCGTCCTGACACGACGAAGACCCCGGCGACACGCCGGGCAGGGTGGGGGGCGCGTGTGATCGGACCAGGAGATGCCAAGATTTTCTATCGTGGCCTTCTACGCCGACCTGCACATCCACTCGAAATACTCCCGCGCCTGCAGCAAGGACTCCGACCTGGAGCACCTGTCATGGTGGGCGCAGCGCAAAGGGATCAGCCTGGTCGGCACCGGCGACTTCACCCATCCGGCGTGGCACGACCACCTGCGGGAGACACTGGTCCCCGCTGAGCCCGGCGTGTACCGGCTGCGGCCTGACCTGGAACGGAGCATCGCGCTACGGGTCCCTGGCACCTGCCGGCGGACCGTCAGATTCATGCTCTCGGTGGAGATCTCCACGATTTACAAGCGCGACGGCAAAACTCGCAAGGTGCACCACCTGGTCTACCTGCCGGATCTGGACGCGGTGGCCCGGTTCAACCAGGCCCTGGGAAAGATTGGGAACCTGGGGGCCGATGGCAGGCCGATCCTGGGCCTGGACTCCCGCGACCTGCTCGAGATCACGTTGCAGGCCAGCCCGGACGGTTACCTGGTGCCGGCGCACGTGTGGACGCCGTGGTTCTCGGCCTTGGGCAGCAAGTCCGGGTTCGACGCGGTGGCCGACTGCTATGCGGATCTGGCCGACCACATCTTCGCCATCGAGACCGGGCTCTCCAGCGACCCGCCGATGAACTGGCGGGTGTCATCGCTGGACCGGTACCGGTTGGTCAGCAACTCCGACGCGCATTCGCCTCCGGCGCTGGGACGAGAGGCGACCGTCTTCCACACCGAGCCTGACTACCACTCGGTCAAGCGCTCGCTGCAGACCGGGGAAGGATTCGGCGGCACGGTCGAGTTCTTCCCGGAGGAAGGCAAGTACCACCTGGACGGCCACCGCAAGTGCGACGTGGTGCTGGAGCCGTCAGAGACCCAACAGCACCACGGCGCCTGCCCCAGCTGCGGCCGGCCGCTCACGATCGGCGTGCTGCACCGGGTGAACGCGTTGGCGGACCGGCCGGACGGCAGCGGCCCAGACGCTGCCTCGCCGTTCCAGAACCTGGTGCAGTTGCCCGCGATCCTGGGCGAGATCAACCGGGTTGGCCCCCGTACCAAGACGGTTTACAACAAGGTCACGGAGCTGGTGCATCAGCTCGGCCCCGAGTTGGAGATCCTGACGCACGTCCCCGCCGACGAGGTCGCCAAGGTCGGCGGCGCCCCGCTCGACGAAGCGCTGACCCGGCTGCGCCGAGGCGAGGTGATTCGACGGGCCGGCTATGACGGCGAATACGGCGTGATCCGACTCTTCGAGCCCGATGAGCTGGCGGGACGGCTTTCCGGCATGGACACCGACTCGACGCTGTTCGAGATCCCGACCCCCCGTTCCAAGCCCAGCTCACCACCGCGGGCCCCGAAACCACCCACCCAGCCACGGGCCCAGCCTCCGCCGGTGGCGCTGCCTGCCACGCCCGGGTTCGGCGACGATCCCGTGCTGGAAGGTCTGGAAGAGGTCGGGGCGGGGCTGCTGGACCGGCTGGACGCGATGCAACGCGTGGCCGCTTCCGCGCCGGGGGGCGCGTTGCTGATCGTGGCGGGCCCTGGCACCGGCAAGACCCACGTGCTCACCAAGCGGATCGCGTACCTGACCACGGACTTGGCGGTGCCTGCTGAGCAGTGCCTGGCGATCACGTTCGCCCGCCGCGCAGCTGAGCAGATGCGGGATCGGCTCGGCGGGCTGCTGGGCGAGGAGGCGAAGAAGCTCACCGTCACCACGTTCCATGGGCTGGGTCTGCGGCTGCTGACCGAGCACCCGGAACGTGCGGGCTTGACGCCGCAGTTCCGGATCTCCACACCGGAGCAGCAGCTGTCGGCGATGACCGAGGTGGCGGGCAGCCAACGCGAGGCCAAGAGACTTCTGAAGACCCTTTCTGAGGTACGCCGCGCCGCGCTCGCCGCGTTCGATGGCTTCGACGACCCCGATCTGGACCCCACCACCGCCGAAATCGAGATGCTGGAGCGTTACACCAAGCTGCTCCGCGACTCCGACCTGGTGGATCTTGACGAGCTGGTCACAGTGCCGGTCACGATGCTGGACGCCGACCCGGTGCTCACCGACCGCTACCACGCACGCTGGCCGTGGGTGTTCGTGGACGAGTACCAGGACGTCGACGAGGCGCAATACCGGCTGCTGCGGCTGCTCTGTCCGCAGGAAGGCAACCTCTGCGCGATCGGCGACCCCGACCAGGCGATCTATCGATTCCGGGGCTCGGACGTCCGCTTCTTCCTCCGGTTCGCGGAGGACTACCCCGACGCCCGCACCGTCCGGCTGACCCGCAACTACCGTTCCACCGCGCCGATCCTGGCCGCCGCGGTGCAGGCGGTGGCACCCGGCAGCCTGGTGCCGGGCCGGATCCTGGAGCCGGCCCGCCGGGACTCGGCGCCACCCCTGATCGGCCGTTACGACGCCGCCAGCACCGCTGATGAGGCCGACTTCGTGGCCCGTACGATCGACCAGCTGGTCGGCGGCACCTCGCACCACTCGCTGGACACCGAGCGGGTGGACGGGCGGGTGGAGACCCAAGCGGCGATGCCGGTCGGACTGTCCTTCTCCGACATCGCGGTGCTGTACCGCACCGATGCTCAAGCCCGACCCATCGTCGACGCGCTGAGCCGGGCCGGGGTGCCGGTGCAGAAACGCTCCCACGACCGGCTCACCGACCGACCCGGCGTGGCGGCGGTCGCGCACGAGCTCCGGTTCGACTCGGACCAGGTGACTGCGGTCAGCGTGACCGACCGGGTACGCCAGGCGGCCCGGACGCTCACCGACAAGGTTGCCAATCTGGACCCGGTCGACATCTCGATCGCGGTGGAACTGCTGATGCCCCTGGCCGCTGACTGCGGTGAGGACCTGGCGCGTTTCCTGGCCGCGTTGGCCACCGGGGCCGAGGTGGACACCTGGGATCCCCGCGCCGACAGAGTGACACTGCTCACGTTGCATGCTTCGAAGGGTCTCGAGTTTCCTGTGGTGTTCCTGGCCGGCGCCTCCGACGGGCTGCTGCCACATCAGCTGCCCGGCGGCGCCGCGCCCTCCCACGGGCTGGCCGAGCACATCGCAGAGGAGCGACGCCTGTTTTTCGTTGGCCTGACCCGGGCCCAACAGCGCCTTTACGTGACTCACGCACGACAGCGGACGAGCAGCGGGGGCGTTCAGGAGCTCAACCCGTCACCGTTCCTGGACTCCATCGACAGGGCATTGTTCGAGCGTCTCAACCCCGCGACCCCGCGCCGTAAGCCACGAGATCGGCAATTGCGTCTGCTGTGATGGTGGTCACTATGTCGAAACATGGACCATTCCCGATTGGCCTCCGGGCGGGGGTCCTGGTGACGGCACGTTACCGTGGCGAGGTACAAATCGCCGGTTTCAGGTTCCACGCTCGACGGTGATCTGGCAGCTGCCTTCAAGAGATCACTGAGCGTGGATGTTTTTGCTCGGTGAGCGAGTGTGGCGCGGCGATGACAACGCGAAATCCGATAACACGGGACGTGCTGATCGAGGAGGAACAATGTCGATGTACGGACCTCCGGGGGGTGGCTATCCGGGACCCCAAGACCCATGGCAGGGCGGGGGCAATGACCCGTACGGCGGCCAGCCCGGTGCGGGGGGCCCGTACGGCGGCCAACCCCCCGCAGGCGGCGACCCGTACGGCGGCCAACCAGGAGGCGGCGACCCGTACGGCAACCAGCCGCCTGGCGGCGGCGACCCGTACGGCAACCAGCCGCCTGGCGGCGGCGACCCGTACGGTCAGCCCAGCAGCCCCTACGGCGACCCGTACGGTCAGCCGAGCGGTCCGCCCGCGGGTGACCCGTACGGCGGCCAGCCCAGCGGTCCGCCCGCGGGTGACCCGTACGGCGGTCACCCCGGCGGCCCCGCCCCTTACGGGGGTCAGCCCGGCAGCCCCTGGGGCGCTCCTGGCCCCGGGATGGGCGGCCCAGCGGGCCCGTACGGTCAGGGCAGCCAATGGGGCCCGGGCATGCCCCCGCCGCAAAAGAGCAACAGCGGATTGATCGTCGGCCTCTCCATCGTGGGGGTCGTGGTGCTGTTGCTGGGCGTCATCGGGGTGTTCTTCCTGTTCCGTGGCGGTGGCGGAGGGACTCCGTCAGCGGATCCGTCGCCGTCAGCTTCGGCGAGCGAGAGCCCCTCTCCTTCCCCGTCCCCCTCGGAAACCCCGGACGACGAGCCCACCAAGTACGACCTGGCTGATGCCGAGGAAGGCGACTGCCTGTACGACTCCAACTCCAGCGACACGGAGGCCGAACTCACGTTCGTTTCCTGCGACGAGCGGGGCGAGGACTACTACAAGGTGCTCGCCCGCATCGATGGCACCACCAAATCCAAGAAGTGCGAAGACGAGGCGCCCAACTATGACTCGGCGTTCACGTCCTCTACGGACAACTTTGTGTTGTGTGTCGAGGAGCTGCTCTGACGCCTGGCCCGGGCTCAGCGGCCAGGCCCCAGGCACGCCGCTGATGGTGAAGGCTAGCGGTCTCTAGATCAGGTTCTAGACGAGCTGATAATCGAATAGCCACATGCGACGGCGCCGACCAGACCTGGTCGGCGCCGTCGCATGTTGACCGGCCCGGCGCTGATGGCGCGGACGGTGGCGTGGCGCTTGCAAGGCGACACGCCGATTGGCTGTTCTAGCAAGATCTACCACCGACGCTAGATAAGCCGATACTGTGCGATTCGTGGACCCCATCCGCAACCCGTACGCGCCCGGCGCCGGTCAACGGCCGCCCGAGCTGGCTGGCCGCGACCGGGAACTCGAAATGTTCAACGTGGTCACTGAACGCATCTCCAGGGGTCGCCCCGAACGCTCATTGATCTTGACGGGGCTGCGTGGCGTCGGCAAGACCGTGCTCCTGAACGCCCTGCGCAGCCATGCCATCGGCAAGCTGTGGGGCACCGGCAAAGTCGAAGCCCGGCCCGACCAGTCGCTGCGCCGTCCACTCGCCGCGGCCCTGCACATGGCGATCCGGGAACTCGCGCCACGGCATCGGGCGCCGGATCGGATCGACGAGATGCTCGCGGTGCTGAAGGCGTTCGCACTGCGTGCCAACGCTCGGGGCGCCAAGCTTCGCGACCAGTGGCAGCCCGGGATCGACGTGCCAGCGGCGAAGGGCCGCGCCGATTCCGGCGATATGGAGATCGACCTGGTGGAGCTGTTCACGGACGCCGCCAGCGTCGCCACTGACGTGGGGACCGGGGTCGCGCTGTTCATTGACGAGATGCAGGACGTGAACCCCGTCGACGTGTCCGCGCTGTGCGCCGCCTGCCACGAGCTGTCGCAGCTCGGATCGCCCCTGATCGTGGTGGGCGCCGGGTTGCCGCACCTGCCGGCGATCCTGTCGGCCAGCAAGTCGTACTCGGAAAGGCTGTTCCGGTACCAGCGGATCGACCGGCTGGAGCGCACCGCGGCTGACCAGGCCCTGGTGGCGCCGGCCGAGCGGGAAGGCGTCGAATACGCGCCCCACGCGCTGGCCACGCTCTATGAGAAGTCGGGCGGCTACCCGTACTTCGTGCAGGCGTACGGCAAAGCGACCTGGGACAACGCTCCTGCCTCACCGATCGGGCCGGACGATGTGTCGGTAGCCGCACCGGAGGCGGAGGGCGAGTTGGCGGTGGGTTTCTTCGGTTCCCGGTACGACCGGGCAACCCCCGCCGAGCGGGAGTACATGCGGACCATGGCGATCCTGGAGGACGAGGAGGCGGTGCTCACCGCCCTGATCGCCAAGGAGCTGGGGCGCAAGGCGTCAAGCCTGTCCCCGGCACGGGATTCGCTGATCAAGAAGGGGCTGATCTACTCCGGCGAGCGGGGCACCGTGGCGTTCACGGTGCCCCACTTCGGTCGCTATCTACGCGCTCAGCCCCTCGACGCCTGACCGGCGCGCCACTTGACCGGCACGCCGCCTGACCGGCACTGACCTGCGGTCGGAGCCATGCAGGTCAGCGGATCCGGCTATTGATCCAGTTGGCGATGTTGTCGACGTATTGTCACGGCCTCGCATGAGCGCACCGGACCGGATCGATCATCACTTGTGGCTATGTGACCGGATTGAAATGCCCACAGCAAAAAGAGTGGAGGCCGCATCCGGGGCAGCGTGAGGATACTTCAAGCCACGCCGGCCAGGCGTCACTAGCAGCTACTGGCCGGACCGGCGTTTTCGCGCTTTGCCCTCAAGATCGCGCTGCACGTCCTCGCGGGCCTTGGCCTCGGCCCAACGTCTGGCTTCCACGAA
>JBOGDL010000463.1:0-3497 GCA_050701815.1 Micromonosporaceae bacterium | reverse complement strand
CGGGTCCACAGCGCCACGTGCACCGCCCAGTCGTCGCGGCCTTCCTCTCCGTACTCGCGGGTGCCGTCAAGCGGATCCACGATCCAGACCCGATCGGCGGTCAGCCGAACCTTGTCGTCCACACCCTCTTCGGAGAGCACCGCGTCGGCTACTCGCCATTTGCCAAAAGCCGCCATCAGCAGCTCATGAGATTGCTTGTCTCCCGCGTTCCGTAGCGCCTTCGGGTCGCCGAAACCGAGCTCCTGACGCAGCCCGAGCAGGAGCTTTCCCGCCCGTTCCGCGAGCCAAGCAGCGAATTCCGCGTCACCCTCTGGCGGGCTGTCGTCATCGAGCCGAGCCACGCCCTACCACTCCCAAGGTCACAATCAGCAGATCAAGAACCGGACCGCACACCGCAATCCGTACGCCGGAAGCGCGAGGCTAGTACGGCTCAGTACGCGCCGGAAGCGCGCCACACCGCGGTCAGCGTACGAAGCAGTATCACCAAATCGGCCGACAGAGACCAATTTTCCACATAGCGGAGATCCAGTCGCACGCTGTCTTCCCAGCTCAGGTCCGAGCGTCCGCTGACCTGCCAGAGCCCGGTCAGGCCCGGTTTGACGACCAACCTGCGGCGCATGTCGTCGGGGTACACCGCCACCTCGCGCGGCAACGACGGACGTGGACCGACCAGCGACATGTCGCCCCGCAGCACGTTCAACAGCTGGGGCAACTCGTCCAGAGAGTAGCGGCGCAGCCAAACCCCGATGGGGGTGACACGCGGATCGTTGCGGATCTTGAAGAGCACACCGTCCGCGTCGTTGCGGCTGGCCAACTCCTGCAGCCGGGTCTCCGCGTCGGCGTGCATGGTGCGGAATTTGAACATGGTGAACTCTTTGCCGTCCCGCCCCACCCGGACCTGCCGGAACAGCACCGGACCCGGCGAGCCTTGCCAGATCAACAGCGCGATCGCGGCCAGCACCGGCGTCAGCGCCAGCAGCAGCAGCCCCGCCACCACCCGGTCGAAGATCTCCTTCGCGGCCCGCGCGGCGCCGGTGAGCCGGGGGTGCTCCACGTGCAGCAACGGCAGCCCGTCCACGGGTCGAATCGTGGTGCGCGCGCCCGCCACATCGATCAGGGCGCTCGCCACGATGAGATCGATGTCGTCGCGTTCCAGCTCCCACGCCAGGCGCCGCAACTTGGCGCCGTCCAACTCCGGGCAGGAGAGCACCAGCACGGTGTCGGCGCCCGAGCGGCGCACCGCGTCGGCGACATCGTCGAAGGACCCGTGCACCGGAAGCCTGATCGCCGACATCCGATCCTGCGAGCTGCCTGGCGGCAGGCAGGCTCCGACCACAGCCAGGCCGTGGAAGCGCTCACGGCGAAGCTGCTGCGCCAAGTGCGCCGCAGCGCGCTCATGCCCCACGATCACCACGCGATGCACGTGCAGACCCCGGGTGCGGGCCCGGTGCAGCCAGCTCCGCTGCAGGTGACGGGTCACCACGCACGCCAGCAGCGTGGCGGGCAGGGCGAGCAGCACGTACCCGCGAGCCAGCGGGATCTCCAGCCCGTACGAGACCACCGACACCACCGCGACCAGCGTCAGGCCGGCGCGGAACACCCGCTGGTACTCATCGGAGCCGACGAACAGATAGCGGGTCTCGTACCCCCGGTTCAGCGCCAGACACGCCACCCAGATAAACGGAAGCACCGCGGAGAGCACCGCGTACCACTGGGTGTGGGGCGCCAGATGAAATTCGAACCGGATCCCGAACGCCGTCGCCGCCGCCACCGTCGCCACGCACAGGTCGAGGGCGAGCAGGGCGCGGACGTAACCCGACTCCCATTCCCGCCAGGGTCGGCGTGACGACCTGCTCGAATCCGGGATCGAATCGGCCGTGACGGCCTCGGGAATGACTGTGGCGGCTGCGGCGGCCGGGGCCAGCATGGACCTGAGATCTATGTCGACAGCCTGATCGGCGATATCGGCGCGCACGGCGGCATCGCCCGCCAGCGCGATCCCAGACTCTGACCTCGTTGACACAGCCCCGTTCGCAGCCACCTTGCCCCCCGTATGTCAGATACGCTCTGCGCATCTGTCATAACAACCTGTAATCATGGGGGTTCGTGACGGTTACCTGGCAAATTGCCCAACCATCACGCGTGGTGGATATTCTGGGCAGCCTCCAGGCCCTTCGTGATGATCGCCTCAACCGCGTCGGCTGAATCCTCAACGTACAATCCGAGCTCTTTGCGCTCGGCGCCGGAAAAATCCTGGAGCACGTAGTCGGCGGGATCTTTGCGGCCCGGCGGGCGCCCGATGCCGAAGCGAACCCGCAGGTAGTCACGGCTGCCCAGCGACTGGGAGATCGACTTCAGGCCGTTGTTGCCGCCCTCGCCGCCGCCACCTTTGAGCCGGATCACGCCGTACGGCAGATCAAGTTCGTCGTGCACCACGATCAGCCCCTGCAGCGGGACCTTGTAGAACTTCATCAATCCGGACACCGGCCCGCCGGACAGGTTCATGTACGACTGCGGCTTCGCCAATATCACCCGCGGGCCGCCGTACCCGCCGAGCCGGCCCTCGCAAACCTGCGCCTGGGAGCGACCATGCCGGCTGAAACGACCGCCGACCCGCTCCGCGAGCAGGTCGGCGATCACAAAGCCCACGTTATGACGATTGCCGGCGTACGCCGGTCCGGGGTTTCCCAGACCGACGACCAGGAAAGGCCCAGGCGGCGACAGCGGAGCCTCGCTCATCCGCCGGCCCCCACCGCGAGATCAGGCTTGAGCCGAAGCGGCCGGCGCCTCTTCAGACTCAGCAGCTTCCGCTTCCTCAGCAGCCGGCTCCGCAGCCTCTGGCGCGCCGCCCTCGGCCTCAGCCAGCTCGGCCTCAACCTCTTCCGCGGTCGGCGCCGCGGCGATCGAGACCACCGACGCCTCCGGGTCGGTCAGCAGCTCAGAGCCCGTAGGCAAGGTCACCTGACCGGCCAAGATCCGCTCGCCCACCTGAAGCCCCTCGATGGACACCTCGACGTTGTCCGGCAACCGGGTCGCGTCGGCCTCGATCTGCAGCGTGTTCAACTCGGTCATCAGCAAGCCGTCCTTGGCGGCCTCACCCGTCAGGATCACCGGGATCTCCACGGTCACCTTCTCGCCGCGCCGCACCAGCAACAGGTCGACGTGCTCGATGGTGTCCTTGATGGGGTCGCGCTGCAGCGCCTTCGGCAGCGCCAGCGACTTGGTGCCGTCTTCGGCGATCTCGATCTGGAACAGCTGGTTGAGCCCCCCGTGCCGCAGCGCCGCCGCGAACTCAAGGGACGGGAGCGCGATGTGCTTAGGCTTCTCTCCATGGCCGTAAAGCACCGCAGGGATCTTTCCGGCCCTGCGAGTACGGCGGGCGCCACCCTTGCCGAACTCAGTGCGGGACTCGGCGCTGATTCGTACCTCGGACACGGGAGTATTCCTCCATACACGCTTCGCAATGGAAAGTCGGCCTACAGTGCTTCTGGCGGGCG
>JBOGDL010000462.1:0-6300 GCA_050701815.1 Micromonosporaceae bacterium | reverse complement strand
GCGGCGGTTTGGGTGGCGTTGAACGTGACCAGCAGCTGTTCTGCGCGGTCCAGCACCAGGCGAGCGACAACCCGATGCCGCCTAGCGGTGCCTTTCTGAGGATGCGAGCTCGATGCCGCTCCACTGTCGTTGATCGCCTCGGTCACGACGGTCGTGGAGACAGCGGCAAAGGCCCGGATGGTGGCGTCGGAAAGGTTGGCGCCGAAATGGTGTGAGACGGCGCCTTGGGCGCGGACGCCCGGAACATCCAGTGGCGTGGCCCCGTCTTGGGGCCACACACTGTCGCAGACCAGTCCCAACGCGAGCGCGTCGCTCACGTGCCCGGCAGGAGCCAGGGCGAAGAGCGCCCGGCCTGGGGCCCCCAGGTACGACTCCAGCCACCTGACGAGTCCGTCTCGTTCAGGCGCCCTGAGCTGGTCGAGTCGTTGCCCGGCATCGGGAAGGGTGCTCCATCGCATTAGCGCATGGGCATCGAGATCGGGGGCATCGACGCCGATCTCGGCCATCCCGAGCCGCTCCACGGCGAGCTGGCGCAGAGCGTCGTCGCGACTGAGCATCCCCCCAGCCAGCGGTGGCCAACCGGAGGCCGGCATCGCGTCGAGCAGGGCCTCACCCGCCCAGGTCTCATCCCGTAGCCGTGGGTCGAGTCGCTGCGCGCCGAAGCAGGTGAGCACCAGGTCCCATGGCTCGATCGGCACGATCCGATGCCGGTGCACCTGACCTAACAGGCTGTCGTCGAGCGTCGCCTCGTCCAGGTCCGTGAGCAATACCAACGGTGACCTGTTGCGGTGGTTGACGACTTGCTCCCAGAGCGCAAGCAGCGACGTGCACACCGCCACCTGTGCTTCCCGACCGCCAGGCAGTGAGAGCGTGGTGTCGTACGGCCATTCCGGTCGCACGCGCAGCAGCATGATCGGCGCGGGGTCGGCGCCGCTGCGTCCGAGTTCAGTGTTGACCTTCTGAGCAAGCGCGGGTGGGTTGATCCGTAACGCGTCAACCGCAGTGGTCACGGGACCTCCCGCCAGGTGACCTCGAACCTGCTGTCCGGGGCCTCGCGCACGGCGCTGCGCAGCTCTGCGAGCACCCCTTCCAGTGTGTTGGTGGTGACGGAGCGGCGCTGTCCGGTGCGCTGTGGCGCACCGGTCGCTGGCTCCTGCGTGCCTGTGGCCGAGGCGGGATGGGCCTGGGTAGGCGTGGGGCGCGAGGCTGGCGCAGGTGTCGCTGACGCCGCCGCGCCTGCTGTGCCATCCATGTCGCCGCTGGCGCTGGGGTCGGCCCGCCTTCCCGTGCCTACGGCTCGTGTGATCAGGTCACCAGCATCAGAGCGTGCCCGTTGCAAGGCGGACGCTAGCGGTGTGGTCAGCTCGTCCGCGCGGGCGCTGTCCCGTAGGCGCTCCAGGATGGCGTGTGCGGCTGCGGCGTGAGGCTCGGCGAGTCGCGCGACGTTGTCGAGGATGTCCCAGGGGGTCTGGTCGATCGCGCGTGTCAACTGCTCCGCGCTCTTGATGCTGCGACCAATCCGTTTCAGGTCAGCGGTGTCACCGAGGTCAGCAGCGGCCAACCGCTCAATGGTTTCCAGGTCGCTGCCTTCCATGCTGAGGTCTTCCAGCAGTTCCGCGGCGGCCCGCGCGGTGCGGAGTCGTCCCTCAGCGGGGTCGAGACCGAGCACGGCAGCGTGCTGCTCCAAGTGCTCCACCAGTTGGTGCGCCGGGTCCCGGTAGGTCCGCGCTTCGCGTACGAGATCCCGCGCGAACATGCTCAGCAACCGGCCCCGGCGCAGCTCGACCGGCGCCCTGCCGAAGATGGCCATCATGCGGTGCCGGGCCCTACGCCAGTCGTCTTCACTGGGCAACGGTTGCGCCCGCAACATCAGATCGTCAGTGATCTGGGTGACGTCAGGTTGAGGCGCGCACACCACGCCGTGCCGCACCCAGGCGCGGTCGGTCTGCTCGGCGTACGTGGCGAGCACCACTTGCGCGACGTGCCTTTCCAGCCCTCGTGGTTCCGGCATGTCGAGCCACCGGATCAGGTCGGCGGCACGTTGGTCAGCGTCGACGCCCTCCCGAGCCGCGTGCTGCTCGAAGTGCTGCGCCCAGCCACGATCCAGCACGAAAGCGGCTTCGCTGGTGTGCCCGAGACCGAGCGGGTTGGCGATCCGGCGCATCGTCGCCCGGTCCTTCTTCTCGATTTCGACCCGTCCATCGTCGGTCTCGGCGGCCTTGCGCATGTAGCCGAAGACGACGCGCACGTCACCGGGCCGGACCGCCTCGGCGCGTCGGTCAGGGTCGAAATCGGGATGCTTGGGGTACTGCTCGGCGAGCATCTGGCCGGCGATGTGCTCCAACGCGGCACGGAACCTGGCGCCGACCTGCAGTTTCGGGGCGAACCCGGTCTTCATGCTCAGTAGGTGGTCGTCGTAGTCGCCGACGTCGGCGAGGTTCTTGGCACCCAACCCGTACGCCTGACGCAACACCCCAGTGATCTTGGTGCGCAGTGCGTCGCGTTGGCTTGTCAGGGTGTCCCGGGCACGACGCCGATCGTCGCGGGACAGGTGGCCGGAGTGGCTGTCGAAGCGCTGGCCGCTGAGAAGATTCTCCAGGATCACGAGCTGGCCAAGGTCAAGCCGACGGGCAGCGGTCAGTGCTGCCGGCACCCAGCAGACGGTGCGACTGGAAGCGGTGGCGCGCAGCCGGTCCACCCGGTTGCGGTCGTCAGCCGGCCCGAAGGTCCCCTCGTCCCACGGATAGTCGATCACCAGCCGCCACGATGTGTCGTCCATGGGGTGGAACTCGTCATCGCGAAATTCGTCAGGGTCCCGCACGTTGCCGTACTTGACCTCAAGGCTGCGCCGGCTGCCGCGCCACGTCACCTCAGCGCGAGCGTCGTACCCCGCCTCCGTGATCTCCATTTCCTGCCACAGCAGGTCACGCACCAGGTTTTTGCGGGCCCCGATGGTGTCGTAGTGTTTCGCGGTCGCCAGCACGCTGTCGACATCGACGCCGACCAGTTCGATGGACACCCCGGGGTCGTCGCCTTCCCGAAACTTCACCTCCCCGAAGTTGCTCGCGAGGTTCTTGACCTTCTCAACCACACGGCTCACTTCGCCGCCCGGGATCAGGCTGACGATGGTGCCGTGGTTGAGCGCGGCGAGGCGGCGCGCGGTGAGATCCCGGAGCGCGGGGACGGTGGGAGCCAGCGCCGCCAACAACATCGTCTTGACCAGCCGGTCATCGCCGCGGAAGTCCCTGAGCCGTCCGGCCAGCTGCGGGTTGGATTCGGTGGTCTGCTCCGGACGGTTGGCAGCCCTGAGGTTCTCTTCGGTGAGGCCGTGGTCGGCGAGCAGGTGTGGCCGCAGCTTGCGCTCATAGAGGCGTTGCGCCACCTCGAACTCCGCCTTGAGCCTCTCGGTGAAGGGCTGGTCGCCCTTGCGGGTGATCTCGTCGTAGAGGTCTCCGAGGGGGACGAGTTGCCCGAGGCGCAGCTCGTCGCGGCGGTGCGCGAGCAGGCTGCGCATCAACTTCAACGCCGTTCGGCTGCGTTGCAGCGCGCTGGACACGTGCACCAATGTGCTCATGAACGCGGGGCTGAAGGGGTACGTCGCGCGGAACGCGTCGATGTCGGCGCCGCTGGATTGATCATCGCCGAGCAGGATGTCCCAGACTTCCCGGCGTACCGCCTGGGTGCTCTGGAACGCCTGGTCGATCTGCCCGGCGGCGTCGGGGGTCGCCGGCGCCAGCAGTCGTTTGCTGGCGATCTCCGGCAGGTTGCGGTCCTCAAGCGTGATGGTGTCGAAGCGCCCGCTGGCGAGTTTGAGCGTGTCGAGGAAGCCCAGCTCGGCGGCGCCGGTGACCTTCTCGCCCACCAGCTCACGCAGGTCGCGCTGCCGGGCGATGAAGCTGATGATCGGGATCGCGCGACGCGAGTCGCTGCCTTCCACGAAGTTGGTGATCTTCTGCACCTCGCGTGCCACGAACGCGGGGTCGCCGACGGAGTTGGCCAACCACAGGATCAGCTCGTCGAGGAAGAGCACGACCGCGTCGTACTTGAGGGCTTTGGCGTGCCTGCTGATCTCTTCCAGACCCTTGTCCAGCAGGATGTACGCGTCTTTGTCCGCAGCGGCTGCGTTGACCTGCCCGCTCAACAGGGTGCTGAGCAGGTCGCTGACGAGCGTGCGCCGTAGCTCGTCAGCGGGGTCGGCGTCGAACGCGGCGTTCAGCTTGTCGGTGTCCCAGCGGGCTTCGGTCTCGCCCCAGGCGTCTTCGTCGCCGCCGCCTGGCAGCGTGGCGATGAACTTCTCATCACCCATGTGGCGCCGGATGGTGCGGGCATCGTGCAACAGGGACTCTGAGTGGTGCACGGCAGGCACTGGAGCGCGGAGGCGTGTGTGGCGGATGTGGTCGACGTAGCCGCCGAGCACCTTCTGCTCGATCGAGAGGGCGCCGATCATGTGGTACGGCACCATCAGGAATTTGCGCCCCTGCAGCCACTTGTCGTGCTTGGTGAGCAGATCGGCGAACTCATCACGGCCACGCGCGGCGGCGTCACCCCGGAGCAGCGCGTGCAGCACCGCCATGAAGTGCGACTTGCCAGACCCGAATGAGCCGTGCAGGTACGCCGCCTTGGAGCTGCCCGTGCTGACGGCTGCCGCGATCAGGTTCAGCGCTTCGTCGAAGTTCTGCAGCAGGGAGTCGGTTACCACGTACTGGTTGAGGGTGGCGTCGGCTTCAACGACTCCACGGTCAAGCGCGAGGACGAAGTCGCTGTCGGTGAGCGCGCGTGGCTCAGGGATGTCGATGAGCTCGCGGAGCAACGGAGGAGTGTTCGACGGCGGCATGAACCACAGGCTATCGGTCCACTGTGTGATGTTGGCATCGCTCTCAGCGTTGTAGACCTTTGTGCGGCGCTTAACTGACGTGACGGTGCCTGTCTCGGGTGGTGGTGGTTCAACTGTCTGGATCGGATTGAGGCGCAGCTAGAGGCCACGCCGTAGACACTCCGCGAGGCGAAGTGAGGGCGACCCTTGGGTCGCCCTCACTTCGTGCCAGCTGTCGGTCAGAGGTCGAACTCGCCTTTGCGAGCGCCGTCCAGGAACGCTTCCCATTCGGCGGGGGTGAAGGTCAGCTTTGGCCCTTCACGGTCCTTGCTGTCCCGCACCCCGATCGTCCCGTCGGTGAAAACGGCGACCTCAACACATGCGCCTGAGCCATTGCTACGGCTTGCCTTTCGCCAGGCGCGGGCTAGTTGCTCAGCCAATCCCACGCCTCCTCTCTGCTCAGATCGTCTTCGCGATCTCCCGGATCCTGCGGAGGGACTCCCGCGCGCTCAGCGCTGTGGCGCGCAAGTGCTGGAAGAGAGACGTGTATTGCCGGACCTCGTCCTCTTCCTCGACGTAAAGGCTACCCGCGCGGGTTTCCAGGTAGGCGATGGGAAGATCCGTGGGACTGTCGAACCGCAGGGTGATGAAGCCGGAGCCCATGGAACCGTGTTCGCCTGCGCTGGCCGGCAGGACCTGCACATTTCGCCGTGGCTGTTGTGCCACTTCGCTGACGTGGAGCAGTTGTTCACGCATCACCTCTGAACCGCCCACCGGAATCTGTAACGCGGCTTCCCCGATAATCGCCCACAGGTCGTAGTCGTCATCGCGCTGCTGGCGCTGCATCCGCAGCTCGACACGCTTCCTGATCTGCTCGTCGGTCTCATCTGGGTTCTCGGCCCGCATCACGGCCTCGGCATAACCCTCGATCTGCAGCAATCCCGGCACCAACACCGGTTGGAACTCGTTGATCTCGACGGTCTCGGACTCCAGGCCCACGTAAGTGGTGAGCCACGGGGGCATGGCCGCGTTCCACGGCACCCACCACCCGCGCCGCCGCGCCTCCCGAGCCACCTGCGTCAGGGAAGAGATCTCCTCTTCGCTAGCCCCGTAAAGCCGGAACAGTAATGCCGCTGCAGCAGGCTGCACCGACGACTCCGCAGCCTCCCACCGCAGCAGCGAACTCTTCGCGATCCCGGCTTCTTGCGCGGCATCTTCGGGCAAGATGCCTGCCTCAACGCGCATCCTGCGGAGTTCGCGGGCGAGGCGGCGTCGGCGAACGGTGGGGCTGGTTCGGGTCATAGCGACAGTCTGGCCTACGCGACCATCAAAATCCATTTTGGCTATCTAATCTGAGAATTGCAAATTAAGACAAGCCATGCCAGTATCTCCGGCAACGGAAACGCATCGTCTTGTGACGGTGAGCTAGCTCCCCGGCCATCCGCCGGATCGGTGGCTGGGTTGAGGGGGCGGCGCGCCCGCACGGG
>JBOGDL010000461.1:0-11347 GCA_050701815.1 Micromonosporaceae bacterium | reverse complement strand
CCAGCCTTAACGGCATGAATGAACCGATTGTGGTCACTGACCAATTGACGAAACGGTACGGCGCTCGGGTCGCCGTCGACCGGGTCAGCCTGACGGTACGGCGCGGCGAGGTGTACGGCTTCCTGGGCCCAACGGCGCCGGCAAGACGACGACACTGCGGATGCTGCTGGGCCTGGCCCGGCGCAGCGGCGGCTCCGCGACGGTGCTCGGCGCCCAGCCGGGCACAGCGGCCCTGATGCGGCGCATCGGCGCTCTGGTGGAAGGTCCGGGGTTCTACCCGTACCTGTCGGGCCGGGACAACCTGCGGGTGCTGGCGCGCTACAAGCGGCTGCCCGACACCGCTGTTGCGGAAGCCCTCGAAACCGTGGACCTGACCGATCGCTCCAAGGACAAGTTCAAGTCGTACTCCCTGGGGATGAAGCAGCGGCTCGGGGTCGCTGGAGCGCTGCTCGGACGACCCGACCTGCTGATCCTGGACGAGCCCACGAACGGGCTCGACCCGGCCGGCATGGTCGACATGCGCCGTCTGATCCGGCAGCTGGCCCAGGACGGGCAGACCGTGATGCTCTCCAGCCACCTGCTCACCGAGGTGCAACAGATCTGCGACCGGGTCGGGGTGATCGCTCACGGCCGCTTGGTCGCGGAGAGCACGGTGGACGAGTTCCGCGGCGCCGGCGTGATCCGGCTCCGGGCAGAGCCGGTCGAGCTCGCCGTGCAAACCCTGGCGCGCGTCACCGACGCCGCGGTGCGTCGCGACCCGGACGGGGCGCTGCGGGTGGAGCTGCCCAGCGACCGGTGCGCCGAGCTGAATCGGGCTCTGGTGCAAGCCGACATCGAGGTGCATGAGATCGGCCCAGCGGACCAGTCCCTGGAAGAGGCCTTCTTCGAGATGACCAACGCCATGGAGGTGGCGTCATGATTGCCAGTTTCCGTGCGGAGCTGCTCCGCTTGACCAAATGGCCGGCGACCTGGGTGCTGAGCGCGCTGTGGCTGCTGTTGAACCTTTCCTTCGCGTACGTGTTCCCGTACCTCAGCTACCGCAGCGCGGTTGCTGACGGCGACACCAGAGTGGCGGACGCGCTGCTGGCGGACGTGTCGATGGCGGAGTTGCCGGCGACTCTGGTGCAGGGCCTGCCGATGTTCGGCGGCGCCATCGTGATGATTCTGGCCGCGCTCGCCACCGGCAGCGGTTTCGGCTGGAGCACCTGGAAGACGGTTCACACCCAGGGGCCGACCCGGGTGGCGGCGATCAGCGGCACGTTGGCCGCTCTCGGCGCGATCATCAGTGGTGTTGTGCTCGCCACACTGGCGGCGGACATGGCGGGCAGCGCCACTGTGATGGCGCTGGAGTCGGAGTCGATCAGCTGGCCGGCCGGCTTCGACGTGGCCGAGAGTGTGGGCGCCTCCCTGTTGATCACGGGGATGTTCGGGTGTTTCGGGGCGGTGCTCGGGGTGCTGACGCGCGGGCCAGCGCTGTCAGTGGGGCTCGGCTTGGTGTGGGCGCTCGTGGTGGAGAACCTGCTGCGCGGGGTGGCTGGGCTGCTAGGCCCGGTTGAGGTGGTGACCAACGTGCTCCCCGGCACGGCCGCGGGCTCTCTCGCGGGCGCCTTGGGCGCCGCCGGCGAGTCGACGGGCGCGGGTCAGGACGGGACCCCGGGCGTGCTCTCGATCCTGGAAGGCGACGTCGCCACCTGGTTGCTGTTCGGCTATGCGGTGGCGTTCATCGTGGTGCTCGCCGCTGTCGTGCGGCGCCGTGACATTTGACGCATGATCGCCTACCGAGAATCCGGCGCTCATCTGATGGGCGCCGGATTTCAGGCACGGCTTATCGACCGCGCGACCGGCAGTTACAGGAGAGGTGCTCGCCATCAGGTCGGCTCATGATGTGCCTGGTGGGAACTGAGAATTGTTCGGATCGTCCTCACCGCACAGAAGAGAGCGGGAGGCTCTCAGCTGAAACTCTGTGGTGGGGAAGGGGGGAGTTGAACCCCCACGCCCTTGCGGGCACACGGACCTGAACCGTGCGCGTCTGCCATTCCGCCACTTCCCCAGCTGGGGAGCACTTGCACACCTCCCCAGGTTCCGCGCGTTGCGCGGAAAAGCCGCTTTGCGGACACCTCTCAATCGGACTAAAAAGCGCCCATCGCCGCGACAGCGGAGCAAGACTAACACGCGACCTCGACTGGTTGCGGTAGCCAGTAGGCAAGGCAGATACCATCAAGGCCACGGAACCCGTGAGGAGGAGCCGGTGAGCGTGCGACAACGCTTCGAGAAGCGATTGGAGGGCTTGGTCGAAGGTGCCTTCGCCAAGGTCTTCAAGGGCGTGGTGCACCCTGTGGAGATCGTAAGCGCCATGCAACGAGAGGCAGAGGCGCACAAGGCGATCCTCGCGGGCGGGCGCACTTTAGTGCCCAACCGATATGTCATTGACCTGTCTGCCTATGACCACGGCCGGCTGGCCCCGTACGCGGCCGCTCTGGCTCAAGAGCTCGCGCAGGCGCAGGCCGAGCACATCGGCGAACACGGCTGGACCGTGTACGGCGACGTGATCGTCGAGGTCGAGCGGGGAGAAGGCCTCGACACCGGGATGTTCCGGGTGACCGCCGAGGTGTTCACCGGCGGAGAGCAACCGGCGCCGGGTTACGACTCCGGCCCCGGCGGGCCGCACGGTTACGACTCCGGCCCCGGCGGCCCCCCGGTCTCGCCCGGCCCCGCGATGCCAGGCGAGATGCCGGGAGCTCCGATGTCAGGCGGCCCCATGGGTGGCCAGCCGCCCGGTGGCATGCCGCACGGGATGCCAGGCGGCCCGCCGCCCGGACCCATGCCCGGGTCCCCGGCGCCGGGTGGGATGCCACCGGGAATGCCGAGCAGCGGCCCTCCGGCGGGTTACCCGCCCAGCGACATGCCGGTCAGCCCTGGGCCCGGCGGTTATGCGCCGACGCCGAGCATGGGTCAGCCGCCACCAGGCGGCGGCAACGTGCGCCTGGTTTCTGGCGATGGCCGCCAGTACCCGTTGGCGATCGGCTCCACCACGATCGGCCGTGGCGAGCAGGCCTCCATGCGGCTGCCCGATGTCGGCATCTCCCGGCGTCACGCGCGGCTGGACTTCGACGGCTCGCAGGTGGTGCTGACGGATCTGGGCTCGACAAACGGGACCTTGGTCAATGGCCAGCGGATTTCAGCGGTCGCGCTCAATCCTGGTGATGTGATTCAGATCGGAACGACTTCGTTGACGTTCCGCGTGGATGGATAGGCCGAATGCCTGAGGTAGTCCTCGCGGTTGCCCGCTTCGGATTCCTCATCCTGCTTTGGATCTTCGTATTCGCGGTCATCGGGGTGATCCGACGCGATGTCTTCGCGGGAGCGCGGCAGCCAAAGTTGGTTGCCGCGCCACGAGGGGTCAGTATGCCGGCGGGCCGGCCACAGAAGGCCAAGAGAGGCCGAGCGGCACGGCAGTTGGTGGTGACAGAAGGGAGTCTCGCCGGCACTCGCATCACTTTGGGCGAGATGCCAATCACGCTTGGTCGTGCCGAGGATTCGACGTTGGTGTTGACCGACGATTACGCCTCGACACGGCATGCCCGTTTAATGCCTCGTGCTGGAGAATGGCTCGTCGAAGACCTTGGCTCGACCAACGGCACGTACCTGGATCGCGCTAAGGTCACCGGACCTACTCCTGTCCCCCTCGGTGTGCCGATACGAATTGGCCACACCGCCCTCGAGCTACGGCCTTAACCTTGACTCTTCGCTATGCGGCACGAAGCGACCGCGGCCTGATCCGCGACGGAAACCAAGACTCCGTCTATGCCGGGCCGCGGCTTCTTGCGGTCGCTGACGGCATGGGCGGGATGGCTGCCGGCGACATCGCCAGCAACATCGTCATCGGCACTCTGGCGCCCCTGGACGAGGACGTGTCCGGTGACGATCTGATTGATCAGCTCCGGCATGCCGTCTCCAACGCCAACCAGCAGCTCCGGGAAACCGTTGAGGCCAACCCTCAAATGGAGGGCATGGGCACGACGCTGACCGCGCTGCTGTTCAGTGGCAGCAAGGCGGCACTGGTCAACGTCGGAGACTCGCGCACGTACCTGTTCCGGGGTGATCAGCTTTCGCAGGTCACCAAAGACGACACGTACGTGCAGATGCTCGTCGACGAGGGCCGGATCACGCCTGAGGAAGCCGGCAGCCATCCCCAGCGCTCGCTGCTCACCCGGGCTCTTGACGGTCGTGATGTCGACCCCGAGTACTCGGTGCGCGAAGCGCGCAACGGTGACCGGTACCTACTCTGCAGCGACGGCCTCTCGGGCGTGGTGAGTCAAGAGACCATCGCCGAGGCGCTCGGGACGATTGCCGACCCGGACCAGTGCGTGCAACGGCTGATCCAGCTCGCTCTCCGGGGCGGTGGCCCCGACAACGTGACGGTGATCATCGCTGACGTGACCGATGAGGACATCATCGAGTCGCAGCCCATCGTGGGCGGCGCCGCGGCGTCGGATCGCGGGATGGCCACCGCCGCTGATCCCGCCAGTCCGGCAGCACGTGCCGCGCTTCACTCTCGGCCGCCCACCCCGCCTGACCAGTCTCCCTACCAGGAGGAGCCGGACGAGGAGCCCGAGCCCGCCCGCGGGCTCGCCCGTCGAGGGCTGCTGCTGGCGGCGGTGTCGCTGTTGGCGCTGGGTCTGCTCGGCGCCAGCGCCTGGTACGGCTGGCACACCGCGTACTACGTTGGCGCCACCCCTGACGGACACGTCGCGGTGTTCCATGGGTTCCGTGGCGAGGTGGCTGGGCTGCAGCTCTCCACCGAGGAGACCCGCAGCGACGGGATCGTGATGCAAGACCTGGCCAAACCGGCCCGGTCCAGGGTCGCGAGGGGGATCCTGGCGGACGACCGCGCCGAGGCGTACCAGATCTTCTCCAGCATCACCAACGACGGGGTGGACAACGACAATCTGCTTCCCCCTTGTGACTCGCCGAGCGCTTCGGCCCCGAACGGGTCCGCGGCGCCAGACAACGGCACCCCTCGTCCGAAGCAGAGTAAGACCACAGGCCCCAAGGGTAAGAAGCCGGCTGAGAAGCCCAGCAAGAAGCCCAGCCCATCAGCCAGCCCGTCGCCCAGCGAGACCCAGACGCCGGGTGAGACCTGCCGCGAGACCGACTGAGCCTTCGCAATGACCGCTCCCGGATTCCCGTCGGGCCCCGCGCCACAGCGTGCGGGGGGACGACGCGTGCCCACTCACCGCAACACCGAGCTGGTCCTGATCCTGTTCGCCGGGGTGCTGGTGTCGCTGTTCAGCGTTGGTTCCCATGCCGCGCTGCTGCAGGTCGTCTCCAGCGCAGCTCTGGTGATGCCGGTGATGTTCATGGCCGTGATGGTGGGCGCTCACTTCGTGGTGCGGTTCTTCGCTCCGTACGCTGACCCGGCGATCTTGCCCTGTGTGGCGCTGATCAACGGCCTGGGCATCGTGTTCTTGGCTCGTATCGACCTAGGTTTGGCCACCGTCAAGGTGCGGCAGTCGATCGCCACCTTTGGGGACTTCGGCTTCCGCCAGTTGCTGTGGACGCTGGTCGCCGTGATCGGGTTCGCCGTGGCGCTCACGATGCTGCGGGATCACCGTTCGCTGTCCCGGTACGCGTACACCCTCGCCCTGGTCGGCATCATCCTGGTGATGATCCCGGCGCTGCTGCCGTACAGCATCTCCGGCAGCGGCGGCGCGAAGCTCTGGATCCCCACCCCCTTCGGCGCAATCCAGCCCGGTGAGTTCGCCAAGCTGCTGCTGCTGTCGTTCTTCGCGTACTACCTGGTGCGCAAGCGGGAAGTGCTCTCGCTGGCCAGCAAACGCTTCCTCGGCATCGACTTTCCCCGCGGTCGAGACCTCGGCCCGGTGATCGTGGTGTGGGTGGCGAGCCTGCTGGTGTTGGTCTTCGAACGGGACCTCGGCACCTCCCTGATGTACTTTGGCGCCTTCGTGGCGATGACCTACGTCGCGACTGAACGCACCAGCTGGTTGCTGATCGGTCTGGGGCTGTTCAGCGTGGGCGCGCTGCTGGCGTACAGCTTGTTCGCGCACTTCCAGACCCGGGTCGCGATCTGGCTGGACCCCTTCATCGACCCGGACGACCGGGGGTATCAGCCGATTCAGGCGCTTTTCGGCCTCGGCACCGGCGGGCTGTTCGGCACCGGACCGGGGGTGGGCGCGGCTGACACCATCCCGGTGGTGGAGAGTGACTACATCAGCGCGGGTCTCGGCGAGGAGATCGGACTGTTCGGGCTGACCGCTCTGCTCGCCCTGTACCTGGTGATTGTGGAGCGGGGGATCCGGACGGCGCTGTTGGTGCGCGACTCGTACGGCAAGCTGCTCGCCGCGGGTTTGTCCTTTTCGCTCGGATTGCAGGTGTTCGTGATTATCGGTGGGGTGAGCAAACTGATCCCCCTGACGGGTTTGACCACGCCGTTCCTGTCGTACGGAGGTTCCTCGCTGGTCGCGAACTGGCTGCTTGCCGCGCTGATCCTGCGGATCTCTGACGCGGCCCGGCGCCCGGCTCAGACACCGCCGCCCGCACCGAGGCTCTCCAGCGCTCCGACTGAGGTGGTACGGCTGTGAGCACGCCACGTGACCACTCGCTTCGCTCACACGTCCATGGGGGCCCCGCATGAACGCGCCACTGCGTCGGGTCGCCATCGCTGTGATGGTGCTGTTCGGCATCCTCTTCGTGAACCTGAACTACGTCCAGTTCTACAAGGGCGACTACTACCGCAACCATCCACGCAACACGCGCGTGTTGGTACAGGAGTACCAACGCCAGCGAGGCAATATCCAGGTGGACCGAAAAGCGGTGGCGACCAGCAAAGACACCGGTGGAGAGCTGCGCTTCACCCGGATGTACCCACAGGGGCCCGAGTACGCGCACCTGGTGGGCTACAAGTCGCTGCGGTACGGGACGGCGGGCATCGAAGCGGAGAAGGACTCGATCCTCTCCGGGGAAGACCCCCGGCTGTTCGTCCGGCGTATCTCCGACACCCTCACCGGGCGACGCCCGGTGGGCGGCGATGTGGTGCTGAGCCTCTCCGAAAAGGCTCAGATGGAGGCGTACAAACAGCTGGAGGGCAAGAAAGGCGCGGCGGTGGCGCTGGACCCGAAGACCGGCGCGGTGCTCGCAGCGGTCTCCACCCCCAGTTACGACCCCGGGCCGCTGGCCAGCCACAAGGGAGCCGAAGCTAAGGCTGCGTGGGACAAGTACGCCAACGATCCCAACAACCCGATGCTCAACCGAGCCTTGAACGAGCACTACCCGCCGGGTTCGACCTTCAAGACGGTCGTGGCCGCGGCTGCGCTGAACTCTGGTTACAACCCCACCACCTCCATTCCCTCCGGCTCGTCGTACACCCCGAAGCAGACAACCACCTCGATCACCAACGCCCACCCGTCCATCTGCCCGGAGTCGCAGGTGACGTTGGAGGAGGCGTTGCGGGAGTCGTGCAACACCGGCTTCGCGCAGCTGGGTGTGGAGCTCGGCGCGAACAAGATCAGGGAGACGGCGGAGTCGTTCGGCTTTGAGAACGAGAACCTCCAGGTCCCGCTTCCGGTGTCGGCCAGTCGCGTCGGTGACATGCCTGACGAGCCGTCCTTGGCGCAGTCCTGCATCGGGCAGCGTGATGTGCGGATGACACCGTTGCAGGGCGCCATGATCGCGGCGTCCGCGGCGCACGACGGCAAGGTGCGCCGGCCGTACGTGATCAAGGAAGTACGTGGTCCCGACCTGGTTGGCATCCTGGAGACCGGCCGGGAGAAGGTGCTCAGCGAGCCACTCGACAGCCAGGCCGCAGCCGACCTGCGGGGCATGATGGTCAAAGTGGTGGAATCAGGCACGGGGACGGCCGCCCAAATCGACGGAGTCGAAGTTGGCGGCAAGACCGGAACAGCGCAGAACGCCACAGGCGCCAAGGACCATGGGTGGTTCATCGGGTTTGCCCGGAAAGACGGTGAACCCGTGGTGGCGGTTGCGGTGTTCCTGGAAAAGTACGGCGAGAACGGCAGCGCTGAGGCGACGAGGATCGGCGGCTCCGTGATGAAGACCGTGGTTGAAGAGCGGGGGTAGACGTGTGAGGGAGACAATCTGATGCTCACGCCCGGTGGTTCTATGGGCGGCCGTTACCGGTTGGAGGAGCGGATCGCCACCGGTGGCATGGGTGATGTCTGGAAGTGCGAGGACACGGTCCTCGGCCGTGAGGTCGCTCTGAAGGTTTTGCAGCCGGCGATGTTGGAAGAGCCGGGGTTCGCGGAACGGTTCCGGGCCGAGGCGCGGGTGATGGCGACCATCAACCACCCGGGTGTGGTCTCGGTGTACGACTACGGGGAGTCGTCGCTGGAGGGTGGCGGCTCGGTCGCGTACCTGGTGATGGAGTACGTGGAAGGCGAACCCCTGCACCGCGTGCTCGCGAATGTGGGACGGCTGGCGCCGGCCCGCGTCATGGACTTGATCGCGCAGGCCGCGGACGCGCTGCAGGCCGCGCACGACCGGGGCATCGTGCACCGTGATGTGAAGCCCGGCAACCTGCTGGTGCGGCCCAACGGCGAGCTGGTGCTCACCGACTTCGGGATCGCCCGTAGCGCGCTGACCGGCAACCTCACCGCCGTCGGCGCGGTGCTGGGCACGGCATCGTACGTCTCCCCCGAGCAGGCCTCCGGCACCGGCAACATCACCCCGGCCAGCGACATCTACTCGCTGGGTGTGGTGGCGTACCAGTGCCTGGCGGGGCACCGGCCGTTCGAGGGTGAGAACCCGATCGAAGTGGCGATGAAGCACGTGCGGGATGAGCCGCCACCGCTACCGGCGGACGTGCCGGAGAACGTGCGCTCGGTGGTGATCCGGGCCATGTCGAAGGACGTCGCGGCGCGCTGGCCCGACGCCAGGACGATGGGCGAAGCGGCCCGTACCGCGGGCGCCGGCGGCGTGGTGATCGACGGCGCGGAAGCGACCATGGTGCACCCGGCGGCGGGTGGCATGCCCCCCGGCGGGCCGGGAGGGTTCCGTCCCGGCGCCGCGAGCGTCCCACCGGCCGGGGCCGGGCACGACGAGGAGACGTACTACCAGCCCGCCGGGTATCACGAAGGCCAGGGCGGCGGCTACCACGAGGACTACCGGCGGCAGCCCCGAAAGGGTCGTGGCGGCCTGGTGTTCGGCCTGGTGGCAATAGCGCTGGCGCTGGTTCTCGGGATTGGCCTGATCGCGTGGTTGGCCGACGGCAACGGTAAGCCAGACGCGAGCCCCTCCAAGGATGTGGCGAAGACCTTCAGCTTGAACGAGGAGGAGTACCTCGGTCGGCCCGTGAATGACGTGGTCGATGAGCTCGAAGCCAAGGACCTCGACGTGACCAAGGAGAAGAAACCTCGAACTGGCTACGAGGTGAACACGGTCACCGCCCTGGACCCGCCGGGCGACACCAAGGTCAAGAAGGGTGACGACGTCATCGTCTACTACCAGCCGCCTCAGGACAACGACGGTGGCATCGGGAACCCGTTGCCGGGCGCGGGCAATGGCGACGACGATGACGGCGACAACGGCGGCGATGAGCCGACCAATACGCCCACTCAGCCGTCCCAACCGCCCACTTCAGAAAGCCCACAATCGCCACCGCCCTCCTCGTCTCCTGCGGACCCAGGCTTCGGCGGCGGATCCGATGGCCTCGCTGCCCCGAAGGAAGATTGAGGATGACCCAACAGGCGCGCCTGTTAGGGGGCAGGTACCAGCTCGGGGATTTGCTCGGCTATGGCGGCATGGCCGAAGTGCACCTGGGCCGGGACCTGCGCCTGGGCCGCGACGTCGCGATCAAAGTGCTCCGGGTCGACCTGGCCCGGGACGCGACGTTTCAGGCGCGCTTTCGTCGCGAGGCGCAGAACGCCGCCTCGCTGAACCACCCCGCGATCGTGGCGGTGTACGACACCGGTGAAGAGCGCGGCGACGAGGGTGTTGCCCTGCCGTACATCGTGATGGAGTACGTGAACGGCCGCACCCTCAAGGAAGTGCTCACCGCCGAGAACCGGGTGATGCCCCGGCGGGCCCTGGAGATCGTCGCTGACACCTGCGCGGCGCTGGACTTCAGCCATCGGCACGGGATCATCCACCGCGACATCAAGCCGGGCAACGTGATGCTCACCAAGGCTGGCCAGGTCAAGGTGATGGACTTCGGCATCGCCCGGGCGCTCGCCAGCGGCACCTCCACAATGACCGCCACCAGCGCGGTGATCGGGACCGCGCAGTACCTGTCTCCCGAACAAGCCCGCGGCGAGGCGGTGGACGCCCGCAGCGACGTGTACGCGACCGGCTGCGTGCTCTACGAGCTGATGTGCGGCCAGCCGCCGTTCACCGGCGACAACCCGGTCAGCGTCGCCTACCAGCATGTGCGGGAAGCCCCGAAGCCACCGAGTGACAACAACTCGGACGTCAGCCCCGATGTGGACGCGGTGGTGCTGAAGGCGCTGTCGAAGAACCCGGTCAACCGCTACCAGACCGCCGGCGAGATGCGCGCCGACCTGTTGCGGGCGGCTGCGGGCCGGCCGGTGGAAGCCACCCCGGTGATGTCGGCTGATGAAGTGACCCAGTACCTCGGGGCGGGGCCCGGCCGACACGCCAGCCGACCGGCTGCCGGGGTGCCTGACCGCGCCCGTCGTCGCGCCACCAACTGGGTGTTGGTGGCGCTGGCCATGCTGGCGGTGTTCGCGCTGGTGGCGCTCGGGACCGGGATCTGGCTCAACGGTCAGAATCCGAGCATCGAGGTGCCGAATCTGGTTGGCGACAAGGCCAGCGACGCGGAACGGACCCTCGAAGGCAAAGACCTGCAGGCCGAGACTCGCAACGAACACAGCCCCGATTGCGCCAAAGGCACGGTCACAGAGCAGGATCCGCAGCAGGGCACGATGGTCGACGAGGGCCAGACCGTGATCCTGACGGTCTGCCAGGGCCCCGACACAGTCGACGTGCCGAATGTGGTCGCCCTCGATGCTGAATCGGCAAAGATCAGACTGAAAAACCGAAACCTCAAGTTCCAACTCATCGAGCGCGACAGCGCCAGGGACGAGGGCGAGGTGCTGCGCACCACCCCCCCAGCCGGCAGGTCGGTGAAGGAAGGCTCCACCGTCAAGCTCTACGTTTCGAGGGGCAATCTGGTCCCGGTGCCCAACGTGGTGGGCATGAGCCGGGAGGAAGCCCGACGCACGCTCAGGGACGCGGGCTTCAGCGTCCGAGTCGTTGAACGCCCGGCGGACCAAGGCGAGCAACCCAACACAGTGGCCTCCCAGACCCCCGGCCCTGAGGAGAACGCACCCACCAGCTCCACTGTCAAGATCAC
>JBOGDL010000460.1:0-14966 GCA_050701815.1 Micromonosporaceae bacterium | reverse complement strand
CCGTGCTTGTCCGCGAACGCCTCTGTCACCGCGAACGCGTTCTGGTCGGCTGCCGCGGACGGCCGGCCGAACGTCAGACCCCGCTCCTTGCCCAGCTTGATCAGCGCCTCCATGGTCGTGTCCAGGTCGCTGGACGCGGCTGGCTTGGCGTCCTTGCCGTTCACCTTCTGGTTCAGGAACTCCGCCAGGGTGCCGGCGTACTCGGGAACGACGTGGATGTCACCCTTCTCCAGCGCCGGCTCGTACAGCTCCCGGTTGCCGATGGTGCGCACGGAGGCGTCGAACCCGGCGGCGTTCAAGGCGTACGCGTACAGGGCGCCCAGGGTCTTGCTCTCGCTGAAGTCGGCGGCGCCGATCACCACCGAGCCCGAGCCCTGCTTCAGCCCTTTGCCGATGCCGGCCTGCTTGGCGTACGCGGCAGCGGCCTTCTGCGGCGACTCACGCTCCACGTCGACCGCCTTGTTCAAGGCGATCAACTTGTCGGTGTCCAACGACTCGGACACCTGATTCAAGGCTGCGGTCAGCTCCGGGGACGACTTGTCGGCGTTCACCGCCGGCACCACGTTTTCCACGTTCTGCAGCTTTTCGTCGTCCGGGAGGACGACCAGTTTCTCGCCCTCGACCGGGGCGCAGCCTTTGCCGGTGGCCTGAGCGTCTGGCTCTGCTGTGCCCGACGACCCGGCCTCGCCGCACGCCGCGAGCGCGCCGGCTAGCGCGAGCGACGAGCACAATGCGAGGGCGCGAAAAATATGACGACGTGCTGGCGTATGCATCTCCGCCCGCCTTCTGTGTCCCGGCGTGATCTGTTGATCTCGCCGCGTGTCCGGTCGGGCAGCTCGTGCCGCCCGCTTACCCACACCCAAGCGCGCTCATCGCGCAGTCGCAACAACATTGCCCCGGTGTGTTGTCATCCCGTGACACATCTGACCAACCGGGTGGGCGTCACCGTCAGCTGACTCCTGAGACACCCACGGTCGGGTCGGCTGCGGCTGATGGTGGCTTCCGGTCCTCAGTGCCGGCCCCGCCTCCGGGGCGCCGCTTGCCTCGACTGGACGCCTGCTTTTTCGCTTGCGCGCGCATCTGACGTAATGCCTTGGGGGTGATCATTCGCTCCACGCCGGCGAAGACCCCCTCCACCAGCAACGCCAACGCCGCCACCAGAAGCGCGCCTCCGAAGACCTGGCCGGCGTGCGAGTCCAGGCCCAGTCCGATCCCCTCCGCGATGATCGTGCCGAGCCCACCACCGGCGACGAAGACCGCCAGCGTCGCGGTCGCCACCACCTGCACCGCCGCGGTGCGGAAACCCGACGCGAAGTACGGCGCCGCCAACGGCAACTCCACCCGGTAGAGCAACTGCCAGTTGGACAACCCCATGCCACGGGCCGCGTCCCGCGCCTCCGGGTCCACCTCACGCAGCCCGAGGTACGCGTTCGCCAGCAACGGCGGCACCGCGAACACCGCCAGCGCGATGATCACCGGCTCTGGGCCGAACCCGGCGAACGAGGCAGCCAGCAGCGTCAGCAGCGCCAAGGTCGGCACCGCGCGGGTCAGGTTCGCGATCATCACCACGAAGCCGCCGCCCCGACCGGTGTGGCCGAGCCAGGCGCCCAGCGGCCACGCCACCAGGCAACCGAGCAGCACCGCCAATCCGGAAATGTGCAGGTGCTCTTCCAGCCGATCCAGGATCCCGCCGGGCAGCGTCCAGTTGAGTGGATCGTTGAGATAGAGCAGCGCTTCGGAGATCAGGTTCACTCTGACCGCCCCTTCACCCACGGGGTGACCAGCCGGGCGCATCCGGCCAGCAGCAGGTCGAGCACCAGACCGAGCGCCACCACAAGGATCGTCGCGGTGGCGATCTGGGCCCGGTACTCGTTGTTGCGGAAGCCTTCCAGGATCAGTTGACCCAGCCCTCCGTAACCGACGATCACACCGACGGTGACCATCGCGACCGTTGACACGGTGGCGATCCGCAGCCCGGTGAAGATGCTCGGCAGCGCCAACGGCAATTCGATCCGACCCAACATCGCCAGCCGCGAGTAGCCCATCCCCGCCGCGGCATCCCGCACGTCGTTCGGCACCTGCTGCAGACCCGTCAGCGTGTTACGGACGATGATCAGCAATCCGTACGCCACCAAACCCACCAACACCGTGGTGCGGGTGATCCCGGTGAACGGAGCGAGCAGGGCGAACAGCGCCAATGACGGCAAGGTGTACAGGATCCCCGAGACCGACAGGATCGGGCCGGCCAGCCAGCTCACCCGATATGCCAGGATCCCCAGCGGAATCCCGATCAACATCGCGATCAGCACACTCACGCCGGTCAGCTGCACATGCTCCAGGAACGCATCTGCGAGGATCTGGGAGTTATCCCGCACATAGTCCCAGGAGAACCACGGGTTGGCCGGCCCATCGTCGGCGGGAGCCGCCAGGCCGCCAGTCGGCAGTAGTGTGTCGAGGCCTAGCTTTGGCACGACGTGGAGAGAGGACACACGTGGACGCTACTCCGAAGACCTCTGCGGCAGCGATCCGCCTCGACGGGGTGCGCAAGCAGTACCCGGGCGGGACCGTCGCCGTGGCCGAGCTGACGCTGGACGTGTCGGCGGGGGAGCTGGTGGTGCTGGTCGGGCCATCCGGATGCGGCAAGTCCACCGTGCTGCGGATGATCAACCGGCTGATCGAGCCGTCGTCAGGCCGGGTGTTGCTCGACGATGAGGACGTGACCAAGGCGAGCCCGGTCGCGCTGCGGCGCCGGATCGGGTACGTGATCCAGAACGTGGGCCTGTTCCCGCATCAGACGGTGCGCCAGAACGTCGCCACCGTGCCGAGGCTCCTCGGCTGGTCCCGGCAGGCGATCGCGGACCGGGTGGAGGAGTTGCTCGACCTGGTCGGGCTGGACTCCGGGTTGCACGGCAAGCGCTACCCGCACGAACTCTCCGGCGGGCAGCGGCAGCGAGTGGGCCTGGCCCGGGCGCTGGGCGCCGACCCGGCGGTGCTGTTGATGGATGAGCCGTTCAGCGCGGTCGACCCGATCGTGCGCGCCAGGCTGCAGGAGGAATTCCTACGGCTGCAGGAGTCGGTGCGCAAGACGATCGTCTTCGTGACCCACGACGTCGACGAGGCGGTGCGGCTCGGAGACCGGATCGTGGTGCTGTCCGAAGGCGGCAAACTGGAGCAGCACGCCAACCCCGCCACCGTGCTGGGGCGTCCCGCCAGCTCGTTCGTGGCTGAGTTCGTGGGGGCTGACCGGGGCATCAAGCGGCTGGCCGTCACCCCGGTCCCGCGGGATCTGCTCCGTCCGCTGTCGACTGTGAACGGGTCGGACTCCGCTGCCCCCACTGGGCCCTTGACCGCGGCCGAGACACCGAGCGTACGAGTGACCGCCACGCTACGAGACGCGCTTGCCGAACTGCTGGAAGGCGGCACCGGCTGGGTTGCCGTGCGAGACGGCGACGAGCGGCTGGGCGTGCTCACCCCGGAGGACATCTACACCGCGTTGCACCGGGACCGTTGACGCGCCCCGACGCCTCGCGGCCGCCCGGGATCATCCCCTCGAGCTACCGGAGATCCCGTGGCCGCGGACCCACCTGAGATCCCCGAAGCGATGTGCGGAACAAAGCCTGATCCCGAGGCCCGACACCACCGGAACTGCGCTCCTTGAGGTGCCCCAGTTGACCCGACAGCCGGCTCGCGCGATCGCCCATGGGATGGCTCTCGGCCGCCGGAAGCGCAGGCGCCGCCGGCGCCGCAGCGGCGGGCGGGCTGGGCTCGGGCTCGGGCTCGGGCTCAGGCAGACCTGACGGCTGTTCACCCTCAGGCGTCGTTTTCCTCCGGCCCGCCAACTCCACCAGCCGGGTGACCAGCAGCCCCGCCATGACTGCCACGGCCGCGTACGCCTCGATCGGCGTACGCCACTGCTGCACCGTCGCGACCTGCAGCAGCAACGCCACCAGGGTCACACCCAGCAGGGTGCCGAACAGTCCGCCCCGGCGCCCGTACCCACTGACCCCGCCCAGCAGCACCGCGCCCAACACCAGGCCTGTCAAGCTGAAGCCGGTCCAACCGACTCCGTCGCCGGTTTTCGGAGTCTCACCGGCAAGCACCAACAGGATCCCCCCGGCGGCCGCGAAGAAGCATGAGCCGAGCACGGCCAGCATCGCGCTGAAAGACGCGACGAAACCGGGTCGCACCGCGGGGTCTGTCGTGGCACGGTATCCGCCGATCCCCCGGCGTGCCGGGGCGAGCAGCCCCAACCCGCCCCCCACCAGGGACAACACACAGAATGCGACGAACCAGTAGACGGCGTGCGCAGTGGGGTCGTACGTGAAATCAGCCGGCAACTTGCCGCCGTCCGTCATCCCCGGCCAAGCTGCCAACGCCAACGCCACCGCAAGGCTGCCGGCCCAGGCGGGCACGTGAAACGCGACCACCATCACCGAAAGCACCACGCCAATCGCGAGCGCGGCGCCCAGCGTGACCACGACCGCCGGACCCACTCCGCTGCCAGACTGCTGGGTGAGGAAGCCGGCCCCCGCAATCATCGTCGCGCCCACCGCCAGGTTGGGCACCGCCGCCCGCAGTGACCAGGCCATTCCCACGGCCGCGAACCCCAAGGCGCCGATCAGCACCAGCAGGCGCGGCAGCCCGGGGCCCATCACCGAGTCGGGATTGATCTGGTACGCGATGATCAGCGAGCCCACGACGATGATCGTGAGCAGCGTTTCCCAGACCAGATGGACCCCGAGGCGGTCCCGCTCCCGGCTGCCCGCCGCCTCCGCGTCGATCTCCGGCCAGCTATCGCCAAGATGAGCGCGCTCACTCACGTCGTACGACATCAAAAAGCTCCCTGGGGGGTCAGCGCGCGAGGCCGAACCCACGTGTGCCGCTTGTGGCAAATCTCTCGCTTACGCTCTGGCGAACCGTACCCGTGCCCGCAGCCACGCAACAGACCGCATCACCCGTCAGGGCACAACACACAGTGTGATCTGTTGCGGGGCGCCCGGCCGTCAGCGGTCCCGCGGGATCTGATCTTCCCGATCGTCCGGTGGTTTGGGGATCCGGCAGTTGCTTTCCAGCCACAGCGCGGCGGCCACCAGCAGCAACGCGGCGCCGAACCCCAGTGCCGCCGGGGACAGATCTTCGGCCGCATGCTGGTTTCGGCTGCTGGCCGCCCACACCCACACCAGCACGCCGCTGTAGAGGCCGGTGAACAGGGCGCCCGCCACCGAGGACGCCTTCGCGAGCAGCACGAACCGGGCCACTGCCAACGGCTCCACCGGCTCCGACCCGGGGCGGCGTTCAATCCTCGCCTTGAGCGCGCGTGCGGCCAGTCCTTCCAGCACGGCCAGGATCAGCAGGGTGAGCGCCGGAAGCGGGGTCAGCTGGGGGACCTGGCCGTAGAACTCCCCGATCAGAACCCACGCGACAGCGGCGGCGGCCAACGCCACAACGAACAGGGTGGCCGGGTTCGTGGGCCGCAGACGCGGCTCGGGCGTCTCACTCACCGAAGCAGTCTTTCACGCGTGACCATGGGCGTCTCCGACACCTCCTGGCTCAGGACGAAAGACCCAAGAGCGCGACAGCGCCGAGTTGGCCTGCCTTCCTGAGGCGTGCTGACCTGCCGTCTTGTCGCGCGCTGACCTAGCTCAACAGGGTGATCGAGCTGCGCGTGATCATGAGTTTCCGGCACACCGCGCGGGCCTGCTCACACCTGCCCAACACTCAGCGTGAGGTCGTCACGAAGCCGTACGCCGGCCCGTTCCTCAGCCGACAACGCGGCCACAAGGTCGCTCACCCGCCCGTGCTCCGGCAACACCGCGTCGGGCTCGCAATCGAGCCACGGGATCAACACGGTCGCCCGGCTGCCGGCGCCGGGATGCGGCAACGTGAGGTGCGGGTCGTCGCTGCTCACCCCTGGCACGTGCACCACGTCCACGTCCAGGGTCCTGGGTCCCCAATGGACGGTTCGCACCCGACCGGCACGACGTTCCAACTCCTGGCCCCGGGCCAACCAACCCTCGGGGCTCTCGCGATCGGACTGGACGATCAACACCGCGTTCAGGAAGTCACCCTGATCAAGCACTCCCCAGGGTGCGGTCTCGTAGACCGGGGACACCGCGACCAACTCGGCGCTGAACCCGTCCACCGCGAGCTGCAGGAAACCCAACCTGTCCCCCAGGTTGGAGCCCACCGAAAGCACCGCCCGGGTCATGACCGCGCAGACCCCGCTTCGGCTTCGGCTTCGCGACGGATGGTCACCGCCACGTCCGTGAAGCTCTGCTGGATCGGCGCCTGGGGCTTGTGCACGGTGACCTCAGCGGAGCGCACGCCCGGGCAGGACAGGCAGACCGCGGCCAACCGCGCGGCCAGAGACTCCAGCAGATTCACCGGCTCGCCTGCCACCACCTCAGCCAGGCGGTCGGCGAGCTCGCCGTAGTGCACGGTGTCCGCCACATCGTCGGTGCGCGCGGCGGGCCGGGTGTCCACCCGCAACGTCGCATCGACGATGAAGTCCTGTCCTTGTACGCGTTCGAAATCGAAAACGCCGTGATGCCCTCGCACCCGCAGGCCGGTCAGCCGGATCTCATCGTTCACCGGATCCGCCCCGCGCCGCTCGGCTCGGCTACCCCAGCTGAATCCGCCCCAGCCGACTGGGCCGCAGCCGATTGGGCCGCTTCTCGGGTCGCCTGCCAGACCTTGATCGCGTCCATGTTGCCGCGTACGTCGTGCACCCGCACTCCCCACACCCCCGCCTGCGCGGCGAGCACCGTGGTGGCGAGCGTGGCGGCTTCCCGTTCCTCCACCGCACGCGGCGCCCCGTCCGGCCCGGCCAGCAAGGCGCCCAGGTACGACTTCCGGCTGGCGCCCACCAGCACCGGCGCCATGCTGGTGAACTCCTCCAAGCGGGTCATCAAACTCCAGTTGTGCTCCGCCGTCTTGGCGAATCCGAGGCCCGGGTCAATCACGATCTTGTCCTGGGCGACGCCGGCGCGCAGCGCGTCGTCGATGCGGGCCGCAAGCTCGTCACGCACCTCCGCCACCACGTCCTGGTAGACGGCGAGCTGCTGCATCTCGCGCGAATGCCCACGCCAGTGCATCAGGATGTACGGGCGCCCCGCGGCCGCCGCCACCTTCGCCATGTCGGGGTCTGCCAGGCCGCCGGAGACGTCGTTGACAATCTCGGCGCCAGCCCGCAGCGCCGCCTCGGCCACCTGGGCCCGAGTGGTGTCGATGCTCAGCGGCACACCTTCAGCGTTGAGGGCCTCGATCACCGGCAGCACCCGCTCCAGCTCGGTCGCCGCGTCCACCCTGGTGGCGCCGGGGCGAGTCGATTCGCCGCCCACGTCGATCAGGTCCGCGCCGTCCTGACGCATCTGAACTCCGTGCGCCACGGCCGCTTTGAGATCGGCGTACCGGCCGCCGTCGCTGAAAGAGTCGGGGGTCACGTTGAGCACCCCGATCACCACCGGCCGCCCCGGCCTCGGCAGATCACTCACACGATGACCGTACCTCCGTGATCCCGGTTTCACCCGGGTGGCTGATGAGGGCGAATCTCACCTCTTTCACGGGTGTGCCGCCAAGTCCAGCACGGGGGCGATGCTCAGTCAGACCTGGTGCGGCGACGGGCCCGCTGGGCGCGGCGAATCCGCTCCACTCCGGAGGCGCCCGGACCGGTGCGCATCCGTCCCACCACGGCCGGAAAGGGGGTGCCTTGGTTGTAGCGCTGCTCCAGCCGTTCCACCTCGAAGCGGAGCGCCCGCTCCACCAGCTCGCTGACGTTCGTCGGCTCCCCCGAGTTCGAGTTCTCCGCCACCCAGTACGCGGCGGCGCGCGCCCGCTCCAACAACTGCCGCGACAGGTGGAACGACCGCGGTGTGCGCTCGGCGGGATCGATGCCGTCCCCGGCGGGCGAGGCGCCCGTGTCTTGAGCGGACGTGACTTCACGAGACACGGCTTCAGAAGGCACGGCATGGCTGCCAGGCACGACACCGCCCGGAGGAAGGGCAAGGCTGTCGATTGCAGCGGCCTCGATCGGCTCCCCTAGGGCGTGTGGAACATGCCCTGCCCCCCCAGACATCTGCACCTCCGGTTGAAGATCACGCCGGTCGCCGGCGTGTCGCCTCATGTGGCGGTCGAGCTGACTTCGCTTTCTGGCGCTCCCGGCTCCTCAGACAGCGGCCACACCGCCAACTCGACACTTCCCGCTGTGGTCAGAGGCGGCTTGACCAACCCCACGGGGATCAAACGAAAGTCCGGCAACGAGACCAGTCGAAAGCCTGCGCCGGCGGACAACGCCAGATACCAGGCGCCACCTGCGTCTCGGTACACCCAGCCGCCCCGCGCGGTCGGCGGAACCACAGGGTCTGAGACGTTCTGCGGGCCGGCATCCCCTGGCTGCCCGGCACCGACCCGACGCTCCCCCGACGAGGTCGGACGAAACCGGGTTGGAGGGCGGATCAGCGCGCGGAGCTCCACCCGGTCGGCGAGCTTCGCGGTGGCGAACATGCTGATCAACAATGCGACCACCGCGGCGCCGGCGGCGATGCCGATGCGGAAACCCAGGGTCGGGTCGGGCAACTTGATCAAAAGCGTGCAGTACGCGGCGCCGCCCATCACCATCAGCAGCCCGCACAGCGAAGCTGTGGTGGCCAGGCCCCGCCCGATCCGTGGCGCCCCGTTCGACTCCCATTTCCGAGCGGCGCGAGCCAGGCCGAGTCGGTACCCGCCGAACAGCGAGATCAGGAAACCAACCCCGATCGACCCGGCGCCGATGATCACTGTTTCCAGCATGACCAGGGCTCCTTGCAGCGTCATTTAGCTGGTCAAATGGTGGACCAGCTCCCCGTCCCGCGGCGCATCAGGTCCGATTCGCGGGCTTCTATCACATCTCGAGATCAAGGTCGGCCATTGTTACATGCAACCGATCTCGCTGTCTTGTCTGATAGTTACGTGCAATGTACAGTCGTGGACGCTTTCGGCCAGAATACGAGACGGAATGCTATGGGGTAGTACCGCTTAGTCGTTTTTTCCGGAAAGCTGTACGGGAAGCCACAGACCGATGAGACTCACAGAGCGGCATAACCACGGCATCGCCGCGTCCGTTCGGGGAGGCCGGAGATGATCCTCGCAGAGCTAGTCGAAGCAGCGGAAGCCGCTGTCGCCCTCGCGCAGCACGGCGCCACTGTCATTATCGACCCGCTCGCCGCCACCCCGAAACCCAAAGGAATCGACACCAAGGGCGTGGTGGAGTTCCTCCTCAGCAAGATCGCGCCTATCTTCTTGGCCGTGCTCGGTTTGATCTTCATCGGCCGGGCCGGCAAGGGCGAGGTGTCGAAGGTGGTCACCAGCTCCGCGATCGCGATCGTGGGCCTGGCGTTCATCGGCGGCGCCCTGGTCCTGGTCTTCTTGGGCGGCTATCTCGTCAAGCTTTTCTTCACGTAGGGGATCGGGGAATGCGGCTGCGGACCGACGACGACATCTACCGGGCACGCCTGCTCTACCTCGGTCCACCCGGCTACACCCTCCCCTTTCATCTGCCGTACGCGCAGTATGGTCTGTTCGCTGTGCTGGTGCCCGCGTTCATGTTCGTCCACTGGCTACTCACCATGAAGGTGGAGCTGTTCCCGGCGTGGGAGATCGCGCTGGCGATGGTGACCACCTCTTTTGTGTTCCGGCACGTCGACCCGGACCGTCCCGCACGCAAGGTGATCCGGACCGCGCTAACCGACTGGCGTCGGATATCCGAACCCCGCGTCGAGCAACGAGAGCCCGGCCTGGTCGCCTCCAAGGTCCGCATCCGTGAGGAGCTGTTGTGAACCACCCGTCCGCACCCGCTTCCCAGCGTGGCCGCTCCGGCGACCCGCCAGCGGCCCCGGAGCAGTCTGAGGCGCCCGAGCTGCCCGCGGGGCGGGAGGGACGTGACCGCTCAGCGGGCAATGATCCTGGCGGGTCCGCGTCCGCCGCGGACGGACCCGCCCCTCTCATCGTGTTTCGCGGGCCGACACTGAACCCGCCGAGCGGCCAGCAGCCTGTGGTCAACCCACCCAGCGGTCAGCAACCGACTGTCAACCCACCCAGCAGCCAGCAGCCCGTGGCGAAGCCGCCAAGCGGCCAGCAACCGACCGCCCCTGGCGGCGCGGCTCCGAAGCCGGCCAGCGGGTTGGACGACCATGTGCTGCCGGACTGGGTGCAACCCCAGAGGCGCCCCGGGCGCCCGCACGGCGGCCAGTCGGCCAGCGACCCCTCCCGGCCATCGCGCGGCGCGCATCAGCCCAGCCGCGCCGGACAGTCGACGAGTCACCCCACCCAGCCTCCGCGTCGCCCGACCCAGCCGCCCCGGGCCGGACAACCCTCCAGCCGCACCGGGCAGCCCCTCTACTCAGCCCCGCCACCAGGCCGTCCCGCCCGGCCGGCGCGGCAACAGGGCAGCGTCCCGCCATCCCGAGCCACCCCGCCCCGAGGGGCCCCCGTCGGCGCTCCGGCGGTTCGCCCCCCGGCCAAAGGCAAGCCCGCCACCCCGGTCGTACGAGGGCGAAAGGGCCAGGCCAAGCACAACGACCGGCAGGCCCGCGAAGAGCTGACCATCACCGAAATCGCCGGGCATCTGACGTTCACGCCGAACACGGTCACCGCCTGGTACCGGCTGCCCGAGATGCGGTGGGCGTTCCGTCCGGACCGGGAACGCGAAAACTTGATCATCGCGATCGCCGAGCAGTACGCCGGCCTCTCGGGAATGCGACTTCACCTGCGACGCACCACCCGCCCGTTCCCGGCCGACCAATGGGCTCGCACGGTCGCCGGAAACACCCCGCACCCACTGCCCTCGGTGGACGGCGCCCCCAGTTGGGCCGACCATCTGGTCGCGGCGCAACGGCACCTGTTGGGCGCCAGTTCGTCCGAAGGCCAGACCTACCTCGGTGTCACGTTCGCGCGGCGCGGTTTCGGGGACCAGTGGGCTGAACGCTTCAACCGGTGGCGCGGCAAAGGGACCAGCGACACCGAACGCAAGCGCACCAGCCGGCTGGTGGAGCAGTTCGACGAGGTGCTGGGCGCCTTCGGAATGCGGGGGGCTCGCATCAGCTCGCAGGAGCTGGAGTGGCTGCTGTACCGGAGCGTGGCGCTGTGCATGACGCCGCCTACCAGCCTGTCGCCGGTCAGCAGCGGACGCTGGGAGCGGGGTGACCTGCTCGCGCTGACCGAGCAGATCGAGCGCTACCGCACCCCGTACGGCTCGACCGTGAAGCTGGTCAACCGGATGACCGGCGAGGAGCGCCACGTCGCGGTGCTGACGGTGGGGCGGATGGAGCCGCTGGACATCCCGGAGCGACACGAGCCGTGGCTGCACTTCCACGAACGGCTGCCGTGGGCGATGGAACTCTCCAGCCGGGTCGACGTGCTGGGCGCCGGCGACGCGTTCCGCAACCTTGAGCACCGGCTCCGGATGATCCGCTCACAGCAGGGCGACTACGCCGACCACGGCATGGACTCACCGCCGGAACTGGAGCGGCTGGCGCGCCGGGCGCTGCTGGTGGGCGACGAGATGACCACCGGGCTGCCGCTGGACGCGTCCCGGGTGCACGGCTGGCACCGGATCGCGGTGGGCGGCAGCACCCAGGAAGAGTGCCTGGAACGGGCCCGGCGGCTGATCAAGATGTACTCCCGCGACATGCGGATCGCGCTGCAGCACCCGAAGAACCAGCACTGGTTGGCGCGCGAGTTCATCCCCGGCGAGCCGGTCGCCAACACCGGGTACGTGCGGCGGATGCCGGTGCGCCTGTTCGCCGCCGCGCTGCCGCAGGCCGCGTCCACCGTGGGCGACCAGCGGGGCGACCTGATCGGCCGCACCGCGGGCACCTGCCGCCGGCCGGTGTTCCTGGACCTGCACTTCCCCACCGAGGTGCGGGAACGCTCCGGGCTGGCGGTGTTCGTGGCCGAGCCCGGCGGCGGCAAGTCCACCCTGATGGGTTCGCTGGGCTACCTGAACGCACGGCGTGGCGTCCAGGTGACCATGCTCGACCCGTCCGGGCCGCTGGCGCGGCTGTGCCAGATGCCGGAGCTGAAGCCGTTCAGCCGGGTGCTGAACCTGACCGGCTCGGAGCAGGGCACCCTGGCCCCGTACGCGCTGATCCCCACTCCCGCGCGGGCGCACTTCCCGAACGGCGGCGCCGGCGACCGGGAGTTTGAGATCAGCGTCAACAACGCCCGCGCCGAGCGTCGGATGCTGGTGCAGGACATCGCATCGATGCTGCTCCCGCCGCAGGTGGCGCGGGAGGCGTCCACCGCGACCCTGCTGCGACACGCCGTAAGGCAGGTTCCGGCGGAAGAATCATCCACACTGGACGATGTGGTACGTGCGCTGCAGGACACTGACGACGACGGCCGGGAGCTCGGCAACCTGCTCCTGGACGCCGCCGAGATGCCGTTGGCGCTGTTGTTCTTCGGCCAACCGCCGGAGGGCGCCCTGGCCGACGACACGGTGTTGACCGTGATCACCATGGCTGGGCTGCGGCTGCCGGACCTCAAGATCGAACGTGAGTACTGGTCGGCGGAAGAGCAGTTGGCGCTGCCGATGCTGCACACCGCGCACCGGCTGGCGGTGCGACGCTGCTACGGGGGCGGCACGCTGGAGCAGGACCAGATGCGCCAGCGCAAGCTGGTCGGCCTAGACGAGGCGCACTTCATGGAAGGTTGGCGCTCCGGCCGTTCCTTCCTGGTACGGCTCGCCCGGGACTCCCGGAAGTGGAACCTGGCCGCCCTGGTCGCCTCCCAGAACCCCCGCGACATCCTGGGTCTGGACGTGCAGAACCTGGTCTCCACCGTGTTCGTGGGTCGGATCGCGGAAGACCCGGAGATCGCCTCCGAGGCGTTGCGGCTGCTGCGGGTGCCCCACGACGTCGGGTACGAGCAGACCCTGGCCGCCCTCTCATCGGTGGACCCGGCGTCGCAGCAGCGGCTGCCGTACCGGGAGTTCGTGATGCGGGACGTGGACGGCCGGGTGCAGCGGATGCGGGTCGACATCTCGTACGTGCCGCGGCTGCTCGACTACCTGGACACCACCCCCGGGGGCGCCCAGGCAGGCTCGACAACGCTGGTCGGCGGCCCGACCCAACCAAGCGGCCGGGCCCGTGCCGCGACGCCGGGTGCGCCGAGCCAAGCAGACGAGCGAGAAACCCACCTCGGGCAAGCACCCGCCGCGCCTGGCGATGCCACTAGCGCCTCCCTAGGCAGCGGCAAGCCGAGCTTCGGCTCGCGGCTGTCGGCGCTGCCGGCCTCGGCGCCGCCCGCGGCCACCCGGCCGGATTCGAGTTCAGATCCCGCACCGTCAACCCCACCGACCTCAGGGCGACCCATCGCCCCGAAGTCGTCCGATCGCGACTCGGAGGCGTGATGAGGTTCGCGCGGTTCGCTCGGCGTCGCCCCGGTGACGGGCCAACCACCCTGCAGGAACGGCGGGTGGCGCTGGTGCTGACGATGATGTTCTGCGCGTTGACCTCAGTCTTCTTCCCGACCACCGCGTTAGCCTCGCCGACAGCCATACCAGCTTCGCCGACGGTTCCGGCGGCGCCACAGGCGGACTGCTCGTTCGATGACCTGCAGGACCCCGCGAGGCGCAAGAAGTGCCTGGCCGATCTGGGCCCGGTGCCGGCGGCGCGGGAGCAATGCATCAAGGCGCCCACCCCCACCACGCCCGACTCGGGGATGGCCGGCTGGTTCACCGAGCCCCCCAAGCCAGAAAAGGGATACCGGGGCGCCTACCTGAAGTACGGCTACGCCGGATACAGCCACACCACGTACGACGACCCGGACTGCGGCCAGACCACGATGTACCCGGAGTTCGCACCCGAGCACAAGATCGCCAACGCGGAGTTGCTGGTCGCCAGCGGCATCATCGGCGCGTCCAACGCGTTGCGGGAGCGGGCCTGGGACCCGGGCCCGATGTGGGACTGGGCCAACCCGCTGGTGGAGAAGGCCACCACCGGGATCTACCAGAAGGTCTTCACGGTGTTCGGCGCGATCACGCTCGCGGTCGTCGGCATCTACCTGATCTGGCGCTCCCGGCAGGCCGACATGAACGACTCCCTGACCACCGCCGGTTGGGCGGTGCTGGTGATCGTGGTGGTCACCGCGGTGGTGGCGTGGCCGGTGTTCTCCGCCAACCTCGCGGACGGGATGTTGTTGCAGTCGCTCGGCGCGATCCACAGCGCGATCGGTCCGGCGGACAAGAGCATCCCACCGGACAAGTGCGCACTGCGCGACAAAGAGGCATGCAAGGACAATCGCAAGCCAGCGGTACGCGCCAGCGACACCGCGACCGAAGCGATCCTGTATCAGAACTGGCTACGCGGGGCGCTCGGCTCCTCCGACTCCGACACCGCCCGCACGTACGGGCCGGCGCTCTACCACGCCAAGGCCTTCACCTGGGACGAGCTACGAGCCATCCGGCCCGAGGCGAGCGACTCCACCAAGGAGCGGCAAAAGAAGCTCGCCACCCGCAACAAGATCATCGAGGAGAAGGCGGAGCTGTGGAAGCGCACCGCTGAGCAGATCCGCAAGACCGACCCGGAGGCGTACGAGCACCTGCAAGGTCAGCGCGGCATGGAACGCATCGGCGCCAGCTTCATCGCGCTGCTGGCCGCGGTCTTCTTCGCGCTATTCGACATCGTCACCTCGGTGCTGATCCTGCTCGGCTTCCTGGTCTTCCGGTGGGCGGTGGTGGCGGCCCCGCTGATCGGCACGTTCGCGATGCTGCGGCCCGCCAGCACCGGGCTGAAGCGGCTCGGCAACGCCGTGGTCGCGGCGATCTTCAACATCGTCATCTTCGGCGCCGGCGCCGCGGTGTACCTGTTCGCGGTCGACCTGATCCTGAGCACCGCGAGCCTCGCCGGGTGGCTGCAGGTGCTGTTGATCGGGCTCTGCGGGATCGCCGGGTGGATGCTGCTGCGGCCGTACCGTCGACTCACCCAGCTGGG
>JBOGDL010000459.1:0-11583 GCA_050701815.1 Micromonosporaceae bacterium | reverse complement strand
CGCTCGATCGTGAACTCGATGTCGCACAGGTCCCGGTAGTGCCGCTCCAAGGTCGCCATGATCTCGAGCAGCTCGCCGTAGCTTTTCCTGTCGAGACGTTCCAGATCCTGCAGCGGCACCGTGTTGCGGATGCCGGCGACCACGTCCTCGCCTTGGGCGTTGGGGAGGTAGTCGCCGTACACGCCTTGCTGCCCGGTGCTCGGGTCGCGGGTGAACGCCACTCCGGTCCCGGAATCCATCCCCAGATTGCCGAAGACCATCGCCACCACGTTGACCGCGGTGCCGGCGTCGGCGGGAATCCGCTCCTGCCGCCGGTAGAGCACCGCACGGTCGGAATTCCAGGACTCGAACACGGCCCGGATCGCCAGGTCCATCTGGCGTCGCGGGTCCTGCGGGAACTCCTGCCCTCCGGCGGCGACGATGCCCTTGTACGTCTCCACCAGCGCTTTCATGTCCGCCGCGTCGAGATCAAGGTCGTCGGTCGTGCCACGGGCCTGCTTGGCATCCTCGAAGGCCTCGTGGAAGGCCTCGCCATCGATGCCCAGCACCGTCTCGCCAAACATCTGGATCAACCGGCGGTACGAGTCCCACGCGAACCGCTCATCGCCGCTCTGCCGCGCCAACCCACGCACCGACGCGTCGGTGAGGCCGATGTTGAGCACCGTGTCCATCATCCCGGGCATCGAGTACCTGGCGCCGGAGCGCACCGAGACCAGCAGCGGATCGTCGGGGTCGCCCAACCGCTTCGGCTGCTGCTGGGACCCCCTGGCGCGTTCCAGGTCGCGCAGGTGCCCCGACACCTCATCCGACAAGCCGGGCGGCTCATCCCCGTGCTCCAGGTAGTGCCGACACGCCTCTGTGGTGATCGTGAACCCGGGGGGCACGGGCAGACCCAGGTTGGTCATCTCGGCGAGGTTGGCGCCCTTCCCGCCGAGCAGGTCTTTGAGGTCCTTGTTCCCCTCGGAGAACTCGTACACGTACTTGGTCGCGCCGGCTTTGGTGGCGTCGCCAAGCGATGTGCGCGTCTCGGCGCCGGATGGCTTGTCGGCTCCGGGGGTGTCGGTCACGGCTGTCACAGAGACCTCCCACTGGCGCGGTCTCGTCGCGGTGTCACGACGGACCCGTCCAGGTCGTGTGGGCGAAAGGCTAATCCGCGGTACGGGCGTCAGCGCAAGCTTCGGTGAGCCTGGGCACACCGGACGATCACTGTGGTGTGCGTACCCGATTGGCAGGGGTTTCACTCGCGCGAATTCGCGCATCCGCAGTCAACCGACCACAGAACGCTTACTCGGACAGCGGCTGGAACTTGATCTCGCCGTCGGCGACTATCACGACGTCCTGTTTCCAGCCGTCCTCGCTCTTGCGGTAGCAACGGAAACCGATATCTTCGCCGAGCTTGACCAGCTGTTTCTCGGGCATTTCGTCGCACCGCAGCTGGGAGGACGTGGCGTTGTGCTTGGCCCAGTACGCCAAGCCGATCCCCTCGGCGGTGAGCACGCCCGACTTCGCCTTCGCCGACCACGTGAACGTGGGCGAGCCGCCCTGAATCTCCACCTGGTACGCCACCGTGAGACCCCGATACCGGACCTTGCAGGTCACGGACTGGTCGACAGTGCCGGTGATCACACCGCCCACGCATCGGGCATGGGTCTTCGCCTCGACGCCCGCCGCGCCGACCACCCGCTCCTGCAGGTCGTACAGGATCTGCTCGTCAGGGCTGGCGGAGGTGCCGGGCTCGTCCGTCTTCGGCTTGGGGTTGCGGTAATCGCCGCTCGGGGACGGCAGCGCGACGCCTTTCTTGGAGTAGTTCGGGCCACCCACACCGGCTCCGTCGGCGCCGTTGGCGACACCGCACCCTGCGAGCGCCACACCCGCCACCAGAGCCACGCAAATCGCCAGCACGGTGCGAATGACGCTTTCAGATGGCTTTGCGCCCGAGCGTCGTCTCATCGTCGAGGCATCCAATTCCGGGTTAGAAGTCCACGATTCTCCACCTGGCGTCCGGTCCACAAAGGTGAGCCAGGACGCAACGCCCGCCCCTAGGGATGACAGCCTACAAATCAACATCCGGCGATGTGGACCTGGGCTGCGCCCCGTGCGGTCAGCTACCCGGTAGCGGATGTCGCTGGCCTGGTCGGGCGTCGTGGGTCAGCCCCCAGAGTTGTCCAGCTCGGCGCCGGCGGGAATCGCTTCGTCGTCCCGGCTGGCCAACCAGCCGTCGGGCAGATGCACCTTCCCCGGAGAATTAATACGACCGCGCGGCTGCCCCAGGACGTGCGACGGGTACGGCTCATCCGCCGGAAGGGTGTCCAGCAACTCATCCAGCTGGGCCAGAGTGTCGACCATCGCCAACGCGCGACGGGTGTCCGAACCGACCGGGAAGCCTTTCAGGTACCAGGCCACGTGCTTGCGGAAATCGATGCAGCCCTCGCGTTCGCCCTCGAACTGCTCGGTGAGCAGGCGTGCGTGCCGCCGCATCGCCGCGGCCACGTCGCCCAGGCTGGGCAACCGTCGCTGAAACTCGCCAGCTCGGATCGCACGCTCCGCGGACTCGGACCCGAGCTCTCCGAACGCCGCCGCCAGGTCCGCGAACAGCCACGGCCGCCCCAGGCAGCCGCGCCCCACCACCACGCCGTCGCAGCCGGTCTGCCGCATCATCTCCAGCGCGTCCGAGGCCTCCCAGATGTCGCCGTTGCCAAGCACGGGGATGCTCAGGTGCTGCTTCAAACGGCTGATCGCGGGCCAGTCGGCACGGCCCGAGTAACGCTCCGCCGCGGTACGCGCATGCAGCGCCACCCACGCCGCGCCGGCGTCCTGCGCGATCAGACCCGCCTCCCGGTACGTGTGATGGTCGGCGTCGATGCCGAGCCGCATCTTGACGGTCACCGGGACGCCCGTGGGAGCGGCGGCGGCTACCGCGGCGCTCACGATCCGCGAGAACAGCCGACGTCGCCACGGCAGGGCCGCTCCCCCGCCCTTTCGGGTCACCTTCGGCACCGGGCAGCCGAAGTTGAGGTCGATGTGGTCGGCCAGGTCCTCCTCGATCACCATCCGGACCGCCCGGGCGGTGATCTCAGGGTCAACCCCGTACAGCTGAAGGCTCCTGGGCCGCTCGTCGGGGTCGAACGCGACCATCCGCAGTGTCTTCGGGTTGCGCTCCACCAGGGCTCTGGTGGTGACCATCTCGCACACGTAGAGGCCGGCGCCGTGCTCGCGGCACAGCCGCCGGAACGCCAGGTTGGTGATGCCCGCCATCGGAGCGAGCACCACCGGCGGCCAGACCGGGTGCTCGCCCAGCATCAGCGGGGACACCCGGGGGCTCGCCACAAGCGTTTCGGAGACAGTCACGGATCCGAGAATGACACATCAAGGCTGGGCGGCCCGCTCAGGCGCCGCCGCCGGCTCAGCAGCCAGGCAGCCGGCCCACCAGGTACATCTCCACCTGGTCGAGACTGACCCGCTCCTGCTTCATGGTGTCCCGATCACGAACCGTGACCGCGTTGTCGTCGAGGGTGTCGAAGTCGACGGTGACACAGAACGGGGTGCCGACCTCGTCCTGGCGGCGGTACCGGCGCCCGATGGCGCCCGCGTCGTCGAACTCCACGTTCCACCGCCTGGCCAGGGCAGCAGTCAGCTCCTTGGCCTTCGGCGACAGCTCCGGGTTGCGCGACAACGGCAGCACGGCTGTCTTCACCGGGGCGAGCCGGGGGTCGAAGCGCAGCACAGTCCGCTTGTCCATGCCGCCCTTGGTGTTGGGGGCCTCGTCCACGTCGTACGCCTCGAGCAGGAACGTCAGCACGCACCGGGTCAGACCCGCGGCCGGCTCGACCACGTACGGGGTCCAGCGGGCGCCCTTCTCCTGGTCGAAGTACGTCAGGTCGACACCGGACGCTTTGGCGTGGGCGTTCAGGTCATAGTCGGTGCGGTTGGCGATCCCCTCCAGCTCGGCCCACTCGGCGCCAGCGAAGTCGAACTTGTACTCGATGTCGACGGTCCGCTTGGAGTAGTGGGACCGCTTCTCGGCCGGGTGCTCGTAGAAGCGCAGCCGGTTCTCCGGAAGGCCCAGATCCAGGTACCAGCGCCAGCGCTCGGAGAGCCAGTAGTCGTGCCACTCCTCGTCCGTGCCGGGCTCGACGAAGAACTCCATCTCCATCTGCTCGAACTCACGGGTGCGGAAGATGAAGTTGCCGGGGGTGATCTCGTTGCGGAACACCTTGCCGACCTGCGCGATCCCGAACGGCGGGCGCTTGCGGGCCGAGGACATCACGTTCAAGAAGTTGACGAAGATGCCCTGCGCCGTCTCCGGACGCAGGAAGTGCTCCGCGCCGGTGTCCTCCACCGGGCCCAGGAAGGTCTTCATCAAGCCGTTGAAGTTACGTGGCTGGCTGAGCGAGCCCCGGGTGCCGCAGTGCGGGCAGACCAGCTGCGACAGGCCTTGGGGCGGCGGGGCGCCGTGCTTGGCCTCGTACTCCTCTTCCAGGTGGTCGGCGCGGAACCGCTTGTGGCAGGACATGCACTCCGTCAGCGGATCGACGAAGGCCTCGAGGTGGCCGGACGCCTTCCAGACATCACGGGCGAGCACCACCGCCGAGTCGAGACCGACGATGTCATCGCGCTGCTGCACCATCGCCCGCCACCACTGCCGGCGGATGTTGTCCTTGAGCTCCACACCCAGCGGACCGTAATCCCACGCGGAACGGGTGCCTCCGTAAATCTCGCTGGACGGGTACACGAAACCACGACGCTTGCAGAGGCTGACCAGGGCATCAAGACGATCCGAAGGCATAACTCCTCCATCCGGCTGGCGGTCGGCGGGGACGACAATCAGCGTGGCGATATGGGGTGGTCCGCCGCCTATCGGACGGCGATGCGACTTCTGCCCGTTGCCGGCGCAGCCGCGGGAGCTAGGTTACCCGCCGCAATCACCGGCCCGCACAGGTATTCCCCCCGCAGAGTCGCGTCGGGCCCGCCGGCCGAGGCGGCCATCGCACCCGGCACTGGCGACTGGCCGGCCCGCTTCGAGGGGCTCGGCTGCCTCGTTCGGAATTCTCCGCGCCGGCTACGGGACACCGCGCCGGCTATGAGGGGCTCGGCGCCGGCCGCTGCTGCTGCTCCCCGCACACCCGGAACGCGAATTCTTCCGAGCTGGCCGGCCCGGACTTGGGGCGAACTCGCTCACGTACCACCACGAAGTCAAAGTTCGACATCGTGCCGTCGGCGAACTGCAGCCTGGCGGGCACCGCGTACGCCCCTGGAGGCGCCTGCCCGGCTGGCGCCTGGATGGTGCCCAGGCGGTAATCCCGGAGCGGGGCAGATTCCCTGCGGTTGGCCACGTACTCCGCTTCTGGAACCTCCTTGCGGTGCGCCCGGCAGGTCAGTTGGTACGCGTCGCGGTACGACTGGTCTCGCAGCGCGTCCAGATACTGGCTGACCGCAGCCTTCGCCTCCTGATCCGTGTCCTGGAACGCCTGATACATCACGCCCCCGAAGATTGCCGCAGCGGCGATCAGGCACACCACCGCCCCGACACTGCCAAGCACCAGGGCGAGCGCGAGCTTGCCGCCTTGCTTACGGACCGGGGGCGCCGCGAACGGAGGGCGCACTCCCGGCCCAGGCGGAGTCGGCCCAGGCGGAGTCGCGCCACCGGGCGGCGGGGTGGGTGGCGGTTCACTGTGGTGGGCGGTCATCCCTCGCCTCGTCTGGGGCGCGTCACAGCCGACTGAGGATCGGCCGGACAGCCCCTTGATCGGGTCGCCGACCCGCCGATCGTAGCCAACGTGAGGGAACCGCGCGCATTGGAAACGATCACGGCGGTCACGCCCGATCGCTGGGGGCTGTGACGATCCCCGCGCCGTCGGAAGCGGCGAGCACCTCGTACGCGCTGGGCTCCTCAATCGCCTCGGCCAGCAAGGGGGTGGCCTCCAGCTTCACCTGGTACGCCGACAACGCTCGCCGGTACGAGCCCACCGACTCCCATTCGGTGACCAGACACCACCAGCTGGGATCGTCGGCGGAACGCCCCAAGCTGGCGCGCTGAAAGCCCGGGCGTTCCGAGAGCGCGCCGATCGCCGCGTGCGCACGCTCGACGAATGCGGCCTCCTCAGCCACCGTGAATCGGTTCACCACCAGCACGAATGCCACTCCCCGCGTTCGTCGTCACTTCTGGTTGGACAGGGCGGCGCGGATCCGGGCGGGGCCCGAGCCAGCGTTGCCGGCGAGGCGCTCGCCTGGGCGCTGCCACCCGCGCCGAGCAACAATCCGGCTTCTGCCGCCCCGACCGGGCAACTGCCCCGCTATCCGGCCAGGTTGCCGCATAGTGTTGCACCGAACGCTACCGAACCCGCCCCAGCAGCCGTGCGGGACGTTTCCGGAGGACACGTGAACCAGCAGCAATCCGGGCCTGACCGCAGGCCCGATGCCGACCAGCAGTCCGACAGCCGGGCCGCGCGTCTGGTCGACCGACTGAACCGGCTGCCGCGGCTCGTGGTGTTTCTGGTCGCTTTCGGGCTCGCGCTGGCCGCGTTCTTCACTCCGGGGTACATCGGGGCGGTCCTGGTGGGCCTGCTCGCGGCGGTGGTGTTGGGCAGGCTGTGGCTGACCTGGCCGCTTCAGACGCCGCCGCAGCGTGCCGTGCAGCTGCTCACCCTGGGCGTGTTGATCGTGATCGCCGGGAGCAAGGTTCCCTGAGCAACCTGGGAGCAGGATCCCCTGAGCCGCCCGGGCACAAGATCCCCTCTAACGCGACTCCGGCGTCACCCGCCCGACGTCTCGTGCACACATGCGTTTTTGACAATGATTGTCGATAGCGCGGAGGCTAGGCACTATGCGTGCCCCTTCGATCGTGCTTGCCGCGTTGCTGGCCGGGACCGTGGCGACCACCGGTTGCGGCGCTGACAGCTCCCAGGACGGCCAGCTCTCCCTGGTCGCGGCGTTCTACCCGATGCAGCAGCTGGCAGAGCAACTCAGCAGCGACCAGCCGAAGCGAGCAGTCTCGGTCTCCACCCTGGTCAAGCCGGGCGTCGAGCCGCACGACCTGGAACTGAAGCCGTCCCAGATCGCCACCCTCGTGGAGGCCGACCTGCTGATCTATCTCAAAGGCTTCCAGCCAGCCCTGGACGAGGCGGTCGCCGAACACCTCGACGAGCCCTCTCGCGCCTTCGACGTCACCACGGTGCGACCCCTGCGGGACGTGTCAGCCAGCCACGACGGGCCCGCCGCGCACGGCGGAAAGGACCCGCACGTCTGGCTGGACCCGGACCGGCAGGCCGTGATCGCCAACCGGCTGGCGGACAAGCTCGGCGCGATCGATCCGGCTCACCGAGCCGACTACACCAGGCAGGCGAAGCGACTCGGCGCCAAGCTGGAACGGCTGGATCAGGCGTACCAGAAGGGTCTGGACGACTGCGAACGGCGCGAGATCGTGGTCAGCCACGCGGCGTTCGGCTACCTCGCCGACAAGTACGACCTGAAGCAGATCGCGGTCACCGGCCTGTCACCCGAGCAGGAGCCGACCCCGCGGCGGCTGGCAGAGGTCATCGACACCGCCCGGGAACATAAGGCCACAGTGATCTTCTTCGAGACTCTGGTCAGCCCCGAGGTCGCCAAGACGCTCGCCCGTGAGGTGGGCGCCCAGGCCAAGGTGCTCGACCCGATCGAAGGACTCCGACCGGGGAGCGACCAGGACTACTTTTCCCTGATGCGAACCAATCTCGACAACCTGCGCGCGGCGTTGGACTGCTCATGAGAGCGCTGGATGTCAGCAACGCGACCGTCGCCTACCGAGGCGGCCAGCCCGCGCTGCATCAGGTCGACGTACGGGTGGAGCAGGGCGAGGCGGTGGCGGTGCTGGGCGCCAACGGGTCCGGAAAATCCACCCTGGTACGGGCGGCGCTGGGCCTGGTCCCGCTGGTCAGCGGCGAGGTGCGGCTGTTCGGCTCGCCGCTGCGGCAGTTCCGGGGCTGGAAGCAGATCGGGTACGTGCCGCAGCGCCTGGGCGCCGGCAGCGGGGTGCCCGCGACCGTGCACGAGGTGGTGGCCTCCGGGCGGCTGGCCCGACGTGGGCTGTTCCGGCCAGCCCGGGCTGTCGATCGCGCCGCCGTGGCGGAGGCGATCGAGGCGGTGGGGCTGACCCGCCACAGCCGAGCCGTGGTCGACACCCTGTCCGGCGGGCAACAACAACGCGTCCTGATCGCGCGGGCCCTCGCCGGCCAGCCCGAGCTGCTGGTGCTGGACGAGCCCACGGCCGGCGTGGACGCGGCCAGCCAGCGCGACTTCGCCGCCGCGCTGCGCGGTTTCATCGACGGCGGCGGCGCGGTGGCGCTGGTGGCGCACGAGTTGGGGCCGCTGGAGCCGCTGATCCACCGCGCGGTGGTGCTGCACCACGGCACGGTGATCCATGACGGTGAGGTGCCCGCCCCCGCCGGCCACCACGCGTTGCCCGGCCACGACCACGTGCATCCGCACGCCCCGTCGCAGCGCTGGGCGGCGGGGGACACGACGATGTGGGCGGGTGAGCGATGAGCGTGCTGTTGGCGTACGAGCCGCTCCGCAACGCTCTCTTCGGGGCGTTGATCATCGGATTGATCGCGCCGGCGGTCGGGATCTACCTGGTGCAGCGGCGGATGTCGCTGGTCGGCGACGGGATCGGCCACGTGGCTCTCACCGGGGTCGCCGTCGGCTTCCTCACCGGAGCCTCACCGGTGTGGAGCGCGGTGGTGGTCGCCGCCGCGGGGGCGGTCGCGATCGAGCTGCTGCGCTCGTACGGGCGACTCTCGGGCGACATCGCGTTGGCGTTGCTGTTTTACGGGGGGATCGCCGGCGGCGTGCTGCTGGTGGGGCTCTCAGACGCGAGCAACGCGAACCTGCTCTCGTACCTGTTCGGGTCGCTGCTGACCACCAGCGACCAGGATCTGCTGGTGATCGCGATCCTCTGCGCCGTGGTGTTGGCCGTGACCATCGGCGCCGGACCCTGGCTGTTTGCGGTGTGCCAGGACGAGGAAGCCGCCAAAGTCGCCGGCCTTCCAGTGCAGTTGCTGAACCTGATGCTGGCGGTGACCGCGGCGGTCACCGTCACGGTCGCGATGCGGGCGGTCGGGTTGCTGCTGGTGAGCGCCTTGATGGTGGTGCCGGTGGCCGCCTCGCAGCAGTTGGCGCGAGGGTTCGCCGCCACCATGGTGGTCGCGATGGGGCTCGGGGTCACCGTGGCCGGTTTCGGGGTCCGGGTCTCATTCGCGCTCGACGTGGCGCCCGGGGCGGCGATCGTGGTGCTGGCCTTGGCGGTGTTTGTGGTGATCGCGGCAGCCGTGGCTGTGGTGAACCGGTTCCGCGCGGGGCGCAGACGGCCTGAGCCCACCCCGGCTGAGCCGCGTGAAGTGGTCCTCGGAGCGGGGCAAGACGGCTCGCGAGTCCCATGATCGCCGATGGGCACGTTACGGTTTCACCATGAACCCGGCCGCAGGGCATCAGTCGTACGAGGACGCGGGCGAGCTGCTGCGCGCGCTTGCCGCGCCGCTGCGGATCGCGATCGTGACCGAGTTAGGCGTCGGCTCGCGGTGCGTGCATGAGCTGGTCGACACGTTGCACGCGCCGCAGCCGCTGGTCTCGCAGCACCTCCGGGTGTTACGCGGCGCCGGGGTGGTGCGCGGGCAGCGGCGCGGCCGCGAGATCGCGTACTCGCTCACCGACGAGCACATCGCCCACATCGTGGCGGACGCGGTGAGCCACGCCCGGGAAGTGGCCAGCGGCCGGGCGAGAGACGCGGTGACGGTGTCCGATCAAGCGCCGTTGCCCCGGCACGAGGTGCACTGACGCCGTATGGCCAAAGACCTGACCAGCACAACGTCGATCCCGCGGGGCAAGGCGATGTCGCGCAGCACCCGGCAGCGCGCGGCGCTGATCGCGTTGCTGTGCGAGCTGGACACCTTCTGCAGCGCCCAGGAGTTGCACACCCGGTTGCAGGAGCGGGGCGAGCGGATCGGCCTCACCACCGTGTACCGCACCCTGCAGGCGCTCGCGGACGCCGGAGAGATCGACGTGATGCGCCCCGCCGGCGGCGAGCACGTCTACCGCCGCTGCAGCAAGCAGCACCACCACCATCTGGTGTGTCGCAGTTGCGGCCACACCGTCGAGGTGGAGGGTCCCGCGGTGGAGCGCTGGGCCGACCGGGTGGCGGCTGAGCATGGCTACGCCCAGGTGAGCCACACCCTGGAGATCTTCGGCCTGTGCCCGCCCTGCGCCGCCACCGAGTAAGGCCAGCCTTATCAGCCGGACCTATACAACCGTTGTGGTGTGATCGCTGTCGCCACAGACGGAAGGAGGGCACCATGGCAGCTATGCCGGCAACAGATCCCGAGGAAGCTGAGGTCCACACGTTCCTGGCGGCCGGGTCTGGGCCCTTGACGGTTGAAGACCTGGAGAGGATGCCGGATGACGGTCGCCGCTATGAGCTCATCAACGGGACGCTCATAGTGAGCCCCGCGCCAGGCACCCGCCACCAAGTGATTGGATACCGGCTTTTCGGGGTGCTCGATGCGGTCTGCCCAGACGAGTTCTACGTCTTGGGCGCCCCGTACTCGGTACGCCCGACCAAGACCACCGAGTTGCAGCCCGATGTGCTGGTCGGCAACGCGGAGGACTTCACCGACAAACTGCTCCCCACCGCGCCGGTGCTCGCGGTGGAGGTGCTCTCCCCCAGCACCGCGCTCAGCGACCTCACCTACAAGAAGGCCGCGTACGAGCGGCTGGGCGTGCCCAGCTACTGGGTGATCGACCCGGACGAGCCGTCGCTGATCGTGTTCGAGCTCGACGACGACGGCGTCTACCAGGAGACCGCCAAGGTCGCGGGGAGCGAGCCGTACCAGGCGACGCGCCCGTACCAGGTCAGGATCGTGCCGACCGAGCTGCTCGGGAGGCTGGCAGACGCCTGAGCGGGCCGCACGAGCGCTCGGGGGCTCGGTCCGACGGCGATCGGGTTGGCTAGCTCAAAGCCGCCGGGCGGCCGTCAGTCTGCCAGCAGGCGTCGGCTGACCTCTTCGATCATCGACTTCTGGACTCCGCACGCGGTCAGGTAACCGCGCGACCCGCCGTGTTGACGATCAAGGTGCTGGAGCGACCGCAGGATCGTCTCCGGCAGCGTGCGCGCGAACAGCGCCGCAATCCCACCAGAGCCCTGGGTTTCGACCGGTTCCGCGGCGGCCCTCGCTTTCGCACGGGACGCCAGACGCGCTTCGCTCAGCGCGTAGTCCGCGGCGATTTCGTCCCGGACCACGCCAACCAGGTCCAGCAGCACCGCCACCAGCAACCCGGTGCGGTCCTTTCCGGCGTGGCAATGCACCACCACGGGCCCAGTGCGGGTGTCGGCGACCGCGCCCACGATGGCGGCCACCTGTCGGGTGTTGCGATCCAGGCTGCCGCGGTACAGGTCGGCCAGGGTGCGCTCGGTGTCGGGGTCGCGCTCGGCGTCCCGTTCGTCGTCGATCCACGGGATCCGCCGGTACGCCGGCGACTCGGCGAACGGGTGCGGCTCGCCCAGCTCCCAGTTGGAGCGCAGGTCGATGATGGCGCCTGGCCCGAGCGCCCCCACCG
>JBOGDL010000458.1:0-34767 GCA_050701815.1 Micromonosporaceae bacterium | reverse complement strand
CACCGGAACCGATCGACGATCCGGAACCCCTGGTCGAGGACGGCGAGCAGATCTCCAATGTCGGGATGCTCGTCTCCCGGATCTCCGGGTACGGCCGCCCCGCTCACGAGATCTGGCTGCCGCCCTTGGACGAGGCACCGTCGCTGGACCAGCTGGTTCCGCGCTCGATCCTCACCGGCGAATACAACAGCGTGGCCAGTTTGCGCGCACCGATCGGTATCGTCGACCGCCCGTACGACCAGCGGCGGGATCCGCTGGTGGTGGATATGTCCGGCTCGCGCGGCAACGTGGCCGTGGTCGGTGGCCCGCAGTCGGGCAAATCGACCATGCTGCGTTCGCTGATCATGTCGATGTCGCTGACCCATACCGCCGAACAGGTGCAGTTCTACTGCCTCGACTTCGGCGGCGGCACGCTCGCCACGCTGTCCGGCCTGCCGCACGTCGGCAGCGTCGCGAACCGGCTGGACGCCGACCGGGTCAACCGCACCATCGCCGAGGTGAACGCGTTGATCGCGGATCGGGAACGCCGGTTCGCCAAGCTCGGCGTGGACGGCATGGCCGCCTACCGGCGGCGCCGCGGCGACGACCCGTACGGGGACGTGTTCCTGGTGGTGGACGGCTGGTTCACGCTGCGGCAGGAGTTCGAGGGTTTGGACGACTCGATCCGGCGGATCGCCTCCCGGGGGTTGAACTACGGCGTGCACCTGCTGCTGACCGCGTCCCGGTGGTCGGAGGTGCACCACGGGATGCGCGACCAGATCGGCACCCGCCTGGAGCTGCGCCTCGGTGACCCGGTCGACTCCACCATCGACCTGCGGGTGGCGGCGACCGTGCCGCAGGTCCCCGGCCGGGGTCTCACCGCGGAGAAGGGTCACTTCCTGGCCGGTCTGCCACGTGTCGACGGGGTGCCCGACGGCGTCAGCGCCGCGGACGGCAGCCGGCACCTGGTCGCGGCGGTGCGGGAGTTCTGGGATGGTCCCGGCGCGCCGGCCGTGCGGACCCTGCCGGCGGTGCTGCAGGCTGTCGAGCTGCCGGCGGCCGAGGGCGACCTGCGGGTCGCGGTGGGCCTGAGCGAGGAGCGGATGCAGCCGGTCTGGCACGACTTCGCCGAACTGCCGCACCTGACTGTCGTGGGTGACCGGGAGAGCGGCAAGACCAACCTGCTGCGCCATGTCGCCCAGGCCGTGACCAGCCGGTTCACACCGAAGGAAGCCCGGATCATGGCGGTGGACTTCCGCCGCCGGCTGTTCGACGTGGTGCCGGAGCCGTACCGGCTGGGGCATTCGATCTCGATCGACGCGACCAAGCGCACCGTCGCCCAGGCCGTCGAAGGCTTCCGCAGCCGGATGCCGGGCCCGGACATCACCCCGGAGCAGCTGCGCCGCCGCGACTGGTGGTCCGGCCCGCGGCTGTACGTGCTGGTCGACGACTACGACCTGCTCGGTGGGCACGAAAGCCCGTTGTTGCCGCTGATTCCGTTCCTGGCGCAGGGCGCCGACGTCGGGTTCCACATGGTGCTCACCCGCGGCGCCGCCGGGGCGATGCGGATGTCGATGGATCCGCTGATCCGGCGCCTGCAGGAAGCGAACAGCCCGGACCTGGTGCTGTCCTGCCCGCCGTCAGCGGGTCAGATGACGGGTGGGGTCAAGCCACGGGTGTTGCCCCCCGGCCGGGCGCTGCTGTGCACTCGGCGGGGAGCGACCCTGGTCCAGACCCCGTACGTCGAGCCGGAGCCGAGCGTCGGCCCGCTCTCCCGCGGCGACTCCTGACGGTGGCCGGGGTGTCAACCGGCGGCGCGGCGACGGCTCCTGAGCACGGCCACCACCGCGAGCACGGTCAGGGTCGCGAGCAGCACGGAGCCGCCGTACCAGAGGGACCGCGGGACCGCGGGGTCACTGCCAGGACCGTCGGGCAGCGTCAACGCACCGCCTCTCGGCTCGGGGGTGCGGTTGGTCCGCCCGGGATCGAGGTCGCTGACAGCGGCGGGTGGGTCGACGGCGCCGGGATCTTCCGCACCGGTACGCATCGCGGTCAATGTGAGCCGCTCCCGTACCTCCGCCTCATCGAGATCGGGGTGGTAGGCGCGGACCAGCGCGGCGGCGCCGGCCACGTACCCGGCGGCGACGGAGGGACCGCTGACCTCGTAGTGCCCGGCGCCCCCGACCGCGACGATGCCGTACCCGGGGGCGTACAGGTCGGGCTGGTGGGTCTCGGTGGGCTGGCCGTCCGGGTCGACCCCGCCGACGGAGAGGACCTGCTCGTACCCCGCGGGAAACCCGGGGCCCTGGTCCCGCTCGGCGACCGGCGCGACCACCAGCACGTCGTCTGCGACGGCCTTCGCCACAGCGCCGCGGAGCCCGGCGTCGTCGGTTTCGGCAGCGGTGCCCACCAGGATCACGTCGGCGCCGAGCTTGGTGGCGGCCTGGATGCCCTTGGCGATCGCTTTCGGCGGCACCTGGCCGTCCCCGTCGATGATCCGGATCGGGAGTACCGACGCTTCCGGGGCGATCCCGACGACCCCGCGCCGGCCGACCGGTCGGGCCGCGACGATACCGGCGAGCGCGGTGCCCCGGCCGGCGCAGTCGTCGTCGGCGCGGCCGCCCGAGACCACGTCACGGCCGCGCTGGACGGCGCCTTCCAGCCCCGGCGGCTTCCCGACTCCGGAGTCGACGACCGCCACGGTCACCCCGTCGCCCCGGCTCACCGGCCACGCCAGGTGCGGCGCCATCCGCGCCACCGGCCAGGGCACGCCGTCGTACGTCACGTCGGACTCGCCGACACATTCGTCGCCGCCGTACGGCAGCGGCGGCGGGTCGCCGGCGGCGTACCCGGGAACGGATGGACCGGCAGAGACGGCGAGGCCGCACAGCACCGCGGCCGCCCACCTGCCGGCCGCCGCGGCGGTCATGACGCCTGGCGGTCGATGTCGACGACACCACGCAGCGCGCGGAGCGCGTAGTGGGTACGGGACTTGACCGTGCCCTCCGGGATGTCGAGCATCGCGGCGATCTCCCGGACCGACCTGTTGCGGTAGTAGCTCTCCACGAGGACCGCACGGTGCTCCGAGCGCAGTTTCTGCAACCCGGCCCGTACCGTCTGGCCGACCAGCAGCCGCTCGATCGCGTCGTCGGATCCGGGCAGTTGGCGCATGTCGGTGACGGCCACCTCGGTGGGGCGCGCCTTGCGTTTGCGCCCCGCGTCGATCAGCACCCGCCGGGCGACCGTGTACAGCCACGGCCGCAGGTTCTCCGCGGCCTCGTCGCTGTGCCGCAGGAAATGCCACGCCCGCAGGTACGTCTCCTGCAGGACGTCCTCCGCCTGCCGGCGGTCCCCGAGACTGAGCCGCACCAGGTAGTTGAGCAACGGTCCGCTGTGCAGCTGGTACAGCTCGGAGAGCCGCTGGTCCGCGTCGGGCCGGTCGACGTCATCGGCCCCTTGACGTTGCGTCGGAATCTTGCGAACGTTCCCCACGATTCTCTCCTCCTCGGCTTCCTGACGAGTCGAGAGAAATGCTCACGAACTCGCGCGTGCGAGAACTCATTGAGCACAGTGAAGTTTTAGAGATTCCTTCCCATTGACCCCGTAGAGCATCGATGAGACGCCTCTGAACGCGATCGGTTGAACCAGCCCGCCCCCGATGTCGTTGTGGTTCCGGGTCCCGCCCGACAACTCACGCAGGTCGCTTCTGGGGAGGGTTCGTGAACACGGCAACTGGCGGACGTGCCGCCGAACTCCACCAGGTCGTTCTACGGATCGCCGGCTGGGCGTGCGACGAGACCGTCCACACGTTGCGTGACTGGCTGGCACGGGACCGCACGGTGGACGTGGCGCGTGCGGTGCTCTTCACCGCCCTGAGTAACCGGATCCCGGTCACCCCGCAGGACGCCGCGACGCTCAACGAAGCGGCCGCGGGCAGCGACGTCGAGGGGCTGCTGGACGTCGTACCGGATCCGCAGCTGCCGCTGCACACGATGTCCCCGGTCCATCCCGCCGAACAGTCAGGCGGCGTACCACACTGCCTCGACCTGACCGGCAACCCGGAGGAGTACGACGACGTCGACCGTACGGCCGTGGCAGCCGCCACCGACATGGCCGGATTCACGGGACTGTGGCGCACCTGGCGGCTACCCGGCTTCGCCACCTCGTGGCCGCCGCCGCGCCGGGTGTACCTGATGCAGGTGGCCGGCGACAAGCCAGACCTGCTGCCCGGCCACGCCGCCGGAATGCAGTCCACACTGGTCGCCGCCGGGGAGACGTTTCCGCAGGTGGAGGTGTTCACCGAGGCGGAGAACCTGCCGCCGTACCAGCGGGCGGCGCTGGGGTGGTCGGCGCTGCTCGCCACCGCCGACCCGGCGCCGCCGATCCAGATCGCCGGGCTGTTCGACGCCGTCGAGGACACCGGCGGACCCGGCTTCTCCAGCACCCGCCCACGACTCGACGGCGAGGAGCGCGACCGGGTGCTGTGCTACTTCGACGCCGGTACGGCGCTGCTGCCCACCACCGCGCTGATGGTCGACGTGCTCGACGACGCGCGCCGGCCGGTGGTCCCGATGGGGTTCCGTACCGACGGGCAGTGGGTCTGGTCCGACGCGACCGCGTATTTCCTGCGACGCCACGGCATCGCCCCGGACACGGAGCTGCTGGACCACGTGCGCGACCGGCGGTACCAGCCGGGGTCCGTGGGCGCGGTCGCCCTGCACCGCGCGATGGCGGCACTCGAGGCGGAGGGCGAGGACGGTGACTACTGACGTGGTCGCCGAACCGGTCGACCCGGCGCCGGCACGTACCGGCGCCACCGACCCGGGGCGGGCAGGTACCGGCGCCACCGACCCGGGGCCGCCACGCGCCGAGCCGGCCCACGCGGGGCCGCCGACCCGGAGGGCCGACCCGCGGCCGCCGCCTGCTGCCCGGGCAGCCGGATCGGGATCCGCGGCCCCGGGTGCCCGCCGCCCGGTCCACGCCGTTCCGGTCGGGCCGGCGATGCTGCTCCACACCGGCCGCGACGCGACCGGGCCGCTGACCACCATGACCAGCCGGCTGCCGGCCGAGGGCGGGCGGGTCCTCGTCGTCACCGCACCCGCGGTGTCCGCACGTGACGACTACACCGAACTCGTGGCGCGGCTACTCGAGGTGTGGCCGGCCGATCCCGACACCGGCGTACGCCTGGTCCCGCTCGGCCCCCGGCACGACCCGGCCGCCGCCGAGGCCGCGGTGCGCGGCCTGGCGGACGCCACCGGGCGCGAGATCGCCGGTCCACTGGGCACGGTCACGGTCGCCGTCGACGGCACAACCGCGGTCTCCACACCGTCCGGCGCGCCCGGCGGCTGGGTCACGTACACACCCTGCGGACCACCGCGGTACCAGCCGGCGTGGTACCCGCTGCCGTCGTGGCGCGCGGACCTGCCGGCCGAAACCACCACCGCCCGCGATGCCGGCGGCTGCGTCGTACACCCGGTGCCGGCGGGTTTCTGGATCCTGCCGTCCGGCACCCGTCCCGGCGGCGCCGGCGCCGCCGCGTGCCTGCCGCCCGGCGACGCTCCGGCCGTGTTCCTGGGCGGGCACGGCCCCGACCCGCTCCCCGCCGGCGCCGTGAAGCGCGCGCTGCGCGGACTCCCCGACACCGGCGAGACGCGGCTGGTGCTGCTGCCGGGTGCGCTCGCGGACGGTTCGGGGTACACCAGGCTCCGCCGTACCCACCGGCGCGGCCGGATCACTGCCGGCGTACCGGTCTGGTCGCCGGAACGGCAGTGGGAGCTGGCCACCGTCGACCGGTCCGGACGGGTCGCCTGGCGACCTCCCGTGGAGGCGGACTCCAGGCAGCGCCTGGCCGTGCCGCGCCGGCCCGCGGGCGGGTCCGACGAGGCGCCGCCCGAGCTCGCTGACAGGTACGGCACCGGTACCGCCGCCGGCTGGTCCTTCCTCCAACGGGCGACCCCGGTGGGGGTGATACAGGCGGTCGCCGGTTACGTCGTCGAAATCGAGACCGACGTCGACGGGTTCAGACTCGGCGGGCAGCCGGCCCCGCCCGCCACGCTCGCGAACCGGATCGCCGACCTCGCCCTCGGCCGTACCCCCCTCGTGGTGGTGTGGCACGGCCCGCCGGTCACCGACGCCGACGCCAGGTACGGAGAGCTGGCCCGGCTGCTCGGGCGACCGGTCACCGCGGCGACCGACGAGGTGGCGGTGTCACCGACCGGGATCCTGTACTCCTCGGGCAGCTTTGACACCTGGCAGGCCACCGGCAGCGATTCGAAGGGCCAGCCGGTGATCCGGCGCCGCGACCTGGGCGCCACTTTGCCACCGTTGTCCAGCGCTCCGACCGCCGAACCGCCGTCAGCTCCGCCGGCCCATGCCGGGACGACCCAGGACGGGCTGGCTGGGACAGCGCCCGCCACGCCGCCACCACGGGCCGAGCCACACCAGCCACACCAGGCAGAGCCACCACAAGCCGAGCCACCCGAGACACAGCCACCCGAGACAGAGCCATTTGAGACAGAGCCACTCCGACCGCGCCAGGCCGGGCCATCAGCCACCCCGGACCCAACGCTGCCCGACGTCGACGGGACGCGGCTACGGCAGGTGCTCGGCGACTCGTACGGCACCCACCAGGAGGCGGTCAGCCAGGCACTGGCCCAGGACCCGGACGCCGTGAACCCCGCGGACAGCGACACGGACCTGGTAGCGGTACGGGCCTACGCGTCCGCCGGGCGCGACGCCGTGAACCCGGCGCTGCGCGATGGGCGCGACCCCGTGAACCGAACACCGCGCGGCGGGCGCGGCGAGTCGGCTGTCATCGCCCGGGCCGTGGCGTCGGGACTGCGGCGGCTGCCGCTCGTCTTCGGCCCCGTCTTCGCCACGAGCACCGCCGACCCGGTGCCGCAGGGCTACCGGACCGGCCTGGAGTACGTCGAGCCCGGGTTCGTCGACGTCGACCTCTTCCCCGGCGCGAGCGACGGCGCGCGGCTGTCGTACGTCATCTGGTCGGCGACCGCCCGCCGGCTCGGCGGGTTGTCCGCGGGCGCGCCCGACACAGCGGTGTTCCCACCGGGAACCAGGTTCCGGGTGCTCGATGTGGACCGTACGGGCGGGCGGCTGCGGGTACTCCTGCTGGATCTGGCTCCACCCGGCGCGTACCACCCGCTGGACGAGTTGCGAGCGGCGGCGCAACGGGCTGACACCGCGAGCCGGCTCGCCTCGGGGCTGGTCAGCTTCCCGATCGGGATGTGACGCTGCGGGCGGATTTGGCGGTGAGCCGGCGGTGAGCCGCCCGATTCCGGTCACGCGGCCGACCGGCACGGGGAATGCAGGGGCACTGGCATATTGTCCTGTGCATGGCGGCTGCGGTCCGGATCGTGGGGCGCACGACCGAACAGACGGCACTGGACGGGCTTGTGGCGGCGCTGGCGTCCGGGCGGGGCGGGGTCTGCTGGATCGCCGGTGAGCCCGGCATCGGCAAGTCGACGATGGTCGACGCGCTGACAACCAGCGCCGAACGGCGTGGCCTGAAGGTGCTGAGGGGGCACGCGGACGAGTTGATGTCGGCGTTCCCGTTGCGGTTGATGGCCGACTGCCTCGACATCCGTCCACGTACCACGGACCCGCTACGCCAGGAGATCCTCCGCCTGCTACGTGGAGAGACGAGCGCCTCGACATTGGACCCCGTACTCGCCGCGGCCGAACGGATGCTCGAACTGGTGGACCGGTCCGCCGTCGAGGCGCCGCTGGTACTCGTCATGGAGGACTTGCAGTGGGCCGACGAGCCGAGCCTGCTGCTGTGGAACCGGTTGGCACGTGCCGTCGACCAGCTCCCGCTGCTGCTGGCCGGCACCTGCCGGCCGGTGCCGACCCGGCCGACCGTCGCCCGACTGGCCACGGCGGTACGGGACACCGACGGCGTGGTCCTGGAACTCGATCCGCTGGACCATGCGAACGTGGTCACGATCGTGGAGCGCTTCGTCGGCGCGCCGCCCGGCCCCCGGCTGTCCGCGGAGCTGGGCCGCGCCGGAGGCAACCCGCTGTACGTGCGCGAGCTGGTGGACGCCCTGCTGCTCGACGACGTCATGGAGATCTCGGGTGGCGCGGCGGAGCTGAGCGCCGACGCCGCCGCGACGCCGCACACGTTGACCGCGGCGATCGGGCGTCGGGTGAGTTTCCTGTCCGAGGAGACGGCGCGGGTGCTGCGGATGGCCGCACTGCTGGGCAACGAATTCGACCTCGACGAGCTGGCGGCCCTGACCGAACGCTCACCCGGAGCGCTCGCCGACGCCATCGGTGAAGCCGTGGCGGCCGCCGTACTGAGTGACACCGGTCAACGGCTGACCTTCCGGCACGACCTGATCCGCCAGGTCCTCTACGAGCAGACCCCCGCGCCGGTACGCGGCGCCCTGCAGAACCACATCGCGCGCCACCTCGCGGACAGCGGCGCCAGCCTGGACCGGATCGCCCAGCACCTACTCGCCGGATCCGGCACGCTCGCGTCGTGGGCGGTGGACGGCTTGGCCGAGACCCCGGCGATGCCCCTGTACGCGGCGCCCCAGGCCGCGGCGGAGCTGCTGACCCGTGGGATGCAGGCGCTGCCGGACGGTGACCCGCGATGGGAGGAGCTGGCGGAACGGCTGGCCCGGGTGTGGTTCTGGCTGGGACGTGACCAGGAGGTCGGCGAGATCTCCGAGGCGGTGGTACGCCGTACCACCGACCTGGAACGCGCGGTACGGATGCGGCTGTACGCGATGCGCGCGGCCGGGCGGTCGGGCCGCTTCGGGGACGCGCTCACCGCGGTCAGCCCGGCCGGCAGCGACCAGCGACTGCCACAGCGCTGGCAGGCCAGGCTCGGCGCGTCCCGGGCGATGGCGCTTGTCTACCTGCAGCGACCGGACGAGGCGCGCCAGACGGCTGAGACGACACTGCGGGCGGCCCGCGAGTGCGGCGACCAGGTGGCCGCCGCGTACGCGTTGTCCGCGCTGGCGCCGATCTCGGAAGCCACGACCCAGCTCGCCGTCCTCGAGGAGGCTCTGGCGGCACTCGACGGGGCGCCTGACGACCCCGACTCGATGGACCTGCGCATGATGGTCGCGAGCAACTACATCAGCCGACTCTCCGTCGCGGGGCGGCGGGACGACGCGCTCGCCGTGGCGGCGCGCACCGTGGTGCGGGCCGAGCGGATCGGCACGTACCGGTACGCCATGGTGCTCGGCACCGCGGCGACCGCCACCTACGTCTACGGGCTGTGGGACGAGGCGCTGGTGTACCTCTCGAGCGTAGGCCCCGAGTTCCTGACGAACCCGGCGCTGCGGCACTCACAAGGCATCGCCGCCCTGATCGCGCTGCATCGCGGGCAGCGGGACGCGGCCGAGGCCCACCTGCGGACCGCGGGACTCGACGAGTACGTGGCATCCGGCCCGATCCCGTACAGCGGCTCCGCCACCGAGGTGGCGGCGATCCTCGCCGAGCTCGCGGGTGAGTCCGACCGCGCGCTGGCGCTGCGCGCGAGCTGGCTCGACCTGCCGCCCGGACCGCTGCGCGAGCGTGGCTACCTGCTCGCCCCCCAACTGGTCCGCGTCGCCCTGGCGGCTGGCGAGACGGACACCGCGCAGGCCACACTCGCCGCCTGCGACGAGGCCCCCGACGGTGCGACGTCAACTCGGCTGGTGGCTCGCTGTTGCCGGGCGATGCTGGCCGACGATCCCGCGGCACTGCTCACCGTCGCCGATGAACAGCACGCGACGGGCTGGCTGCTCGATGCCGGCGTCAGTTGGGAGGAGGCGGCGGTCCGGTTCGCGGACGCGGGCGACGCCACCGCCGCCAGGAAAGCGCTGACCAACGCCGTCCGCCGCTACAACGAGCTCGGCGCCATCTGGGACATCAGGCGCGCCGACTCGCGGCTGCGCCCGTACCGGATCCGCCGCGGCCCTCGCAGCCTGCACCGCAGGGCCACCACCGGCTGGGAGTCGCTCACCCCGAGCGAGGCACGGATCGCCCGGCTGGTCTCCAAGGGCATGTCCAACCCCGCCATCGCGACCGAGCTGTTCCTGTCCCGTAACACCGTGCAGACCCACGTGTCGAACATCCTCGCGAAGCTGCAACTGCGTTCCCGCCTGGAAATGGTCCGCAACGCGCCGGGCGTCACCCCGCAGGCGTGAACCGACCTCCCCGACAGGACGTTGTGACTGCACACGCCACGACGTCGAGCAGGGGGCGCACCATGTCGGCTGAACCGGAAGACCAGGACGAGGTGGAGTGGGACCAGGCTGCCTACTGGCAGGTCTCCCCCGAGACTGCCGCTGCTCCGGAAGTGTCCGCCGAGTCGGTTGACGAGACGGATCCGCCGCCGCCCCGCGCCGCGCCCGGACGTGGTGCCCGCGCGGCGCGGCGTGCGCTGTCGGTTGCACGGCTCCTTCCCGCCGCCGGCACAGTGCGACACGCGCTGTCGATCACCCGGCTCCAGGCCGCCCGTGCCTGGAATGCCCTGATGGATCGGGTACGCCGGACAAGGCCGGCACGGCCGCGCGGCGTGACGCCCACCGGCGCCGGGCTCGTCGCGGTCGTCGCGATAGCCGTCGTGGCGGGCTCGGTGGCGCTGGTTTCGTACTACGGCCCGGATGCGGTCACCGCGTCAGGCAGCGGGGACTCGTCGCCGGCGCACGTCGGGCCCCCGTCCGACGAGATCCCGCTGCCGTCGGATTCGCCCGACGGCGACACGCCGTCACCGTCGGCCTCGGCGTCACCGTCTACCTCGACATCGCCCCGATCGGCCTCTCAGCGGCCTGACCAGCGGGAATCGACCCGCGCGAAGCCGGAGGGCGGTACGACCGACCGCAAGGTGGCGGTCGGTCCTCGCCGCACCGTACGGGGGTACCGGCTGGTGAGCAGCCTCAGCGGGAAGACGATCGGGGTGTCGTCCGGGTCCACAGCGGACGGTGCGCACATCGTGCAGGTCAGCACCAAGGGCAAGTCCCAGCAGTGGCGGCTGGTCTCGGTCGACTCCGGGCACTTCAACGTGATCAACCGGGCGACCGGCAAGGCATTGGACAACCCGGACGGCTCACAGAGTGACGGCACGCAGATCCAGCAGTGGACCATCACCGGCCACGGCAACGCCAACCAGCAGTGGCGCTTCACTCCCGCCGGGGACGGCTACTACCTCATCGTCAACCGGGCGAGCGGCCGCGCGCTGGACCTCAGGGACGGCAACGTCAGTGACGGCGCGGCGATCCAGCAGTGGGAGCCGGCGTCGTCGAACCCGAACCAGCGCTGGCGCGTCACCGCGGTGTACTGACACGAAGGTGCAGCTAGCCGGACGCGTCGAACGGCGATTCGGCACGTGCGGCGACCTCGCGGACGAGTTCGAGGCGGGAACGTAGCTTCAGTTTGCCGAGGATGTTCGACACGTGGGTCTGCACGGTGTTCCGTGACAGGAACAACTCGGCCGCGATGTCCGGATTGGACATCCCTTCGGCCACCAGCCGCGCCACCCGCTGTTCGCTCGGGGTCAGCGCGGCGTACCCGGTCTTGGAACGGCGGTGCAGGCTACGCGGACCGCGCCGTACCCCGAGGGGCCGCAGCCGGGCGTCCGCCCGCCTGATGTCCCAGGCGGCGCCGAGGCCGTCGTACGCCCGGGCGGCGTCGGTCAACGCCCGCCTGGCCGGCACGATCTGACCTGCCTCGGCGAGTCGTACCGCCGCTTCTTCCAGGGCGAACGCGGCGCGCGGGATCCAGCCGCAGGCGCGGTAGTCGGCGCCGACCGCGAGCAGCGCCGACGCGTCGCCGTCGAGCATGGCCTCGCAGCAGCGTTCGGCGAGCGCGATCTGCGCGGTCGCCCTGCGGGCTTCCCGACAGGTCCGCAGCGCGGCGCGAGCGGTAGCGACATCGCTCAGTTTGAGCGCGGTCCGCACCAGGTCAGGCGTGTCTGCACAGAGATCGTCCCGCATCGGCCCATCCGGAAGGTCCAGCCAGGACGCCTGCAGCCGCAGCGTACGGTCGAGATCCCCGGCGGCTTCTGCGACCAACGCCACCGCCGCGGTGAGGAACGGCACTGTGTGGTCGGCTTCGAAGGTCTCGACGGGCTGTGTGACCCCGGCCGCGAGCAGGTGTGAGCGCGCCTGCTCCGGTTCGCCGCGGCGCAGCGCGATGACGGCGGCGATGCCGTGCCCGTCGCGGATGTAGACCGTGTCGACGAACTCGGGGGCGACGCTGGCCAGCCGGACCAGCGCCTCGTCCCAGTTGCCGTGCTGGAAACTGATCTCCGCGGCGCCCGTCACCACAGTCGCGGACCGGTAGGTGCCGATGCGGTCGGCGAACACCAGTGCTTCACGTACGGCCCGTTCGGCGGCCTCGGACTCTCCTGCCGCGTTGAGCGACCCGGCACGCCTGATCTCCAGCATCATCCGCAGATCGGTGGATTCGGGGTCACCGCCGAGGCCGTCCAGCGCCTGCTCGACGTACTCCGGTTGCGTGTAGCGGGAGACGACCTGCAGGCCGTGCAGGGCGTAACCGGCCGCCAGGGCGTCGTCGCACCGTCGGGCGTCGGCGAGTGCGCGCTGGGCCGTCGCCTCCGCGTCGGCACGCCCCAGGTAGGCGTACGCGATGCCGAGCCAGGCGGTGAGTCTGGCCCGCCACACGGCGGACAGCCGCTCGTCGGTGAGGGCCCGCCCCAACAGCTCGAGCACTGTCCCGTACTCGCCGGTGCGACCCGCCGCACGGGCCAGGTACAGGCTCCACCGCGCCGCGCGTTCGGCATCTGCCGGTAGCCGCGGTATGACCGCCGCCATCTCCAGCACCTGCTGGTCGCGGCCCAGCCAGAACAGCAACTGCACCAGACGGCAGGCCAACTCCTCCCGGCGTGGATCGTCGGAGGGCAGCGCGTCCACGGCCCGGGTCAACAGATCCGCCGACACCTGGGGGGCGGCGAACATCACCGACTCCGGGACCGACGTGAGCCAGCCCGGCGCCCAGTCGTCGAGGGGGTCTGGTACTGCCAGCAGGTGCTGGGCCACCCGGTCGGGGCTGCGACCAGCCTCCACCAACTGCCGGGCGAAGCTGCTGTGGAGTGCGATCCGCATCCCGGGCGAGGTCTGCTCCACCAGGACCTGCCGGATCAGGTCGTGCCGGAACGTCACGCGCCGGCCGGACTCGCCGATCACGCCCGCGGTTGCCGCTTCGGTCACCGCGTCAACGAGCGAGATCGGGGTACGGTCAGTGACGGTAGCGAGGTCCTCGATGTCGAACTCGTTGCCCAGCAGCGCCGCCAGGCGTAGCACCTTGGCCGTGGATTCGGTGAGGTAGTCCAGTCGGTGTGTGATCGCGGCGGTCAGCGAGGTCGGTGTGGTGTCGGCGTCCGCCCGCAGCTCCGCCTCGCCGGCGGTGACCGTGATCTGGCGGTCGAGCAGCAGCGCCTGCGCCAGCTCCCGTACGTAGAGGGGGTTGCCGCCGGCCCGGGTGAGCGCGCCGGCGAGCCGTGGGCCTGGCCGGGCCGCCACCAGTCTCGAGGCGAACAGTTCGACATCCGACTTACCGAGTGGTGCGAGACCGACCAGGGTGCCGCCACGTTCCCGGACCGTTGCCCGAAGCCGTGAGACCACGGGCCGGATCGGTACCGGACGGCAGGTGCCGATGAGCAGCAGCGGCACCTGCCCGACGATGTACGTCAGGCGGTTCCACAACTGCAGGCTCGCCTCGTCCGCCCAGTGCAGGTCCTCGAGGACGAACACGACAGGGCCCGACGAGACCAGCCGGTCGACGATCTCCAGCATGCGTTCCGCCGCGGAGATGACGGGGTCGAAGGTGCCAACCACCGTCTCGCCGTAGAGGAGCTGGGCGATCTCCCGTCTCGCCAGCTCGCGGGAGTGGAGCGAGACCCTTAGACATTTGGCCGCGACCCGCAGTGGAAACGGCGTCGTCAACTCGTTGGCGGCACCGCGCAGCACCGTGAATCCGCTGGCCCGCGCCTCGTGGACGACCGCATCGACCAGTGTGGACTTTCCGATTCCGGGTTCGCCCTCGATCCACGTAGCGGCACCCTGCCCCGTCGCCAGCTCTGCGACCAGCGCTCTGAGAGTGGACACTTCCGCTTCCCGACCCACGATGTCTGTCGGTGCGGTCAACTTCGCGACTCGGTCCATGCGCAAATCATGACCCAACCCGACGTGCTCCCGGAGGGCGCCGATGGAGGAAATGCGGGGCGAGCTGTATCGCTGCCGGCAAGAGCCGCTGTCCTTCGCCAGCGACATGTGGCACGGACATCAGAGCACCTCTACGGGGCGAGGCTCAGGTGGGTCGACGGGCGCGCTGTCCAGCACGGACCGGTTCGGCGGGTCCGCGCCGGGCCGTGCGCAGGTCAGACCAGCCACCCGACTGGCCAGGTCCAGCAGGTCGGCGAGCGCCTTCTGGTCCATGCCGGAGAGCCGGTCCCGGTTGGACTTCCCGAGCAGGTCCGCTCGGTACAGTCCGTCGAGCAGCCCGGCGGTGAACGCGTCTCCGGCTCCCACGGTGTCGGCCACCGTCACCGACAGGGCGGGGCGACGCACCTCGGCCACCCGGTTGACGGCGTACGCGCCGTCGGGTCCGAGCGTGACGACCACCAGGGCCGGCCCCGTGGCTAGCCACCGGGCGGCCACCGCGGTCACCAGCTCGCCGGGGTAGAGCCAGGCCAGGTCCTCTGAGCTGACCTTGACCACATCGGAGAGACCCACCTGGGACTCCACCCGCACGCGTTCCGCCTCGGGGGCGCCGAGCAGCGACGGCCGGATGTTCGGGTCGTAGGAGACGGTGACCCCGGGTCGGGTTGCCAGTAGCTCGTCGAGCAGCCCGGCGCCGGGTGCCAGCGCGGCGGCGATCGAGCCGGTGTGCAGGCAGACACAGAGGGGGTCGAGCCCGGGGACGGTGGCGATGTCCCAGGCGATCCGAAAGTCGTACGTGGCGACACCGTACGAGTCGACGGCGGCGAGCGCGAGGCTGGTCCGGGCTCCCTCCGCGGTGCCGGCGAGCACGTCGATCCGTACCCCACTGCGTGTCAGGTGATCGTGTACCAGGCGGCCGGCGATGTCGTCGGAGAGTTGTGTCGCCAGAGTGACCGGGAGGTCCAGGCGGGACAGTCCGACCGCGACGTTGGCCGGGCTGCCGCCAGGGTGCGCCGTAAAGCGGGTGCGGTCGTCGTCGGCCACCAGATCGAGCAGCGCCTCGCCTACCACAATGATCATGCGACGTTCTCCTGAGGTGATGTGGTGTGTGAACCGGCATTGACTTCCTTCTGGCAGGGTGCCAAACTCAGCGCATCTTGACAACGTTGTCGACAACGTAATCAGTCGGCAGGCGGAGGCGACGCTATGACAGGGACCGAGGCGCCAGAGGGCACGCCCACGCGTGCGCCGACGATCCGCGACGTCGCGTCACTGGCGGGGGTCGGTGTCAAGACCGTCTCCCGGGTGCTCAACGACGAACCGAACGTGCGGCCCGAGATGCGGGCCCGGGTGCTGGAGGCGGCCCGCACCCTGAAGTACCGGCGCAACAGCATCGCCAGCGCCATCCGCAGGCTCGACCAGCGCACCGCGTCGATCGGCCTGGTGGTCGAGGATCTCGCCAACCCGTTCGCCGCGCAGCTCACCCGGGCGGTACAGGACTACGCGCTGCGGCGACAACACCTGGTTCTGGTGGGTTCCAGCGACGGCGTGCCGGAGCGGGAGCGTGACCTTGTCACCGAGTTCTGTTCCCGCCGGGTGGACGGCCTGCTGGTGGTACCCAGCGGCGCCGACCAGTCCTACCTGGAGCCCGAGCGGGACCGCGGTACCCCTGTGGTGTTCGTGGACCGTCCCGGACGGCGGATCAAGGCAGACACCGTGATCGCCGACAACGAGGCGGCGGTACGCCGCGCCGTCAATCACCTCGCGTCACGTGGACACACCCGGATCGGCTATCTCGGTGACCGCCAGTCGGTCTACACGGCCGCCCAGAGGGCCGCCGGATACCGCGAGGCGATCCGCGAGATCGGCCGCGAGCCCCTGGACCGTACGGGTCTGCGGGACAGCGAGAGCGCGTACCGGGCGGCACTCGAGATGCTCGAAGCCGGGCCGACCGCGCTGGTGTGCGGCAACAACGTCATCACCGCCGGTGCGGTGCACGCGATGCAACAGCTCGGGCTACGCGACCGGGTCGCCGTGATCGGCTTCGACGACCTGGAGCTCGCCGACCTGTTGCGGCCCGCGTTGACCGTCCTCGCGCAAGACGTCACCGGGATCGGGGAACGGGCGGCGGAGCTGCTGTTCGGCCAGTTGGCCGAGCCGGGCGGCCCGTACCAGCGGATCACCCTGCCGGTCACCCTGATCCCCCGCGGCTCTGGCGAACTGCCCGCCGACGGGCGGCTCCACCCCGCCGGCCGGCCGGACACCGACGCACCGGGAGGCTGAGTTGCCTACCTCGATGATGCGCGCCGTCACAGGCGTGGCCGGTGAGCAGCGACCAGCGCCCACCCGCCGTCACCGATGTGACGCCGCCACCTCCGTGCGAGGACCGTCAGGTCCCGGGTCGGGCATCGGGGTCGCCCGCCACGAGTTCGCGGGCCACCGTGGCGTCGGTGACCAGCGCTGTCACGAAGCCGCCGTTCAGCACCGCGCGTGCCGCCTGGGTCTTCCCGGCTCCGGCCGCGACAGCGATCACCTCCGGGACGGAACGCAGCTCCTCGACGGTGATCCCGATGACCCGGTCGGCGAGGTCCGCGACCGGTTCGCCAGCGTCGTCGAGCAGGCGGGCGCAGACTTCGGCCCGTACGCCGCGGCGCCGCAGCACCTCGCTCTCCGCGTACGGCAGGCCGTCCCGCACCAGGGAAAGCGGAGGGTCCCAGGACCCGATCGCGACCACTGCCTTGGTGAGGTCCTGGTACCGCTTCATGGCCTCCGCGACCTGCGGCTGGGCGCGCAGGCCACGGGCGGTGGCGGCATCGGAGACCAGCAGAGGGGCGTAGATCGGGTACGCGGGGCCGCGTGCCAGGCTGGCCACCTTCCGCACCAGCTCGACGGAGTTCTCCTCCACACCACCCGGGTGTACGCCGGTCAACTGCACCACCGTGACCCGGGGCAGCGCGGTGAGCGCCTGCGTCATCGCGTGCAGGGTACGGGAGCAGGCGAGGCCTACCACGTCGTCCTCGGTGACCACCTCGGTGAGGTACTCCGCGGCCATCCGCCCCACGTGGCGGCGCAGGGCGTCAGGCGTGTCCTCCGGGGTGGCGACCACGATGGCGGCGGCCAGCCCGTACCGGGCGCGAAGGGTGTTGGAGAGATCCGCGTCGATCTCGGTGGGCACCGCGATGTCGATGCGTACCAGGCCGGCGTCCCTGGCCTCGTGGAGGACCCGCGCGACCTTGAACCGGCTCAGCCCGAACTCCTTGCCGATCTCGACCTTGGACGCGCCGTCGAGGTAGTACCGGCGGGCCACGGCGGCGGCCTGGATCAGCTCCGCGGGTCGCAGCTTTCGCATCTCGATCGTCATCACCTGCCGTTGCTTCACCGGTGCGCTGCTCATCTGAGCGCTATGCGGCTCATTCTTGCACAAACCCTTGACCCGCTCCAGCAGTGCGCATTCAATGGCTTCGCCACGGGTCGCTCAGTTGTCGAAATGGTTCGCTCGTATGAGCGGGAACCGGGAGTCACTGTCGGACAGGCAAGACAGCCCTGAGGAGGTCTGTGATGGCACCCCCACCCGGATGGCGCTCGCCGACGCGCGCCGCAGCCGTAGCAGCCATCGCTGCACTGGCAATCAGCACCGCCGCCTGCGCCGGGGCCGGCGCCGGAGGCGATGACGGCAACACCGTCACCATCGCCACCGTCGCCAACCCCCAGATGCAGGACATCGAGAAACTCAGCGCAGAGTTCGAGAAGGACCACCCTGGCGTCAAGGTCAAGTTCGTGACGCTCCCGGAGAACGAGCTTCGCGACCGGGTCACCCAGGACATCGCCACCCAGGGCGGCCAGTACGACGTGGTCACGATCGGCACGTACGAGACGCCGATCTGGGCTGAGAACGGCTGGCTGGTCGACCTTGAGAAGCGGGCCGGCGCCGGCGACTACGACGTCGACGATCTGATCCCGCCGGTGCGGGAGGCGCTGTCGTACCACGGAAAGCTGCACGCCGTGCCGTTCTACGGTGAGTCATCGTTCCTGATGTACCGCAAGGACCTGTTCGCCAAGGCCGGTCTGTCCATGCCGGACAAGCCGACGTGGGAACAGGTCGCCGGCTTCGCTGACAAGCTGCACGACCCGAAGAACAACGTCTCCGGGATCTGCCTGCGCGGCCTGCCCGGCTGGGGCGAGGTGCTGGCCCCGCTCAACACGGTGATCCTCACCCAGGGCGGCCAGTGGTACGACGAGAACTGGAACGCCAAACTCACCTCACCCGAGACCAGGAAGGCCGTGCAGTTCTACGTCGACCTGGTCCGCAGCAACGGCGAGCCCGGCGCCCCGAACGCCGGCTTCTCCGAGTGCCTCACCGCCACCGGCCAGGGCAACGCCGCGATGTGGTACGACGCCACCGTCGCCGCCGCGTCCCTGGAGGACCCGAAGAACAGCAAGGTGGCCGGCAAGATGGGTTACGTCCCCGCCCCGGTGTCCAAGACCGAGAACTCCGGCTGGCTGTGGGCCTGGTCCCTGGCGATCCCGAAGACCTCCCAGAAGCAGGACGCCGCCTGGGACTTCGTCTCGTGGGCGACGTCGAAGAAGTACCACAAGCTGGTGGGCGAGAAGCTCGGCTGGTCCCGGGTGCCGCCCGGCAGCCGGCTCTCGACGTACCAGATTCCCGAGTACCAGAAGGCCGCGGGAGCGTTCGCCGGGCCGACCCTGGACTCGATCCAGAACGTCGACGTGAAGCGTCCCGGCCTGCACGCGCAGCCCTGGGTCGGCGTGCAGTACGTGGCGATCCCCGAGTTCCAGGACCTCGGCACCAAAGTCTCGCAGGAGATCTCCGCCGCGATCGCCGGTCGGCAGACCGTCGACGAGGCGCTCGCGAAGGCCCAGAAGTACGCCGTGGACACCGCAGAAGAGGGCGATTACAAGTAGCCGCCATTGAAGCCGGCCCGGGTCGCGCCTTCGAGGCCGGCCCGGGCCCGGCGGGGTGAGGAGATTGCAATGCTTGTTGAGGCGATACCGGCTGCCGCGACAGCGCGGCCGCGGACGGCCGCGCCGAAGAAAGTCACCGCTGGGCAACGGTGGCGACGTCGGGGTCCGCTGCTTCCGGCCCTGGTCTTCGCGATCGCGCTGACCCAGCTGCCGTTCCTGCTCACGGTCTGGTACAGCCTGCACTCCCAGAACCTGCTGCGTCCCGGCGCCGCCGAGTTTGTGGGGCTGGAGAACTACTGGAAGGTCTTCAGCGACGCGCTGTTTCGCAACGCGGTGTTCAACACGGTCGTCCTCACCGCCAGCGCGGTGCTGCTGGCGATGCTGCTCGGCATCGGGTTGGCGGTGCTGCTGGACAAGAAGTTCCTCGGCCGCAGCGTGGTGCGCACCCTGCTGATCACCCCGTTCCTGGTGATGCCGGCAGCGGCCGCGCTGTTGTGGAAGACCTCGATGCTCAACCCCGTCTTCGGGCTGCTGAACTGGGTGTTGTCGCCCTTCGGGGTGGGCAAGCTGGACTGGGTCAGCGAGTTCCCCATGATGTCGATCGTCCTGGTGCTGACCTGGCAGTGGACGCCGTTCATGATGCTGATCGTGCTCGCCGGGCTGCAGAGCCAGTCACCCGAGGTGCTGGAGGCGGCGAAGGTCGACGGCGCGGGCGGCTGGGCCACGTTCCAGCGGATCACGCTGCCGCACCTGCGTCAGTTCATCGAACTCGGGATCCTGCTCGGCTCGATCTTCATCGTGCAGACCTTCGACGCGATCTTCATGATCACGCAAGGTGGCCCCGGGCAGGCGACCACGAACCTGCCGTACTTCATTTACCAGCAGGCATTCCGCGCGTTCGACGTCGGCGAGGCCGCCGCCGCCGGCGTGATCGTGGTGGTGGCGACCATCGTGATCGCGACATTCGCGTTGCGGGTGATCTCGAATCTGTTCCGGGAGGACTGAGCCATGACTGCCACCACCGCGAATGTCGCCCGTGCCCCCCGGAGGGTGCGGCGGCGACGCCCGGCCAACCTCGGCGCCGGGTTGCTCGCCTGGATCGCCGCCATCGTGTTCTTCTTCCCGGTGCTGTGGATGTTCGTCAACGGGTTCAAACAGGAGGCGCAGGCGTCCACGAACCCGCCGACGTTCCTGTTCACCCCGACCTTCGATCAGTACGCCGCGATCCTGGAGCGCGACTTCGCGCCGTACCTGATCAACTCGTTGACCGCGTCGCTGCTGTCGACGTTGTTCGTGATCGTGCTCGCCACGCCCGCCGCGTACGCGCTGTCGATCGCGAAGATCCCGAAGTGGCGGGACTCCCTGTTCTTCTTCATCTCCACCCGGATGATGCCGGCGGTGGCGATCATCCTTCCGTTGTACGTGATCGCGAAGAACCTGCGGCTGCTCGACAACGTGACCATGCTGTCGCTGGTCTACACCGCGATGAACCTGCCGATCGCGGTGTGGATGATCCGCTCGTTCCTGCTGGAGGTGCCGAAGGCGGTCCTGGAAGCGGCCCGAATGGACGGGGCCGGGCTGTTCACCGAGATCCGCCGCGTCATCTTGCCGATGATCGCCCCGGGGCTCGCGGCCACCGCGCTGATCTGCTTCATCTTCGCGTGGAACGAGTTCTTCTTCGCGGTCAGCCTGACCGCGACGCAGGCGGCCACGGTGCCGGTGTTCCTGGTCGGATTCATCACGAGTGAAGGGCTGTTCTGGGCCCGGCTGTCCGCCGCGTCCACGATGGCCGCGCTGCCGGTGATCCTCGCCGGTTGGATCGCGCAGAAATGGTTGGTACGGGGACTTTCTCTGGGAGCGGTGAAGTGATGCGGGCAGCAGTCATCGAACAACCCGGTCTGGTGTCGATCACCACCGTGGCGGACCCGAAACCATCGGCACGCCAGGTGGTGGTCGAAGTCGCGGCCGTCGGCATCTGCGGCACGGACATCCACATCGTCGACGGCGAATTCGCCCCGACGCCGTACCCCATCGTGCCGGGGCATGAGTTCGCCGGGACCGTGGTCGAGGTGGGGGCGGATGTCACCGAAGTCGCCATCGGGGACCGGGTCGCGGCGGATCCGTCCCTGTCCTGCGGCGAATGCCACTACTGCGCCATCGGTCGCGGAAACCTGTGCGAACGCTGGAACGCGATCGGCGTCACCCGACCGGGCGCCAGCGCCGAGTACGCCGTGACGCCCGTCGCCAACTGCTACCGGCTCCCGGAGCCGGTGTCCCTGCAGCACGCCGCGCTGATCGAGCCGCTGTCATGCGCCCTGCACGGCTTCGACCTGCTCCCCCGCCGGCTCGGCGAGCACTATCTCGTGTACGGCGCGGGCACGATGGGCCTGATGATGGCCCAGCTCGCCCGTCACGCCGGCGCCGCCAGCGTGTCCGTGGTCGACATCAACACCGGCCGGCTCGAGGTCGCGCGACAGCTCGCCGCGGACGCGGTGGCGCGTACCGCGGATGAATTCGACCGGCCCCAGGGGTGGGAGGTGGTGGTGGACTGCACCGGCGCGGTGCCGGCGATCGAGGACGGGCTGCGCCGGGTGCGCCGGGGCGGCACGTTCCAGGTCTTCGGGGTCGCCGCGGCGGACGCGATCGCGTCGTTCTCCCCGTTCCGGGTCTACAACGACGAGATCACCATCGTCGGGAGCATGGCCGTGCTGCACAGCTTCGGGCGCGCCGTCGACCTGATGGCCAAGGGCGTGATCGACCCGGCCACCATGATCAGCCACAATTTCCCGCTCAGCGAGTACGTGGCGGCACTCGACGCGTTCCGGGAAGGCCGGGGCCGGAAATTGCAGATCCGGCCCGGCGACTGACTCGCCGCCGGGTCACCGGCGCCTGCTCCAGCGTTGTCTTGGGATCTTGGCGGCTGCGCCGTCAGCGACGGCGCCGTTGACGGCAGCGCCATTGACGACGGCGCCCCTCGGTGGCCATAGTGTTCGGACTGAGAACTTGTGTTCGGTATCCGTACCTTGCTCCCCGAGCAGGACTGTGGCGCGCTGGGAGATCGAGTGGCTTGTGTGGTGTCGCTGGCTGAGGCGGTGTCCGCCGCCGTGAACGACGGGGACACGGTGGCGCTGGAGGGGTTCACCCACCTGATCCCGGTCGCGGCGGGGCACGAGATCATCCGGCAGGGCCGGCGTGACCTGACGCTGGTGCGGATGACCCCGGACATCGTCTACGACCAGCTCATCGGGGCCGGCTGTGCCCGCAAGCTGGTCTTCTCGTGGGGCGGCAACCCCGGCGTCGGCTCGCTGCATCGATTCCGGGACGCGCTCGCGCACGACTGGCCGGCGCCGCTGGAGATCGAGGAGCACAGCCACGCCGGCATGGCCAACGGCTACGTGGCCGGCGCCTCCGGGCTGCCGTTCGCGATGTTGCGTGGGTACGTCGGCACCGACCTGCTGCGCCACAACCCGAACATCCGCACCGTGACCTGCCCGTTCACCGGCGAGGTGCTCGCGGCGGTCCCCGCCTTGAACCCCGACGTCGGGATCGTGCACTGCCAGCGTGCCGATCGGACGGGCAACGTCCAGATGTGGGGCATCACCGGCGTGCAGAAAGAGGCTGTGCTGGCGTCCGCTCGCTCCATCGTGACCGTGGAGGAGGTGGTCGAGGAGTTGCGGCCGCTACCCGGCGCCGTGGTGCTGCCGAGCTGGGCGGTCACGTACGTGGCCGAGGTCCCGGGCGGCGCGCACCCCTCGTACGCGCAGGACTACTCGGTGCGTGACAACGCGTACTACCAGGCGTGGGACGCGATCGGACGGGACCGCGACGCGTTCGCGAACTGGGTGTCCGATGTCGTCATCGCGGGCCAGCCCGACCCGGTGAGGAGCGCCACGTGACCGCAACCAAGACCGACTGGAGCACCGACGAGATGATGTCCGTCGCGGCGGCACGGCAGTTGCGCGACGTCAGCACCTGTTTCGTGGGGATCGGGTTGCCCAGCACCGCGGCCAACCTGGCTCGCGTCACCACCGAGCCGGACCTGGTGCTGATCTACGAATCGGGCACGCTGGGCGCCAAACCCACCCGGTTGCCGCTGTCCATCGGCGACGGGATTCTCGCCCAGACCGCGGACTCGGTGGTCAGCGTCCCGGAGGTGTTCAACTACTGGCTGCAGCCGGGCCGGGTCGACGTGGGTTTCCTCGGGGCGGCTCAGATCGACCGGTTCGGCAACATCAACACCACCGTGATCGGGTCCGACTACGCCCACCCGAAAGTGCGACTCCCCGGCGCCGGCGGCGCCCCCGAGATCGCCGCGTGCTGCGGACGGATCATCGTGATCGTCAGGCAGAGCAAGCGGACCTTCGTCGACCGGGTCGACTTCATCACCTCAGTCGGCTTCGGGCGGGGCCCCGGGGACCGGGAACGGCTCGACCTGCGCGGCGCCGGCCCGCAAATGGTGATCACCGACCTCGGGGTGCTCGAGCCGGACCCCGCCAGCTGCGAACTCACCCTCACCCAGCTCCATCCCGGGGTGAGGGCGCAGCAGGCCCGTGACAGCACCGGCTGGGACCTCGCGATCTCCCCCGACCTGAAGACAAGCCCGCCGCCGACCCCTGAGGAGTTGTCCGCGCTGCGGCATTTGGAGAGCACCAAGGGACGTTGACAACCGGGCCGCGCGGCGCCCGAGGCCACGAAGCCGCTGGAGAGGAGACCTGATGACGGAAACGCCGACGTCGCTGACGCTGCCGAGTTACCCGCCGGCGGAGGGCGCGCATCCGCCACTGGACAGCCCGGAGTACCGCTCCAGCGGTCTGCGACACCCCAAGCAGCCACTTCTGGTGCTGCCGCAGCGGCTCACCGAGGTCACCGGTCCGGTGTTCGGAGAAGAGCGGCTCGGCGAGTTCGACCACGATCTGACCCGGCATCCGGACGGCGAACCCCTCGGGCAACGGATCGTGGTGCACGGCCAGGTGCGTGAGTCCGACGGGCGCCCCGTGCCACGTGCGCTTGTGGAGGTCTGGCAGGCCAACGCCGCGGGCCGGTACCGGCACGTCGCTGACAACTGGCCGGCGCCGCTCGACCCGCACTTCACCGGCGCCGGGCGCGTGCTCACCGACGAGCAGGGCCGCTACCGGTTCACCACCGTGAAGCCGGGCGCGTACCCGTGGAAGAACCACAGCAACGCCTGGCGGCCCGCGCACATCCACTTCTCGCTGTTCGGACGCGCGTTCACGCAGCGCCTGGTCACGCAGATGTACTTCCCAGACGATCCGTTGTTCTTTCAAGATCCAATCTTCAACTCGGTACGCGATGAGCGCGCCCGACGTCGCATGGTCTCCCGGTACGACCACACCGTGACGCAGCCGGAGTGGGCGCTCGGCTTCCGGTTCGACATCGTGTTGCGCGGCGAACAGGCCAGCGTCTTCGAAACGGAGGCCGACGATGACTGAGCCCGCGGCGGCGACCGGCGCCACCGGCGTCACGCCGTCCCAGACCGTGGGTCCGTTCCTGCACATCGGGTTGACCTGGCCGGACGGCCCGTACGTGGTTCCGGAGGGCACCCCCGGCGGCTTCTGGATCACCGGTGCGCTCCACGACGGCGCCGGGGCGCCGATCCCCGACGGCATCGTCGAGACCTGGCAGGCCGACCCGGACGGGAACTTCGGCCACCCCGACGACCCCCGACCGGCGGCGCGTTCCGGCGGCGGGTTCCGGGGCTTCGGACGGTGCGCCACCGACGAGCAGGGCCGGTACCGGATCCTGACCGTCAAGCCCGGCCCGCTGCCCTGCCCTGACGGCGGTCTTGAAGCGCCTCATCTGAACCTGTCCGTGTTCGCGCGCGGGATGCAGAACCGGGTGGTGACCCGGCTGTACTTCCCGGACGAGGCGGCAGCCAACGCCGCTGACCCGGTGCTGTCGTCGGCGCCCGCCGAGCGCCGGCACACCCTGGTCGCGCAACAGGGCGACGGCGAGCTGCGATTCGACATCCGGATTCAAGGCGACGGCGAGACGGTGTTCTTCACGCTATGAGCATGCTCGAACCGTGCGGCGAGGCCGCTGTCGACGGTGCGGTGTCCGACCGCGCGCTGGCGCGGGCGATGCTGGACGTCGAGGCGGCGCTGGCTCGGTCCCTGGAACGGGCCGGTCTGGCGCCCGCGGGGACCGGTCAGACCGTCACACACGCGCTGGCCGACCTGCTGGTGACGCCAGAGACCCTGGCGCGCCACAGCGGCGGCAACCCCGCGGCCCCGCTGGCCACCCAGGCTGTCGCCGCAGTGTCTGGCGGGGCCGCTGGCGCCGTCCACTTCGGCGCCACCAGCCAGGATGTGCTCGACTCCGCGCTGATGCTGTGCGCCCGCCAGGCTTTGGCACCGATGCGGCGGAATCTGCTCCGCGCCTGCGAGGCCGCGGCCACCTTGGCGGATCGGCGCCGGGACACCCTGATGGTGGCCCGCACCTTGGGGCAGCCAGCGCTTCCCACCACGTTTGGGCTGAAGGCCGCCGGCTGGCTGGCCGGCCTGTCAGCTGCTCATCGGGAGCTGACCGTGATTCACGAGAGCGGCCTCGCGGCGCAACTCGGCGGCGCCGCTGGCACGCTGGCCGGGTACGGCGACCAAGGGCTGACGGTGGCGCGGCTGTTCGCCGAGGAGATCGGACTCGCCGACCCAGGTGTTCCGTGGCACACCGAACGGTCGCGGCTGCACCGGCTCGCCATGGGGTTGTCGTCGGTGATCACGGCCGCCGGGAAGGTGGCCGTCGACGTCGTGCTGCTCGCCCAGGCCGAGGTCGGCGAAGTCAGTGAAGGCGCCCCGGGCGGCTCGTCGGCGATGCCACACAAGCAGAACCCGGTCGGCTCCGTGCTGCTGGTGTCCGCAGCTCGCCGGGCGCCGGGGCTGGTCGCCACGGTGCTCGGGTCCGGGCTGCACGAGCATGAGCGGGCCGCCGGCTCCTGGCATGCGGAGTGGACGCCTACCCGTGACCTGTTGCGGCTCGCCGGGGGCGCCGCGTCGCAGGTCGCCGACCTGCTGGAGCAACTGCGGGCGCACCCCGACGCGATGCGCCGCAACCTGGATGCGGCAATGCCCGGGGTGATGTCAGAGGCGCTCGCGGCAGCGTTGATCCCGGCTCTCGGCCGCGGGGGCGCGCAGAAGGCAGCCCACCGAGCTGCTGTTGAGGCCGCCGCAAGCGGTCGCCGGTTGTCCCAGGCGGCAATGGCTGACCCGGAGATCGCCGCGTCGCTCGACTCCGCCGCCCTGGACGCACGGAAACTGCACGACCTGGACCACCCCGCCCGCCACCTGGGCGCCGCGAACCAGATCATCGATCACGCGCTCGCGGAGCGTCCCACCGGCTTGGAGGCTTGAATGCTCGGCTACGACCTGCACGGCCCGTCCGACGCTCCCGCGCTGGTGCTGGGCAGCTCCCTGGGCGCCACTCGCGACATGTGGGACGAGCAGCTCGACGCGCTGTCCGCCCGGTTCCGGGTGGTCCGCTACGACCATCTCGGACACGGCGAGTCGCCCGCGCCGGCTGGGCCGTACACGATCGAACGGCTCGCGGCGGAGCTGGTGGCGCTGCTGGATCACCTGGGTGTGGAACGGGCGCACCTGGCGGGGGTCTCGCTGGGCGGCATGGTGGCGATGCGGCTCGCGGCGACGCGCCCGGAGCGGGTGGGACGGCTCGCCTTGATCTGCACCGCGGCGCGACTGGAGCCAGGGCTATGGCGGGAACGCGCCGCGACAGTCCGGGCCGGCGGGATGGACGCGATCACCGACACCGCGCCGGCACGCTGGTTCACACCCGGGTTCGCCGGCACGGCCCGAGCGGAGCGGTTGCGGGAGACGCTGCGGGAGACCGTGCCGGAGGCGTACGCCAGCTGCTGCGACGCGATCGCGGCGATGGACCTGCGGCCGCTGCTGTCCGCGATCCGGGCGCCCGTGCTGGTGCTGGCCGGCGCGGAAGATCCGGCGACCCCGCCGCAGCTGGGGCGCGACATCGTCGACAGGGTGCGGGCCGGCGGCGGCGCAGCGCGTTTCGAGGTGGTGCCCGACGCCGCGCATCTGTGCACGGTCGAGCAGGCCGAGTGCGTGCAGACCTTGCTGCTGCACCACCTTGACGCGACGGCCGGTGAAGCACCTGACATGGTGTCGAGCAGTATGGAGCGACACGGATCCGGCGAGGAGACCAGCGGTGGATGACGAGCAACGGCATGCGGCCGGGATGCGGGTGCGCCGCGCGGTGCTGGGTGAGGCGCATGTGGACCGGGCGAGGCGGCGTGCCACACCGTTCACCGCGGACTTCCAGGATCTGATCACCCGGTACGCCTGGGGCGACATCTGGGCCCGGCCGGGGCTGGATCGGCGAGTCCGCAGCTGCGTCACGCTGGCGATGATGGCGGCGTCGCAGCACGAGGACGAGTTCGCCATGCATGTGCGGTCGGCGATCCGCAACGGGGTCACCGTGGACGAGATCAAGGAAGTCCTGCTCATGGTCGCCCTGTACGCGGGTCTCCCGGCGGCCAACCGCGCCTTCGCGCTCGCGCAACAGGTCCTCGAGGACGACGGGCTCACCCCACCCGCGAGCCAGACCCCGTGAGCACCCCCGCCGCGGCCCCTCCGGAGGGCGCTCCGCCGGCTCGCGGGCCGGACTTCGTGCAGTCGCTGGAGCGCGGCCTCGCCGTGATCAGGGCCTTCGACGCAGACCACCCGGAGCTCACGCTCAGCGAGGTGGCCCGCGCCACCGGGCTCACCCGGGCCGCCGCCCGCCGGTTCCTGCACACCCTGGTCGAGTTGGAGTACGTCCGCACCGACGGCCGCCGGTTCGCGTTGCGTCCCCGGGTGTTGGGGCTTGGCTTCTCGTACCTGTCCAGCCTGTCGCTTCCCGAGCTGGCGCTGCCGCACCTGAAGCACCTCGGGGAGCACGTGAACGAGTCCTGCTCGCTGGCGGTGTTGGACGGCGCGGACGTGGTGTACGTGGCCCGGGTCCCAGCGAAACGGATCATGTCGGTGGCTATCAGCGTCGGGACCAGATTCCCCGCGTACGCGACCTCGATGGGGCGGGTGCTGCTGGCCCATGCCGATCCGGGGTGGCTGGACGACTACCTGACCTCGGCGCGGCTGCGCCCGATCACCCGGCACACCGTCACCGACCCGGATCGGCTGCGCGAGCTGCTCGACCAGGTGCGCTCGCAGGGCTTCTGCGTGGTCGACCAGGAGTTGGAGGAGGGGCTGCGCTCAATCGCGGTCCCGGTGCGAGGCGCCGAGTCCGTGGTGGTCGCCGCGATGAACGTGTCCGCGCACGTCAGCCGCGGCAGCCCGGACGCGATCCGCACCGAGCTGCTGCCCCCGTTGCTCGCCGCGGCCCGCGCGGTGTCCGCTGATCTTTGACGCCAGCCGGAGCAGGTGCCCGGGACCCGGCCGGGCAGCCACGACGAAGGCTTCACGGGTCGGCGGTTCCAGGGGCGGGCGCGGCGGTCCGCAAGTGGCGGCGTAGCCCGCGTCCCATCACCGCAGGCAGGGAGATCAGCAACCCGACTGCCCCCATCGCGGCGGTGAGCGGCGCTGCGGTCATCAAGCCGGCGACCCCGATCGGCGCCAGGAACAGCGCTCCGGCACGGAACGTGCCGGCCGCCGCGATCGCCTCCCCACGCTCCTGAGGGTGCACCGCCTCGGCGGCGATCGCGGGCCCCACCGTCTGCAGCACACCCGCGCCGACCCCCGACACCACAAGCGCCGCCCCGGCGAGCCAGACGGAGTCGGCGAAGAACGCGATCAGACCGGTCCCCAGCCCCGCCGCCAGAGTGCAGATCACGTATTCACGGGCCACCCAGCTCTGCCGCACATTCGCAGCGGTCGCTGAGCCGGCGAGCGAGGCGCCGTTGGCGACCGAGACCAGGATCCCGATCGTCGATGAGGACTGCCGCGCCTGATCGAGGGCCACCGGCACGTACGAGCCGAGCAGGCTGCGCCAGGCGCCCCCCGAGACGCCGGCCCAACACGCCGCGTGGACGCCCGGTCGGCGCCACAGCCGTCCCGGTGGCCGATCGCCGGGAGGTGAGAACGGCGGGTGCCGTTGCAGCAGCAGCGCCGGAACGAGAGCCATCGCCGCGATCGCGCCAGCGACACCGAGCCCGAGCTGAGGTGAGCGTTCCGACAGCCACCCGGCGAGCGCGGGCCCTCCGAGCAGACCGATGTTGGACGTGAGGTTGACCGTCGCCAACGCGCCCACGGCACGGCCTTCGCCGCGTACCACATGGGTTTGGCTCCCGGTCCAGAAGCAACCCCGGGCGACGCCCTGCAGCAGCTCGGCGACCACGAATGGAATCACCGCCGCGGACGCCACCACCGCAAGATTCGAGGCGGCGAGCAGGACGCCGGCGGCGGCGATCAGGACCCAGTCCGACACCGACCGCATCACCGGGCCCAGCACCATACGCACCGCCACCTGAGCCACCGCAGAGACGGCGGTGAGCACACCCACCTCGATGCCGCTGTACCCGGCGCGCAGCGCCAGCAGCGGCAACGCGACGCTGGCCAAACCTAGCGAGAGCGAGAACAGCGCCGCGCCCCCCGCGGACGCGAGTGTGTCGCGCGAGGGGCGCCGCCTCAACGCCGCGGGCCGCAGCCGCATCTGGGCGACCAGCGGCCCGTCACGTCGCCGAGCTGGTGAGCTCGTCCGCTGTCTGCTCGGCCGCTTGGTGCTCCGGCGCGGCCTCGAAGAAGTGCACGTTGTGGTAGCCGAGGTGCTTGAAGACCCGGTTCTGCACGTTGAACAGCCGCAACGGGGTCCCGTCGGCAGAGAACAGCTGGCAGACGTGGTTCTGCGGCACGTACAGGGTGTCGCCCTTGGTCAGCTCGTACCGCTTCGGCTTCCGCGCGATCCGGGCGTGGTACTTCTCGGCGATTTCGGCCTCGACCTCCCACTGCAGGGCGTAGCCGCCGCCGTCGAGCACGTAGAAGACCTCGTCGGCCATCTTCCAGTACTTGCCGGAGCGGCTCCCGGCGGGGATGTCCAGCTCGTACGCGTCCACGCTGAAGATCCGCGCGTCCTCGCGTTCCGGCGAGGTGATGACCCGCTGCCGGCCGAGCGGCGTGGTCTGCCACACCGTGTCGGACGGGCCGATCACCTTCTTGCGCTCCAGCACGCCCGGCGTCCAGATCGACGACCAGTCCTCACGGGGTCCGAACTCGTCCTCCCGCTCCACCGGGCCGCTGCGGCCCTGCTGGATCAGGCCCATGAACATCCAGGTGCACTTGGCCTTCACCACCAGCGCCAGGGCGCGTTCGTCGTTCGGGTTGAAGTGCCGGTGCACCGAGTCGGTGTGCACGAACACCAGGTCGTCCTTGGCCCACTCGTACCGCTGGTCGTCGTGGATCTCGTACCCCTTGCCTTCCAGGATGTAGAAGGCGGCTTCGTTCTGGTGGCCGTGGCCGTGGTTGCTCGATTGCGGCGGCAGCTCCACGAAGTGCACCTGGATGGTCTGGGTGAGGAATTCCTCGTCGCCCGGGCCGATCCGCCACCAGGTGCGGGACTGCTCGCTGTCCCCAGAGTGCGCGATCTTGGCGTCGTCGACCACAAAGCTGTCGTCGCGGACCCGGTCGATGGCCAGCTGCTGGCGCCGGAACTCGCCCAGACCATAGGTCTGGGAGGTGAGTCCTCGCACAAACGTGCGGCCCTTCTTGCTCATGTGTCCTCCTGGTCGGTCGGGTCGTGACGGGTGGGGCTATCTGTTGTGTTCCCTGGTTCCTGCTGTGCCCTGAGATCTGGGTCGGTCAATCGGGGTCGGCCGCCGGTGGCAGCTCGGCCACCAGCGGCGTGTCGACGCCGATCGGGCCTAGCGAGCTTGCCCCTCCGGGGTCGCCGAGCGGCTCGTCACGACCTGGAAGCGGCTGGTAGAAGAATCTCGAGTTGTCGTGCCGGTGCCGCACCTCCTCGCTTTCCAGCTGCGCCTCCAGCGCGCGGGTGGTGACGTTCGGGATCGCCTCGACCGGGCACACCGGCTCACAGGCGCCGCAGTCAATGCATTCCTTGGGGTTGATGTAAAGCTTGCGGTCGCCCTGGTAGATGCAGTCGACCGGACACTCGTCGACACACGACATGTCGGTGATGTCAACGCAGGGGCCGGAGATGAAGAAGGGCATCGGCAGGCAGTCGTCCTCTCAGGCCGCGGTGTCGGTGGAGTGGCCGGGGAACAGGTCGAGCGTGGGGTCGATGGCGACGGCCGCGTTGTTCACCGCGATGGCCGCCTCGCCGAAGCCGACGGCGATCAGGCGCACCTTCCCGGCGTAGTCGGCGATGTCACCGGCGGCGTAGACCATCGGCAGGTTCGTCTGCATCTGGGAGTTGACGTGGATCCGCCGGCTCTGAATGTCGAGACCCCACCCCTGAAGCGGCCCCAGGTCGGCGGTGAAGCCGAGCGCGGCGACCACGCTCTGGCATCGCAGCACCCTGCTCTCGCCACCGCGCACCCGGGTGATTTCCACACTGTCGACCCAGCCTCCGCCGCGTACCCCGCTCACCTGGTACGGCGTCAGCACCTCGACGCCGGCTTCGCGCACCTTCCGCACGCTGTGCTCGTGTCCGCGGAACGCGTCCCGCCGGTGCACCAGGGTGGTGGTACGGGCGATCGGATGCAGCGTCAGCGCCCAGTCCAGCGCGCTGTCCCCGCCACCTACCACGACCACGTCCCGGCCGGCGTGCTCCGCGGGATCGGGCACGAAGTACGACAGGCCGAGCCCTTCGTACTCCCCGCCCACCGGCAGCGGGCGGGGATGGAAGGTGCCGATCCCACCGGAGATCACGATGGCGCGGCAGCTGACCTGCGCGCCGGCGCTGCTGGTCACCAGGAGCCTGCCGTCACGCTGCTGCTCGAGCTTCGCCGCCACCTGACCCAGCAGGAAGACCGGTGAGAACTGACCAGACTGCGCCAGCAGGTTCTCCACCAGGTCGCGGCCACGCACTTGCGGCAGCCCGGCGATGTCGTGGATCAGCTTCTCCGGGTAGAGCGCGCTCACCTGGCCGCCGGGCTCGGGCAGGGAGTCCATCACCGCGGTGCTCAGCTCCCGGAAGCCCGCGTAGTAGGCGGCGTACAGCCCCACCGGCCCAGCGCCGATGATGAGGATGTCGACCTCGGTCATGTCCCTCCTCGCAGTCCGCCGGTTCGCATCCTCCCGGCGAAGGGTTAGACCATTCTACCATCGAGACCTAGGTGCCACGACATCACTCCGCCGGCCAAGGTGTGCGGGTCGACACCCCTTTACGAGCGCAGGCACGCTCGTACCGGCCGAAAAAAGGTCTTAACATTTACCCAAATAGTGAGCGGTACGCGCGGCAGGGCACGCGCAGAGGGAGCGCAGCCTGATGCGGGTTCTGATCCAGGCCGCACGGCGACGCCTGTTGCGCTCCCTTGCCACCCGCAACTACCGGCTTTATCTCGCCGGCCACGCGACCAGCGTGATCGGCACCTGGATGCAGCGGGTCGCGCAGGACTGGCTGGTGCTGCAACTGACCGACAGCGCGTTCGCGGTCGGGATCGCCGCCGCCATGCAGTTCCTGCCGACCCTGCTCTTCGGGCTGTGGGGCGGGGTGATCGCCGACCGGGTCGACCGGCGGCGCACCCTGATGGCGACCCAGAGCATCAGCGCGTTGCTCGCCGCGATCCTCGCCGCTGTGGTGCTCGCCGACGTGGTCACCGTGACCCTGGTGTACGTGCTGGCGTTCGCACTCGGCCTGGTGACAGTGGTGGACGCGCCCACCCGGCACGTCTTCGTCGCGGACATGGTCGGCCCCGAAGACTACGTCAACGCCCACGCCTTGAACTCCACGGTGCACAACACCGGGCGGCTCGTCGGACCCGCCGTGGCCGGCCTGCTGATCGTCGCGGTCGGCTCCGGCGTCGCCTTCGCGATCAACGCGCTGTCGTTCCTCGCGGTGCTCACCGGGCTGTGGCTGATGGACCCCGCGACACTGCGCCGCAGGGCGCCGGCGCCCCGTGCTTCCGGACAGATCCGGGAGGGGCTGCGGTACGTGTGGCGGCACCCCGAGCTGCGGGCCTGCATGGTGCTGGTGGCGGTGGTCGCGTTGTTCGGCCAGAACTTCCGGGTGGTGCTGCCGTTGCTGGCCCGGGACGATCTCGACGGCGGCGCCACCACGTACGGGTGGCTCACCTCCGCGCTCGGGCTCGGCGCGGTGTTAGGGGCGCTGGCCGCTGCCGCGCGGGAGCGGGTGACCGCGTGGTCGATGCTGCTCGCCGGATTCGGCTTCGGCGTGGTCAACCTCGTCGCCGCCGCGGCCCCCGGGCTCACGTTGGCGCTGCTGCTGCTCGCCGCTCTCGGCGTCATGAACATCACCTTCAACACGCTCGCCCGCACCGTGCTGCAACTCAACACCGATCCGACACTGCAAGGTCGGGTGATGGCGCTGCACAGCCTGGTGTTCCTCGGCAGCACCCCGTTGGGAGGCCCGCTGGTCGGCTGGATCTGCGAGCTCTGGGGCGCCCGGGCGGGACTGATTCTGGCCGGCGCCACGGCAGTGATCGCTGGGGCCATCGTGGCGCCGCGGCTGCGTCGTCTACGTGCCGGCAGCGCTACCAGCGGCGCCCGCGGATCGGCTGGAGGCGCCGTGAACCTGACCGACACCTGATCGTCACGGCAGCAGCCCGGCGTGCTCCAGTCGCGCCACATGATGCCGCCACACCGACAGGTCGTTGAAGGCCGAACCCAGGTCGGGCAGCTCAGCGACGTCCGCCGCGGGCAGCTCCGGCGGCTCGCCTCCCAGCTGCGCCACCTCGACACTGACCCGCGCCAGGGCGTCCAGGTTCAACGCCCGCACCACCGCCTGCTCCACCGACTCGCCCGTGGTGGTGACTCCGTGCCCGTACAGCACGCACACCGGCGCCTGGCCCATCGCGGCGACCATCTCACGACCCAGTTCGGGGCGGCGGATCAGCACCGCCCGCCGGTACGTCGGCACCCCGTCGATCGCCATCCGGGTCGCCGGCAGGTTGTACGCGCCGAACACCGGACGCAGCTCGATCCCGGCCAGCCCGGCGACCAGCACCGATGGCGGATGCGCGTGCACCACCGCGGTCACGTCCGGACGAGCCCGCAACACCTCGGCGTGGATCGGCAGCTCGTTCGGGACGGCGTACCCGCCATCCAGCTCGCCATCCCCGTCGAAGTCGACCAGCCGCACGTCCGACGACTCGGTGAACAGCAACCCGCGCTCAGCTGGCCCCCGGCACCGCACCAGCATCCGGTCCGGGCCGACCCGGACGCTGATGTGACCGAGCACGTCTTCGGCAAGGCCCCGGCGCCCCAGGATCCGGCAGCCGAGCGCGACGGTCTCCCGCAACGCGGACAGGTCGTGGTTCGGTTCGGTCACAGTTGCCAGCCCTCCCCTTCGCGCCAACGTTGAGGCTGCAGTCAGATCACGGCGGCCTCGATCGACTCAGGAGCGAACAACTCCTCGGGCTGCCGCTCCCGCCGCGACAGTCCCTGCTCGTGGTGGTAGCGCAGGAACCTGGCCAGGGTGTGGCGGTTCGGCTCCAGCCCGTACGACCAAAAATCGTCGCCAAGCAACCGCTGGGCGCCCTCCAACTGCTGAGTCAGCCAGGGCAGCATGAAGCGCAGCGCCGAGGTGTCATACAGGCGGTCGAAAGCGTTGGCCTTGGCCGCCGCGAACGCCTTGGAGAGCGACTGGGCGACCCAGGGATAGGCCTGGTAGACATCCC
>JBOGDL010000457.1:0-4818 GCA_050701815.1 Micromonosporaceae bacterium | reverse complement strand
GTGTCGGAATCACCAGCCTCCGTACGCGAGCCAGCCACCGTCGACCGGCAGCGAGACCCCGGACATGTGCGATGAGTTCGCGAGGAAGGCGATCGCGGCGGCGACCTCCTCTGGGGTGCCGAGGCGTCCCATCGGAGTGCGCCGTTCCAGCTCGGAGTTGCCACCGCCCTGAACGCTCGATGCCATCGCGGTGGCGATGTAGCCAGGGTCGATCGTCACGGCTCGGACCCCTCGCGGCGCCCACTCTCGCGTCAGCAGCGCTGTGAGCCCATGCAGGCCGTGCTTGCTGGTCGCGTACGCGGCCCGCTGGGGCATGCCGAGGTTGGCCCACATGGAGCCGACGTTGATGATCGTCCCGCTGCCTCGGGACAGCATGTGCACGCCGGCTTGGCGGGTGCAGACGTACGCCCCGATCAAGTTGGTGGAGAGGATCTGGTTCCAGTCTTCGATCGGCAGCTCTACGCTGGGCGCCTCCGCCGCGACACCCGCGTTGTTGACCAGCAGCTCCAGCGTCCCCAGGCGCTCGACGGCTTCCGCCACGACCCGTTCTGCGGAGGCCGGCTCACGTACATCTCCGGCGATCGCTATCGCCTGCTCCGGACCACCCAACGAGTTGGCGGCGACGTCGGCTCGCTCTTCGCTTCTGGAGTTCACCGCCACCCGCCAACCGTCGGCGACGAGTCTGCAGGCCATCGCGAGGCCAAGTCCCGAGCTGGAGCCTGTGATGAGAGCTGTCCTAGTTGGCATACGAAGCAGAATGCCATACAGTGTGCAGTCATGTCGACCAAACTTGAGACCCTGGTTGTCACCGCCGGCGGCGCCGCCCCGACCAGCCTGAAAGAGGCGCTCACGGGTAGCGGCGCGGAGGTCTCCGCAATCGATCTCCCGGCGACGTCGACGCCCGAGGTGCTCAAGCAGAAGCTCGCAGCGCAGCTCGCCGAATCGGGCACGCCGGACGTCCTGATCAACACCCTGCATCCGCGGCATCCCGGTCGCCGGCCCGAGGAAGTCGACAACGCCGAACTCCAGCGTGGCGTCGACGTGAACCTCACCCGAACACTCCTGACATGCCAGGAGGTCGGCCGAGCGATGATCGAGGCGGGCAAGGGCGTCATCGTGGTGGTGCTCGCGGGGGCGGTCGACGACCCGCTTTCCACTGTCACGGACGCGGCGGCAGTGGGTCTGACCCGGGTGCTGAGCGTCGAGTGGGCCCCCGAACAGGTACGGGTGGTCGCGGTCGCTCCGACGGGGCCTGGTGGACCCGCTCGGGACGCGGCGGTCGCAGCCACCATCGCGTTCCTGGCCAGCGAGGACGCCTCGTACATCACCGGTGCGGTGATACCTGTCAGCGCAGCGGGCAGGACTCGCTGATGGCGACCCTGGTCTCGAACCCGGACGACCTGCTGAACATGGCGGGTCGCGACTTGGGCGTCACCTCCTGGGTCGGGGTGGATCAGAATGCGATTGACACCTTTGCCCAGGTCACGCTGGACCAGCAGTGGATCCACATTGATCCTGAGCGGTCAGCATCCGGCCCGTTCGGGGTCACGATCGCGCATGGGTTCTTCACCCTGTCGTTGTGCTCTCACTTCTTTGGGGAGTTGCTGACCGTCCACAACGTGGCGATGGTGATCAATTACGGCCTGGACCGGGTCCGTTTCCCCAGCCCGCTCACGGTGGGCTCCCGGGTACGAGCCCATGGCGCGCTGCAGGAAGCGGCCGCTCGAGCCGACGCCGTCCAGACCGTCACTCGGCTGACCGTCCAGGCGGAGGGCGCCGAAAAACCGACCTGTGTCGCGGACCTGGTGAGTCGTTTCTATCCACGAGGTTCTGAATGAGCCACACGAGGTCCGGGCGCCTCAAGTCCCCCCGCTCGGGCCAGTCCTGGACTGAGCGTGAAATCGCTGTGCGTGACTTCTGCAAGGTCTGGAGGCGCTGATGAGCACCAGCCTCACCCGATCCCTTTTCGACAGCGATCACGACGCCTTCCGGGAGGCGGTACAGGAGTTCGTGCGCCGAGAAGTGGCGCCCGTTCAGGAGCTGTGCCGCGCCGAACGCCAGATCCCCCGCGAGATCTGGCGCAGCGCCGGCAAGCAGGGGTTCCTCGGGCTCGCGGTCCCCGCCAGGCACGGCGGCGGAGAAGCCGACGACTACCGCTTCAACGTCGTCCTGGCCGAGGAACTGGCCGCAGCCGCTCTGGCTTTCGCGTCCAGCGTCGGCATCCACACCGATGTGGTGGCGCCGTACCTGCTGGAGCTGACCACCGAGGAACAGCGGGAACGATGGCTGCCGCGGTTCTGCTCCGGCGAGCTGGTGACCGCGATGGCGATGACGGAGCCCGGCGCCGGCTCGGACCTCGCCGGTCTGCGTACCCGTGCGACACGCGACGGATCGTCCGGTTGGCGGTTGACCGGCTCCAAGATCTTCATCACCAACGGCATCAGCGCCGACTTGGTGATCGTGGCCGCGCGTACCGGCGAGGGACGTAAGGACATCTCCCTGTTCACTGTGGAGTCCGGCGTCGAAGGGTTCACCCGGGGACGCAAGTTGGACAAGGTGGGCCAACCGGAGGCCGACACCGCCGAGCTGTTCTTCGACAACGTCGCGTTGCACGAAGGCAATCTGATCGGGCCGCTGCACGGCGGCTTCGACGCGATGATGACGCGGCTGCCGCAGGAACGGCTGAACAGCGCCGTGATCAATGTGGCGCACGCCGCCGCCACGCTGCGTCACACCCTCGGGTACGCCGCGGAGCGCACCGCTTTCGGTGCCCCGATCGGCTCCTTCCAGCACAACCGTTTCCTACTGGCGGAACTCGTCACCAAGGTCGAGGTGGCTCAGGCGTATGTGGACCGCTGCGTGGAGGCGCACCTCGACCGGCGGCTGACCGCGGTTGACGCCGCGAAGGCGAAATGGTGGAGCGCCCAGATGCAGAACGAGGTGATCGACGCCTGTGTCCAACTCCACGGTGGGTACGGCTACATGCGCGAGTACGACGTCGCGCGGGCCTGGGTCGACGCCCGGGTGACCAGGATCTGGGCCGGCTCGAACGAGATCATGAAGGAGATCATCGGGCGAGATCTCGGTTTCGGCGCCCCGAGATGACCGCTACCTCCCGCGCACCCGGCGCCCGGCTGTCCTGCACGACTGCCGCCCGGCCCTCCCACGCGACCTCCTGCGCCGCCCAGCGTCGCACCGGCTCCCTCAAGCCGTTGGCGACGCCCGCCCACTCCACCAGCGTCCGCTGATCCCGCCCACCAAGGAGTTGTCCGATGCCGGAAGTCAGGTTTCGTTTTGATGGCCGCACGGTCATCGTCACCGGCGCCGCGCGCGGCATCGGTCTGGCCACCGTCCAGAGATTCGCCGCATCGGGGGCCCGGGTCTTCGCGGTGGACGTCGACGCCGAAGTGCTCGCTCCGGAAGCGGAGCGGCTCGGTGTGGAATGGCGGGTGGCTGACGTGGAGAGCACCGCTGACGTCGACGCGGTCGTGTCGGACGCGGTGGCGTTGACGGGTCAGGTCGACGTGCTTGTCAACAACGCCGGCATCCTCCGCGACCGGGTGCTGTGGAAGCTGCGTGACGAAGACTGGGACGCCGTGCTCGGGGTGCACCTGGGCGGGACCTTCCGGTTCACCCGCGCCTGCGTCCCCCACTTCCGGGAACGCGGCTACGGCCGGGTCGTCAACGTCACGTCCTTCACCGGGCTGCACGGCAACCTGGGCCAGTCCGCGTACGCCTCGGCCAAGGCGGGGATCATCGGCTTCACCAAGACCGCGGCCAAGGAACTCGGCCGGTTCGGCGTGACCGTCAACGCGATCTCCCCGAACGCTGAGACCCGCATGATCGCCGGGATCACGGACGAGAAACGCGCTGAATTCGAAGCGATGACCCCGCTTGGCCGGTACGCCGACCCCGCCGAGATCACCGCCGCGATCGCGTTCCTCGCGTCAGAGGAAGCCAACTACATCACCGGCGTGGTGTTGCCGGTCGACGGCGGGCTCTCGATGTGACATCGAGTCGACCCGGACCCGAATCCACTGGGAGACGCAATGGCTGAGCTGGTGCGGTACGAGCAGGCAGATGGCGTCGCGACGGTGACCATGAACCGTCCCGAGCGCCTGAACACGATGACGGACGCGTTCTTGGAGGAGCTGCTGGCGGCGCTGGAGCGGGCCGCTGAGGAGAACGACGTGCGAGCGGCGATCCTGCAAGGATCTGGGAAAGCGTTCTGCGCCGGCGGCGATCTGAAGCAGGGCATCGGCGGCGGGGTGGGTGGCGCCGGCTCGGTCACTGCCGCCACCGGCAACCTGCGTCGGTACATGCGCACCGCGCAACTGTTGCACGAGATGCCGAAGCCGACCATCGCCGCGGTGCACGGCGCCTGCGCCGGGGCCGGACTGTCACTCGCCTGCGCGGCTGACCTACGGCTGGCGAGCAGGTCCGCGGTCTTCGCCACCGCCTTCGTGACAGTGGGGTTGTCCGGGGATTTCGGCGGCACCTGGACCCTGTCCCGGATCGTGGGCTCGGCGAGGGCGCGTCAGGCGTACCTGCTGGCGGACCGGCTCGACGCGGCGACCGCCCTGACGTGGGGTCTGGTCAGCGAGGTCCTCGACGACAACGACCAGCTGCGACAGCGCGCCGCGGAACTCGCGCAGCGACTCGCCGACGGGCCACCCGCGGCGACGATGGCAGTGAAGGCGAACCTCAACGACGCCGAGGAGGTCAGCTTCGCCGAAGCGTTGGAGCGGGAAGCGGCTCGCCACATCGCATGCTCACGCAACAGCGAGGCCGCCGAGGCGACCCGGGCGTTCCTCGAGA
>JBOGDL010000456.1:0-15783 GCA_050701815.1 Micromonosporaceae bacterium | reverse complement strand
GTCTCCGGCTGCACCGGCGGAATCGGACGCGGAGAGCCCTCGGCGTCCACTCCGACGAAAGCGAGATACGCGGTGGCCACCGGGTCGGGAGACACCCCGGGCCGGTCCCACCGTTCCGCGACCACTCGGACCCCGACCTCCATGCTGCTCTTGCCGGTCCAGTTGATCTGGGCGTGGGCGTAGACCAGATCGCCCACCCGTACCGGCTCCACGAACACGATCTCGTCGATCGCCGCCGTGACCACACTGCCCCGGGAATGCCTCGCCGCGGCGGCGCCTGCCGCGTCGTCGATCAGCTTCATGATCACGCCGCCGTGCACGGTGCCGTACAGGTTCACATCCACAGCGGACATGATCCGACTCAACGTGACACGCGAGTACGAGGTGGGAGTGCCTGGCTGTGCGTTCATGGCCTCAGACATTACGGTGCCAGCGTGACCATTGCCGAAGTGCGCACCCAGCGGATCACCGCGCCCCTGCATTCCCCCTTCCGCACCGCGTTGCGCGAGACTCGCGCCGTCGAGACGCTCGTGGTCGAGGTGCGTGACGACTCGGGCGGGCACGGCCTCGGGGAGGCGCCGCAGGTGTGGCGGGTCACCGGCGAGTCCCTGGCCAGCGCGGAGGCGGCGATCAGCGAGGTCCTGGCGCCGGGCCTGATTGGGCGCGACCCGGACGATCTGACAGCGCTGCTGCGTCGGGTCTCCGACATCGTGCCCGGCAACCACGGCGCCAAGGCCGCAATCGACGTGGCGCTGCATGACCTGGCCGCCAGACGGCTGGGGGTTCCCTTGGCCCGGCTGCTCGGCAGCGGGACGCTGCGCGTGCCGACAGACGTGACACTGTCCGCCGGAACTGTGCAGGAGGTGGTCACGGCGGCGAAGGCGCGCGCGGCCGAGGGCTTCACGGTGCTGAAGTTGAAGGTGGGCGCCGACCCGGACAACGACCTGGCCCGAGTACGGGCAGCCCGTGACGCCGTGGGCACGGGGCCGAAGATCCGGCTGGACGCGAACCAGGGCTGGTCCCCCCGCGCCGCCGTGCGACTGATCACCGCGATGGAGGACGCCGGTCTGGACATCGAGCTGGTGGAGCAGCCGGTGCCCGCCGCTGACATCGCCGGGCTGGGTTGGGTCACCGACCGGGTGGACACCCCGATCCTGGCCGACGAGTCCGTGTTCGGGGTGCCCGATCTGCTGGCCGTGATCCAGCGCCGCGCCGCCGACATGATCAACGTGAAGCTGGCGAAGTGCGGCGGCCTGCACACCGCGCGCACCCTGCTGGAGCTCGCCCGAGCCGCGCAGCTCGGCGCCATCGTCGGCTCCATGATGGAGGGTCCGGTGGGGGTTGCCGCGGCCGCGAGCCTGGTCGCCGCGTACGGCGCCACCACTGTCAGCGACCTGGACGCCGCCTGGTGGCTGGAGTCTTCGCCGTTGCGAGGCGACGTCAGGTACCAGGACGGCCACCTGATCCTGCCGGACGCGCCCGGGCTGGGCCTCGAACTGCCCTGACCCGCACCCCGCCGCGCCGCGCCGGCCCGGAGCGACCCGCTCAGCCGTCGGCGGGTCGCGATCGCGGGTAAACCCCCGGCCCCGTCGCGGGCCGCCGGAGCCGGTTTCGTAAGGTCAATCAGTCGAGTTTCGCCCCGTCGCTCAGTGTCAGTCGACTCGGTTGAGCCAGCTCTCAGCTCTCGGGCTGCGACCGCGTCGATCTGGCGCCCGGACGGGCGGCACGGGGCTGTCCCGCGCCGCTGCCACTGCCGGCGAACCCGGCCACATGGGGGACGACCAGCACCAAGGAGGAAGCGCCGGTGACCTTGCAGCTAGGCGGAGAGGCCGTGGTGTCGGTCTCCGTGGCCACCCTGTGGAAGGCGCCCGACCTCACCCGCCCCGCGGACGAGGCGGCGCTGCGGGTTCCAGTGGACATCCGGGCCTGGGTGGCAGACCTGAACGACGGGGACAAGGCTGGCGAGCCGGAGCGTGCGGTGAGCCAGTTGCTGCTCGGCGAACGGGTGACGGTGGACCAGATCGACGGCGACTGGGTGAAGGTCGCGGCGCTGAGCCAGCCGAGCCACCTGGATCCCCGTGGCTACCCCGGCTGGCTGCACGTGGGCCAGCTGGCAGCGGGCTCCGCTGCCCCGGCTGACGGAACCGACCTGATGGTGGACGCGTCCTCCACAGCGGTCCGCGACGCCCCCTTCGGCGACATCCTGTTGTACGGGGTGACCATCGGCACCCGGCTGACCGGGGTGGGCGGGACGTACCGCGGTTGGCGCCAGGTGCTGGTGCCGGGCCAGGACGAGCCTGGTTGGGTGCGGGCGGACGACGTGGTGGCCGCGCCAGACGGCGAGGTTTCCGCTGATGACGTGCTCTCCGTCGCGGAGCGGATCATCGATGCGCCGTACGTGTGGGGCGGCATGTCCGCGTACGGTGTCGACTGCTCCGGGCTGGTGCACATGTCCTGCCGCAGGCACGGCATCACGATCCCCCGCGATGCCGGTGACCAGGCCGAGGCGACCAAGGAGATCCCGATCGACGAGGCGTCGCCGGGGGACCTTTACTTCTTCGCCCACCCGGACCGCAAGATCCACCACGTGGGTCTGGTGGCGGGTGAGCGGAAGATGGTCAACGCGTCGCAGCAGCACCGACGGGTGGTGCTGGAGTCGTTGGAGGGCGAGCGCGCGGAGACCTTGGTGAGCGCCGGGCGGATCCTGCTCTGACGCGTTCACCCTAGGCCGTGGCGCCGACCCGCCCGCTCGCTCGAGCGTGAGCGTTGGGCGGGTCGGACTTAGCCTTCGCGGGGCAGACTCAGGGTTGACCGGGGCGCAGCCTCAGCGTTGGCCGGGGTCGGACTTGACCGCCGTCCGCTGGCTGCCTTTGGCCGCGTCCCGCACTTGACGCCTGGTCCGGAGCACGCTCGCCACCGTGGCGATTGCCAAGGTTCCGATGATGAACGTGAGGGACACCGCGATCGGGACCTCGGGCACGCTGTGCACCGGGTGGCCGCCGTTCACGAACGGCAGATTGTTCTCGTGCAGCGCCTCGAGCACCAGCTTCACACCGATGAAGCCCAGCACCACAGCCAAGCCGATGTTGAGGTACACCAACCGGTCCAGCAACCCACCCAGCATGAAGTACAGCTGCCGCAGGCCCATCAACGCGAAGACGTTGGCGGTGAAAATCAGGTACGGCTCTTTGGTCAGCCCAAAAATCGCCGGAATCGAGTCCAGGGCGAAGATCAGGTCAGTGGTGCCGATCGCGATCATCACCACCAGCATCGGTGTGAAGAACAGCCGACCCGCCGACCGCTTGCTCACCTTCGACCCCGCGGGAGCGGGCCCACGGGTGGTCAGCTTCGCCCCGACGTAGTCGTCGGAGACCGGGAGCACCCGCCGCGTCCACCGGATCAGCACGTTCTCCTTGAAGTCCTCTTCCTCGTCTCCCTGAGGCACGGCGAGCTTCACCGCGGTGTACAGCAGGAACGCGCCGAAGATGTAGAAGACCCAGACGAACTGATTGATGATCGCCACACCCGCCGCGATGAAGATGCCGCGCATCAGCAACGCGATGACGATCCCCACCATCAGCACCTTCTGCTGGTACGCCCGCGGCACGGCGAACCTGGACATGATGATGACGAACACGAAGAGGTTGTCCACCGACAGGCTGTACTCGGTCAACCAGCCGGCGTAGAACTCGCCCGCGTGCCGCGGCCCTGACGCGAACAGCACACCAAGCCCGAACAGCAACGCCAGGCCGACGTACAGGCTGACCCAGACCAGGCACTCCCGCAGGGACGGCTCGTGGGGTCTGCGGCCAATGATCAACAGGTCGGCGACCAAGAGGCCGCACAGGCCTAAGAGGGTGACAGCCCACACCCAGGTATCGATTTCCACGGGTTCCTCCGGTCGTCGTCAGGTGACACCGGAGGTCTCTCCCGCCACCTCAGGTGGCCGGCGGCGCCGGGTCTGGCTCGAGCGAGCGTGACCGTGCTGACGACACCACCGCAGGGGATACTCCCCTCCTTGCCCGGAGATTGTTCCCTACGTTGCGATTGATCGCGACGCGGGGTGCAAACCAGCTCCGATTGTCACGGAGGGTCCGGCAACCTCCCTGTCAGCTCACGTGACCCCGGCGGTGTCCATCTGACGCAGCTCCTTCTTCAGCTCCGCGATCTCGTCCCGGATCCTGGCCGCCAACTCAAACTGCAGTTCCCGGGCCGCGGCGAGCATCTGCTCGTTCAACTCAGAGATCAGATCGGCGAGCTCGGCCCGTGCCATTCCTACCCGGGTCGGGGTCTGCGCCACCGCCCGGCTCTTCGAACGGGCCTCTGGCACCGGCGCCTTGCCGCGGCTCTGCTGCCGTCCGCCACCGATCAGTCCACCACCCGGCCCGTGGCCGGCGAGCGCCCCCGCGGTGTCGTCCGCCTCCCGGTAGATGTCGTCCAGGATGTCCCCGATCCGCTTCCGGAGCGGCTGCGGGTCGACCCCGTTCGCGGTGTTGTACGCGACCTGCTTGGCGCGACGCCGGTTGGTCTCGTCGATCGCCCTGGCCATGGACCGGGTGATCTGGTCCGCGTACATCACCACCTGGCCGGAGACGTTACGGGCGGCCCGACCGATGGTCTGGATCAAGCTGGTCTCCGAGCGCAGGAACCCTTCCTTGTCGGCGTCCAGGATCGCCACCAAGGACACCTCGGGGAGGTCGAGGCCCTCCCGCAGCAGGTTGATGCCGACCAGCACGTCGTAGTCCCCGCGCCTCAGCTCGCGGAGCAGCTCCACCCGGCGCAGCGTGTCCACCTCGCTGTGCAGGTAGCGCACCCGGATGTCATGCTCCAGCAGGTAGTCGGTGAGGTCCTCGGCCATCTTCTTGGTCAACGTGGTGACCAGCACCCGCTCGTTGCGATTGGCGCGTTCGGAGATCTCGTGAATCAGGTCGTCGATCTGACCCTTGGTCTGGCGCACCAGCACCTCGGGGTCGACCAGCCCGGTGGGCCGGATCACCTGCTCCACGAACTCGCCCTGGGTCTGCTCCATCTCCCACGGACCCGGGGTCGCGGACAGGTACACCGCCTGGCCGACCCGTTCTTCGAACTCGTCGAACCGCAGCGGCCGGTTGTCCCGGGCGCTGGGCAGCCGGAACCCGTGGTCGACCAGGGTGCGTTTCCGGGAGGCGTCGCCTTCGTACATGCCGCCGATCTGCGGCACCGTCACGTGCGACTCGTCGATCACGGTGAGGTAGTCGTCCGGGAAGTAGTCGAGCAGACAGTGCGGCGGGCTGCCGGGCTCCCGCCCGTCCACATGCAATGAATAGTTCTCGATCCCGGAGCAGAACCCAACCTGCCGCATCATCTCCACGTCGTACGTGGTGCGCATCCGCAGCCGCTGCGCCTCCAGCAGCTTGCCCTGCCGGTCCAGCTCTTCCAGCCGCTCGGCCAACTCCGCCTCGATGCCACGCAGCGCCCGCTCCATCCGCTCCGGGCCGGCGACGTAGTGGCTGGCGGGGAAGATCAGCAGCTCGTCGGCCTCACGCAGCACGTCGCCGGTCAACGGGTGCAGGTAGTACAGCCGCTCCACCTCGTCACCGAACATCTCGATCCGAACCGCCAGCTCCTCGTACGCCGGAATGATCTCGATCGTGTCGCCCCGGACCCGGAACGTCCCCCGCGCGAAGGCCATGTCGTTGCGGGTGTACTGGATGTCCACCAGCCGGCGCAGCAACGTGTCACGCTCGAACTCTTTGCCGACCGCGACCTTCACGCAGCGGTCCAGGTACTCCTGCGGGGTGCCCAACCCGTAGATCGCGGAGACGGTGGCGACCACCACCACGTCACGCCGGGTGAGCAGGCTCATGGTCGCGGAGTGGCGCAGCCGCTCCACCTCCTCGTTCACCGAAGAGTCCTTTTCGATGTACGTGTCCGTCTGCGGGATGTACGCCTCGGGCTGGTAGTAGTCGTAGTAGCTGACGAAGTACTCGACCGCGTTGTGTGGCAGCAGGTCCCGGAACTCATTGGCGAGCTGGGCGCACAGGGTCTTGTTCGGCGCGATCACCAGGGTCGGCCGCTGCAACTGCTCGATCAGCCACGCCGTGGTGGCGCTCTTGCCGGTGCCCGTGGCGCCGAGCAGCACGGTGTGCCGGTTTCCCGCCTTCACGCATCGGGTGAGCTCCGCGATCGCTGTTGGCTGGTCACCGGAAGGCTGGTACTCGCTGACCACCTGGAACCGGCCATCGCGCCGGGGGATGTCAAGGGACACGTGACTGCCTTCCGCTCATTTCGCCTCTGAGCTCACTCGCGACGCGCTCACTTCTCGCACTCGCCGCTGGTCGCCGGACGGGTAGCCGAAACATCGTGATCACCGCCGGACAGTGATCGCGGGCTGGCGGACTCAACACCCGCGCTCGCCTCACTCAGACAACCGTACGCGCGGGGTCCGACATCCCATGTTCGCGTGAGAAAGCCGATAATGCGCCAGCCGTCCTGATCAGTTACGGAAAGCGGTTGTGGGTGCAATCAGGCCGCGCTACCGTGAACGATGGAACGCAGGTGGCGTTGCTGCAGCGGCTGGGAGGACGGCGCCCTTGAGACGGCTGCCGGGGTCCCAGAGCACGAGTAGCAGCCTTCGACCGCAAGGTCGCTGAGCGCCCCGTGTGATCGGCTAGAGCCGACCGCGCGCGACCTACCTGCGTAGGGAGGCCCCTCCGGCATTGTCCGGGGGGGCCTCATCGTTGTCACCACCGTCACCACCCAGGCGTACGCCATCCTGTGGCGCTCGCCCAGGCCTCGGCCCGCGGCATGGCCGCGTCGAACCATGGCTCCTTGGCGGCGCCGTAGCCGGTGACTCTGTGGTGCGATTCGGCGATGCGCCGCTTTTCGCGGGCGTGCTCGTCAGCGGCGGCGGGGACGGCGCGGAGCCAGTCGCGCATCAGCAGCAGCACCCGCCATCCCGCTGTCTCCGCACGTGCCAGGTGAATGCGCACCGGCCGTCCCGGGTCGGTGAACCCGTGCAAGCGCTTCTCCCACTCGGCCGGGTCGGGCGCGTACGGCCAAGGCTCGTCGCCTCGGATCTCCGCTGCGCGGGGAAAGCCAGCAGCCTCGAGCGGTTCCTGAGCCGCGTCGGCGTCGCTCAGGTCGGCCACCGTCACCAGCACGTCGATCACATCCTCAGCTGGCATTCCCGGCACCGACGTCGACCCGACATGGTCGACCCGTCGCGCGTGCTTTCCCATCGCGCGCCGTACCCTGCCGGCGATCCGCTGGTACTCGGCGGGCCAACTGTGTCGGTACGGCGTCAGAGCCAACCGCTCATCGCTGTGGAGCCGTCGACGGAGCCTGAGATTTTCCTCGTACGGCGCCAGCCGGCTGCTCCAGAGCGAATCGATCTCGGCGTGCAACGCGTCCACGTCGGCGGAGTTGTCCAGCACGACGTCGGCCGCGGCGAGACGTTGTTGTCGCGACGATTGAGCGGCGATCCGCTCGGCGGCCTGGCTCGGAGTCATGCCACGGTCGCGCACCAGCCGGTCGATCCGAACCTGCTCCGGCGCCTCCACCACGATGACCAGATCGAAGGTGGCAGCCAGCCCGGTCTCCACCAGCAGCGGGACGTCGTTGACCACAACCGCGTCCGGCGCCGCCGCCGCTACCCGCTCGGCCGTCGCCTGCCGCACCCGGGGATGCACGATGGCTTCCAACCGTTGACGGGCCGCCGGATCCGAGAACACCTTCGCGGCCAAGGCGGGTCGATCGAGGGACCCGTCTGCAGCGAGCACATTCTCGCCGAATGCCGCTGTCACCTCGGCGAGACCCGCCGTGCCCGGGGCCACCACCTCGCGCGCCACCTGGTCGGCGTCGACGATCACCGCGCCCAGTTGTTCCAGGCGTCTCGCAGCGGAGCTCTTGCCGGCGCCGATCCCACCAGTGAGTCCCACCTTCAACATGTGATCACCCTGTCATGCGGGCGCACCAGACAGCGAATGGCACCGCTGGATTTCCAGCGGTGCCATTCGCTGTGCTTTGCTGCGTGCTTGAGGCCGCTCGGGATGAGCGAGGCTCAAAGCGTCGTTGGCAAGGCCGCACAAGCCGCCGCGTGGCCGGAGGTCACGCAAGCGAACCCTCCGGGACCACGCGTCTCCGCCCGAACCCTCCGAGTGGTCCCGGAGGGTTCGGCCACGGAGAGCGCCGCCAACGACGCTTTGAGTTCGCTCAGTTGTTGCCGGCAAGCTTTTCGCGCAGGGCTGCCAGCGCCTCGTCTGTCGCGAGGGTGCCGCTCGGCTCCACGACCGTCGCCTGCTGCGGCTGCGCCGAGGAACGACCGCCGGAAGGAGCCGCCGGCTTGCTCGAACCGGCTTCCTCGGCTGCGCCCTCCGCCTCGGCCGCCTCACGAGCATCGCGAACCTGCTGCATGTGAGTTTCCCAGCGGGTACGGGCCTCGGCGTACTGCCCTTCCCACTCCTCACGCTGCTTGTCGTACCCGTCGAGCCACTCGCCGCTGTCCGCGTCGAAGCCCTCCGGGTAGATGTAGTTGCCCTGCTCGTCGTACGTGGCCGCCATGCCGTAGAGGGTCGGGTCGAAGTGCTCCTCGCCCTCCTGCACACCCTCGTTGGCCTGCTTCAGCGACAGCGAGATCCGACGCCGCTCCAGGTCGATGTCGATCACCTTGACCATCACATCGGCGCCGACCACAACCACCTGCTCAGGCACCTCGACGTGGCGCTCGGCCAACTCCGAGATGTGGACCAGGCCCTCGATGCCGTCGTCCACCCGGACGAAGGCGCCGAACGGCACCAGCTTGGTGACCTTGCCCGGCACGATCTGACCGATCTGGTGGGTACGGGCGAACTGCCGCCACGGGTCTTCCTGGGTCGCCTTCAGCGACAGCGAGACCCGCTCCCGCTCGAGGTCGACGTCGAGCACCTCGACCTCGACCTCCTGGCCCACCTCGACCACCTCGGACGGGTGGTCGATGTGCTTCCAGGAGAGCTCGGAGACGTGCACCAGGCCGTCCACACCGCCGAGGTCGACGAAGGCGCCGAAGTTGACGATGCTGGACACCACGCCCTTGCGAACCTGGCCCTTGGCGAGCTTGTTGAGGAACTCGGTGCGCACCTCGGACTGGGTCTGCTCAAGCCAGGCACGGCGGGACAGGACCACGTTGTTGCGGTTCTTGTCCAGCTCGATGATCTTGGCTTCGAGCTCGCGGCTGACGTACGGCTGCAGATCCCGCACCCTGCGCATCTCGACCAGGGAGGCGGGCAGGAAGCCACGCAACCCGATGTCCAGAATCAGACCGCCCTTGACCACTTCGATGACGGTGCCGCGCACGACCCCATCGTCTTCCTTGATCTTCTCGATGGTGCCCCAGGCGCGCTCGTACTGGGCGCGCTTCTTCGAGAGGATCAGGCGGCCTTCTTTGTCCTCCTTCTGGAGCACAAGCGCCTCAATGGGATCGCCAACCGCGACCACATCGTTCGGATCGACGTCGTGCTTGATGGACAGCTCCCGGGACGGGATCACGCCCTCGGTCTTGTAACCGATGTCGAGCAGGACCTCGTCCCGGTCGACCTTGACGACAGTGCCTTCGACAATGTCGCCGTCATTGAAGTACTTGATGGTCTCGTCGATCGCGGCAAGGAATTCTTCCTCAGAGCCGATGTCGTCGACGGCGACCTGGCTGCCGCCTTCCTTGGATTGGTCCGCGGCTACGCTCGAGGTGGCCTCGATGCTGCTCGTCATGTGGGCAGTTGCTCCGGTCAATGGTGGTCAGTCGGTCTCACGCCTGGGTCCCTCGCCGCATGAGACAAGCACCGGATCACCTTCCCCGAACCCCGGATCGTCCTGCCGCGACGACGCGCACCCACTCCCTGCCGAGACACGCGGGCCCAAGCGCGTCGACCAGCGTACCGTGCGTAATACCACAAGGTCCAACCCGGCCTTCTCGGGCGTGGGAGTCTGCGAGAAGGTGCGCGTACCACCGGCGTTTCGGACACAGCCGGCGAAAACTTCCCGCCACATGCGCGGGGCAGCCCAGGTTTCGAATCGAGGGAGGCTCAACCCGGACCTCGCAATGGCCCGTCTCAGTGACCGGCGGAATCCCAGTCCCGACCGATCCCGATGGAGACCTCCAGCGGCACCGCCAGCTGGTAGGCGCCGCCCATCTCGCGGCGTGCCATCTCCTCGACGGCATCGCGCTCGTCGGCGGCGACCTCGAACACCAGCTCGTCATGGACCTGCAGCAACATCCGAGACCGCATGCCGCCGGCCCGCAACGCCTCGTCCACCCGCAGCATCGCGACCTTGATGATGTCGGCTGCTGAGCCTTGGATCGGCGCGTTGAGCGCCATCCGCTCCGACATCTCCCGCCGCTGCCGGTTGTCGCTGACCAGGTCGGGCAGGTAGCGCCGGCGACCCATGATGGTCTCGGTGTACCCCTCCTGCCGTGCCTGCGCCACGAGCGCGCGGAGGTAGTCGCGGACTCCCCCGAACCGGCCGAAGTACTCTTCCATCAGCACTCTCGCCTCGTCCGGCGAGATGCCGAGCTGGTTGGACAACCCGTACGCGGACAACCCGTACGCCAGGCCGTAGTTCATCGCCTTGATCCGGCGCCGCTGCTCAGGCGTCACCATCTCGGCGGGGACGCTGAAAACACTGGCCGCGGTGGCGGCATGGAAATCCATTCCCGAGTGGAACGCCTCCACCAGGCCGGCGTCCTCCGACAGGTGCGCCATAATGCGCATCTCGACCTGGCTGTAGTCAGCGGTGAGCAGGCAGTCGTACCCCTCTCCCACCACGAACGCACGCCGGATCCGCCGCCCCTCTTCGGTGCGGATCGGGATGTTCTGCAGGTTGGGATCAGTGGATGACAGACGCCCCGTAGAGGCGATGGTCTGGTGGAAGGTGGTGTGAACCCGACCATCTTCACTTACCGACTTCAACAGGCCATCGACCGTCGACTTCAACCTGGCCACGTCCCGGTGGCGCAGCAAGTGCTCCAGCACGGGGTGGCCGGTGGACACGAACAGGTTCTGCAGGGCGTCGGCGTCAGTGGTGTAGCCGGTCTTGATCCGCTTGGTCTTCGGCAGCTCCAGCTCGTCGAAGAGCACTTGCTGCAGCTGTTTGGGCGAACCCAGGTTGAACTCGCGGCCCACCACCCCGTACGCGGCCTGCGCCGCCGCTTTGACCTCGCCCGCGAAATGCGCTTCCAGCTCCGTCAGGTAGCTGACGTCCGCGGCGATCCCGACCTGCTCCATCCGTCCCAGCACGTCGATCAACGGCAACTCGACGTCTCGCAGCAGCTCGGCGCCACCGTGCTGCTCCAGCTCTCCCTCGAGCGCCTCAGCGAGATCCAGCGTCGCCCTGGCCTGCAGCATCAGCTGCCGTTCGGCGCCCTGATCGCCCAACTCGTCCGCGAGCCCGTCCAAGGTCAGCTGGCCATCGCCAGTCTCGTCGAGCCGGAGCTCACGGTGCAGGTGGCGCAGCGCGAGGTCGGCGAGATCGTACGACCGCTGGTCAGGTTTCACCAGGTACGCCGCGAGCGCGGTCTCACAGTCCAGCCCGGCCGCGTTCCAGCCGTGCGCGGCGAAGGCCAGCAACGCTCGCTTGGCGTCGTGCATCACCTTGCGGCGCCGCTCGTCGGCCAGGAAGTCTGACCACGCGCGTTCGTCGGACTCGTCCAGCTGATCCGGCGCGAACCAGGCTGCGTGACCTGAGCCGCTCGCCACCCCGATCGCGGTGACACTGCCCGTGCCTCGTCCGAAGACACCCGTCGCGGCGATTCCCAGCCGCTGCCCGGCCACCGCATGCTGCTCCAGCCAGGCGCCCAGTTGGCCAGGTCGGATGATCACGCCGTCCAGCTCGAAACCCGACTCCGCCTCTGGGGCCACCGGCTCCAGGTACTGATACAGGCGATCCCGCAACACCCGGAACTGCAGGGTGTCGAAGACCCGGTGGACCTCCTCCCGGTCCCACCCCGGCCAGGCCAGGTCCCGCACCGCGATCGGCAGCGTCAGATCCCGAACCAGGCAGTTCAGTTGGGCGTTGCGTAGCACGTTGGCGAGATGCGCTCGGAGGCTGTCGCCGACTTTGCCCTTGATCTGGTCGACATGCTCCACCACGCCGTCCAGAGACCCGTACGTGGTGATCCACTTCGCCGCGGTCTTGGCGCCGACACCGGGCACACCCTCGAGGTTGTCCGACTTGTCGCCCACCAACGCGGCGAGATCGCGATAGCGCTCAGGCGGCACGCCATAGCGCTCCAGCACCTCCGCGGGCGTCATCCGGGTCAACTCGGAGACCCCTCGCTTCGGGTAGAGCACCGTGACCCGGTCGTCAACCAGCTGGAACGCGTCCCGATCCCCGGTGGAGATCAGCACTTCGGCGTTGAGTTCCCGCGCTTGCTCCACCAGCGTGGCGATCACATCGTCGGCTTCGTACCCCTCGCTGCTCACCATGGGAATGCGAAGCGCGGTGAGCACCTCCTGGATCAGGCTGACCTGACCCACGAAGTCCGTTGGGCTCTCGGAGCGGCCGGCCTTGTACTCCGCGTACTGCTCGGTCCGGAACGAGCGCCGGGACACATCGAAGGCCACCACGATGTGGGTGGGCTGCTCATCGCGCAGCATGTTGATCAACATCGAGGTGAACCCGTACACAGCGTTGGTCGGCTGGCCGGTGGAGGTGGAGAAGTTCTCCACCGGCAGCGCGAAGAACGCCCGGTACGCCAGCGAGTGCCCGTCAAGCAGCAGCAGCCGGGGCGGCTGCCCGCCTTTGTCCGTCTCCAGCCGCTGGGTCGCGGTCTCGCTCGTCTGGTGTGCCGAGTCAGCAGTCGCAGCGTTCACGACAGGCGACTCTAGTCGTCATCACCGACAGATTCTTCGCCGACATCGCCGTCGGCTGGCTTGGATCCAGAACCGGCGCCGCGGGCCGGAGCGGCTGGCGTGGCGGCTGCGCCGTCCCCGAGGTCGCCACCCAGGTACGCGGCCCTCACCTTGGGGTCGTCGAGCATCTCAGAAGCCGGCCCCGACGTCACCACACGGCCGGTCTCCAGCACGTACGCGCGATCCGCGATGTTCAACGCCTGGGTGGCGTTCTGCTCCACCAGCAGCACAGTGGCGCCTCTGCGGTTGATCTCGCCGATGATCTCGAAGATCTGCGACACCAGCATCGGCGCCAACCCCATGGACGGCTCGTCCAGCATCAGCACCTTAGGCGCGGTCATCAACGCGCGGCCGATCGCGAGCATCTGCTGCTCGCCGCCGGAGAGCGTGCCACCAGCCTGTTCCCGCCGCTCTCTGAGCCGCGGGAACAGGTCGTAGACCTCGGCCAGTTCCTTGGCCACGCTGCCTTTGCGCGCGTACGCGCCCATCATCAGGTTTTCCAGCACCGTCATGCCGGGGAAGATCCCTCTGCCCTCGGGCGCCTGCCCGATCCCGTCGAGCACCCGCTTGTAGCCGGGGCGTTTCGTGATGTCCCGACCTTGGAACCAGACCTGCCCTGAAGTCACGCCGAGCAGCCCCGAAATCGTCTTCAGCGTGGTGGACTTGCCGGCGCCGTTGGCTCCGATCAAGGTCACGATCTCGCCCTGGTCGACCTTGAGGGAGACGCCCTTGATCGCCTCGATCTTGCCGTAGTGGACGTGGATGTTGTCAATCTCAAGAAGCATCTGCGGGCGCCCCCAGGTAGGCCGCGATCACCGCGGGGTTGTTCTGAACCTCACGCGGCGAGCCGTCCGCGATTTTCTGACCGAAGTCCAGGACCGCGATCTGGTCGCACAGATCCATCACCAGACCCATGTCGTGCTCGATCAAGAGCACCGTCCGACCCTGATCGCGGATCTTGCGAATCAACTCCTGCAGCGACTGCTTCTCCGCCGGATTCATACCGGCGGCGGGCTCGTCCAGCAGCAGCAGCCGGGGGTTCGTCGCCAAGGCGCGGGCGATCTCCAAGCGGCGCTGATCCCCGTACGGGAGGTTCTTGGCGTAATCCTCAGCCCGCCGGCCGATCCCCACGAAGTCCAGCAACTCAGCGGCGTTTTGCTTGCCACGCCGCTCTTCGATCCAGTGCCACGGCAGCCCCAAAGCGGCGCCGAAGACTCCGGTCCGGTGGTGCGCGTCCGCGCCCACCATCACGTTCTCCGTCGCCGTCATGTTCTGGAACAGCCGAATGTTCTGGAAGGTACGGGCGACGCCTCGCTTGGTGACCTTGAAGCGCTTCGTGCCCGACAGCCGGCTGCCCTCGAACGCGACCTGGCCCTCAGTGGGCTGGTAGACCCCGGTCACCACGTTGAAGATCGTCGTCTTACCAGCGCCGTTGGGCCCGATCAGACCAAAAATCTGACCTTTGCGCACGGTCAGGTCCATCTTTTGCAGGGCGACCACGCCTCCAAAACGCTTGGTCAGCCGCTTGAGCTCCAGCACCGGCTCGGCGCCGGCCGATGGGGTCGACTCGCTCACTTGCTCACCTTCACTTCCTCGGGCGGGACAGTGCCGCCCGGACCGCCGACCTCGGCGCCCAGGGCGCCCATCCCCCCGGTGCCCTCGGTGAGCTCCGCCTTGCGCCGGCGTGAGGGCAGCAGGCCCTCCGGCCGGAACGCCATCATGACCACCAGCACGGCGCCGAAGACCAGCACCCGGTAGTCCTCAAAGCCTCGGAAGCGCTCCGGCAGCCAGGCGATCAGGAACGCGCCCAGGATCACCCCTGGCAGGTTGCCCGATCCGCCGAACACCACACACACCAGCACGATGGCGGAGAGCAGGAACGGGAAGTTGGTGGGCAGGATCGCGATCGTCTTCGCGGCGAACAGCACGCCCGTGACGCCGCCAATCGCGGACCCGATCATGAAGGCGAGAATCCGGAATCGGAAGGTCGGGACCCCCATGATCTCCGCCGCGTCCTCGTCTTCCCGAATCGCGGCCCAGGCCCGGCCCACCCGGCTCTTTTCCAGGCGGCGCACAAAAATAATCACCAGTACGGCGAGCGCCACCAACAGGTAGTAGTACGGCAGCGGGTCCACCCCGAATTCCAGCCCGAGCATCGGGGGCGGGTGCGGGATGCCGACGATTCCCCGGCTGGCGCCGAGGTATTCGGTGTTCTCCGCCACCACTCGCACGATCTCGCCGAAGCCGAGCGTGACGATCGCCAGGTAGTCACCCCGAAGTCGCAGCGTGGGCGCCCCGAGGATCACCCCGGCGGCCGCTGAGATCACGATGGCCAGTGGCATGATCTCCCAGAACCCCAGGCCGAACTTGGTGCCCAGGACCGCCATGGTGTAGCCGCCGATGGCGAAGAACGCCACGTACCCGAGGTCGAGCAGGCCGGCCTGCCCCACCACCACGTTCAGTCCGATGGCGAGCAGCACGAAGCCGCCGATCGGATAGAAGAGCACCGTGGGCCAGTGCGCCGCCGGGGTCATGAACGTGGCATTCGGGAGCAGCAACGCCCCCACAATCGCCAGCGCGTAGACGGCCCAGCGTTGCCACCACGGGGCTCTCGCCCACCATCGGGACACCTGATCGCCCAGCCGAACGACCGGGCTCCAGTACTTGCGTTTCACGCTTTGCCCCACGCCGTGGAGTCGGTTGCCGCCGCTATGCCTCTGCATGTTGTTTCCAGCCTTCATGCGCGCGCCTGCTGCAGGGATTCGCCGAGGATGCCGGTAGGCCGGAACATCAGCACCAGCACCAAGATCGCGAACACGATCACGTCCGACCACTGGGACCCGAAGATGCTGGAGCCGTACGTCTCGATCAGGCCGATCGCCAAGCCGCCGACGAGAGCGCCCCGGAGATTGCCGATGCC
>JBOGDL010000455.1:0-3602 GCA_050701815.1 Micromonosporaceae bacterium | reverse complement strand
GCAGGCACCCATGCTGTCTCGATGAACGTCCGGTCGGAGAACTGCAACGCCGCGGCGCCGTAGAGGGCGACGGCCATGGCAGCGGTCGCCGGCCCGTACGTGGTCAGCGCGGGCGACTTGTCCGGGCCCAGGTGCGCGTGGAGTGTTCGGAGGTGGGACAACGTGGCGACGCCGGCGCGCGTCACTCGGGACACCGGGCGACGCCACAGAAAGTAGGCAACCCCAGCGACGATCAACGTCATCACTGTCAGCGTGACGACAGGGCGGTCGCTCACCACCCCGAAGGCAATGCACACCACGCCCAATGTCCACACCGGCAGCAGCCCCAACGGGGCACGTTGAGTCCGGCGATGCACATGCGGCGGCGCCAGCAGCCCCCTGTCGACCAACCGTGTGTCCAGCGCTGCGAGTGCGTCCGACACGGCGGGACTGGCAATCAGCCTGGTACGACTGCGGCCTTCGCTCAACGCCTGAAACAGAGCTCGCTCCAGGCTGTTCGCTTCCGGGGTCAGATGACCTGTCACGTTCAGTTGCCATTTCTGGTCGGCCGCGATGGCGCCACGAGCCCGTAGCGAGGTCAGCGCGACGGCGATCGCCAACTTCTGGCTGTGAAGCAACCCAGCTTGGACAGGCTCCAGGTTCGAATGCCCGGAGGTCGTCCGCCCCCGCCCACGCCTCCGCACATAGAGAACCGAGCCGATGCTGATCAGAGCGAGCACGCCGTACCAGAAAAGGAAGTCACGGCCGCCGATCTCCCAGATGGTTCCGTCGAACAGGTTCATAACAGCGCCTCCATCTGCCCGAGGTAAAGCCATTGTCGACGATGGACACCACGCGGACGATCGGTCGATCAGGTAATTGCCAAGCGTGACGCTGGGGTGTCGGGCCCATGAACGGGGGCTGGTGCCGCTGGACTGAAATCCGGTCTGGACTGAAAATATCTGCCATGTCATTAATGCGTGTGTCGCGAAATCAGGCCCGACCCCCTCACCCGCTGCGGCGGCGCCAGGTCCTCGCAGGGGCCGGCGCTCTGGCAGTCAACGCTGTGCTGCTCGGCCTTGGCCCGGCAGCTCGGGCCGACACGGAAGGGGTCCCGGCCGCGCCGGATCGAGCGCTGCGCGTGATGAGCTTCAACATCCACCACGGCGCCGGTGTCGACGGCGCACTCGATCTGGAACGCGTCGCCCGTGTGATCCAGGACCACCGGGTGCAAGTGGCGGGGCTGCAGGAAGTGGACCGGCACTTCGGCGCCCGCAGCGACTTCGTCGACCAGGCAAGATGGCTGGCTGAGCGCCTCGAAACGCATGTGGTGTACGGGGCGAACCTCAGCCTGGACCCACTGGAACCTGACGCGCCCCGCCGTGAGTACGGCACCGCGATCCTGTCCCGGCATCCAATCCTGGAGTGGAGCAACACACTGCTTCCCAAGTCGCCTGCCACCGAGCAGCGGGGCCTGTTGTACGCCCGGATCAACGTGCGCGGTGTCCCGGTACGGACGTATAACACCCACCTGGAGCACACGTCGCGGCAGGAGCGGCTGGCGCAGGTGGCCAGGATCCGCGAGCTGGTGGGGACACCAGGCGAGCCGGTGCTGCTGGTGGGCGACCTGAACGCCACCCCGGAGGCGCCCGAAATCGTGGAGCTCACCCGGGATCTGACAGACACCTGGGTCGAAGCCGGCGTCGGCGCCGGGCACACGTACCCGGTCGCGAACCCGATCAAGCGGATCGACTACGTGCTGTCCTCGCCGGACGTGACCAGCATCAGCGCCGAGGTGATCACGACTGACTCCTCGGATCACCTCCCGGTGCTCATCCACGTGATGGTGCCGGGCGCCGCGGTCGGCGTCGAACCCTAGGACCTGCGACGCGCTCGGGGCCTAGAGCGCGTGGGGCGCCCAGAGCGTGTTCACGCGGACATGGACTTCTCTCGGCTGATCGTGTCGAGCAGCAGCTGCGCGGCCGCCGCCGCGCCGTCGGTGCGGATGGCGCCCGCCACGGCGGTGGCCCGGGCGCGGGTGTCCGGGGTCAGAGCGGCCTTGAGCCCGGCGGACAGGGACTCGGTGGTTGGCGTCGGCCCGCTGTGCGCCGTGCCGATCCCCAGGCCGGCCACCCGGCGGGCCCAGTATCGCTGGTCCATCATCTGGGGGGCCACGACCTGGGGCGCCCCGGCCCGAGCGGCGGCGGTGGTGGTGCCCGCGCCGCCGTGGTGCACGACGGCGGCGACTCGGCCGAACAGCGCCTGGTGGTTGACCTCGCCGATGGCGAAGCAGTCGTCGGCGTCATCGATCGGGGCGAGGTCGGCCCAGCCACGGGCGACGAGCGCACGGCAGCCTTGCGCGCGGATCGCCTCGATGGCCACCCGGGCGGCGTCTTTCGGGGCGCGCATGCTGCCGAAGCCCACGTACACCGGCGGCGGGCCGGCGTCCAGGAACTTCTCCAGCTCGGCGGTGAGCGGCCGGTCGTCGGGCCGGGTCCACGCGCCGGTCTGCGTGACGTAGACGTCCGCCGGCCGCCGCCAGGGGGCAAGGATGGGGTCCGCCGCCAGCCACGGCTCGTCGGTGAGGACATGGCTCTGCACGTCGCTCACCGGCGGTAAGCCCATGTGCAACCGGTTCGTGTTGAGCGCCAGGCCGAACACCTTGTTCCAGCTTTCGGCGTCCAGGTCCCAGAGCACCCGGTTGTCGGTCACGTCCGGTGGGAACGGCTTGCCCGGCAGCGGCAGCGGCGGGTGGTGCGGCGAGCGCAGGAAGACCGGGCAATAGCTCGCGTACACGTAATGGATGCTGAGTTTCTCGGCCACCGACCGCGCGGCGAGCTGCATCACGCCGGCGGCCACCAGCGCATCACATCCCTCGGCGGCCGTGGCGAGCTGGTTGATCTGCGCGGCGATCATCTCGGTCGCGTCCCGGGACAGGTCCGCCGTCGACGGCGGACCTGCCTCGTGCATCAGCGGGCGCACCGGTGGGCCGACCGGCGCCAGCGACACCCCGACCTCGGCCAGCCGCTGCGCGAACTCTTGATCCGGCGGCGCGCACACCCGCACCTCCGCGCCGAGTGCCCGCAATTGCGCTGCGAGTGCCACCAGCGGCTCAACGTCCCCGCGTGTCCCGGTGGTCGACAACAACACACGCATTTCGCGATTCCCCATCTCCGCAGGTCTTGACCCCGCCCCGGCGATGCCGCGGCCCGGCCCGGGCGCCGCCAGCCGAGCGTCACATGGTGAGGATAGAAAGGCACGGCTACTCACTGCCGCACGGTCCGCCACGGCTACTCACTGCCCCGCGGTCCGCTGTGGATGGATGGCGTTGCGGACCTCCGACCCGTGGCGACTTTTTTCCCAAACCGGCCTTTACCCGGAAGTGACTTGCGAGTAGCTTGGCGGCATCCTGCGGCGTCACCGCTCCTCCGGGCGCAGCAGGACGGGCCTGGGGAGGCACGGATGCGTCATCGGATTCGCAGCGCTGTCGCGGGGCTGGCCACGCTCGCCGCCGCTCTCACCCTCACTGTGGTGGGATCGGCGGCGCCCGCGCACGCCGCTGGTCACGACCCGATCGTGTTTGTGCACGGGTTCTGGGGCGATGACTGGAACTGGGACGTCAT